>QZKK01000231.1 GCA_003599475.1 Desulfobacteraceae bacterium
CAAAGAAAATTCCAAATTCCAAGCACCAAAATCCAAACAATAAGACAAAGTATTCAAATGAAGAAATAATCAAACGAAGCACTCATATGAAACTACATGAAATCCGATATGGTTCGATCGGCTCACCATCCTGAGCTAATCGAAGGACAAATTCGAAATAAAAAGCCTCATCCGGATCTAAAATCTCCAATCAAAAATCAAAAATCAAAAATCAAAAATGGCCCTTGCCATTTCTTTTCATATGGGGTATAAGACTCGTTTCGCCCCTGGGGGGGCCTTTCGAAACAGTACCCGTTTTTCAGGGTGGGTTTTGAGAATCGGGAACTGACGGACGTCTTGGCGGATGGGTTTTCCTTGTGATGCTACAACAGGGCGCACCGGTATGTCCGCTTCCTGGAATCGATCATATATAATCTAAAGGGACAGTCGAAAGGGTCCTCGATTTGACCCTGAATGAATCCGGCAAAACCGGTGGGTATGTGTATGGAGTATTTCAGAAATATTTATCGTGCAGTCGAAACCATCGCAAAGGGGCTTCGGGTGACGCTTCCGTATTTTTTTGCCCGGACGGTTGTGGTCCAGTATCCGGAAGTCGCACCGGTTCTTCAGCCCCGGTTCCGGGGATTCCATTCCTATGAAATCGAGCGCTGCATCGCATGCGAGGCCTGCGCCAAGGCCTGCCCGGTCGATTGCATCCGGATGTCCAAGACCGGCCCCCGCAAGATCTCCAAAACCAAGGGAATCGCCGTCGGGGGGGCCATACGGGAATATCGGATCGATCACGGCACCTGTCTTTTTTGCGGCCTCTGCATCGAAGTCTGTCCGACAGGCTGCCTTGCGATGGGCGCAGTTCACGACAATTCCCGGTATCGCCGCGGGGACCTCGTCGCCGACTATGTCAATCTTGCCAAGAAAGGCTGGAGAACCGTCGAACCGGCCTGGCTGTCAAAGAACCCCCTTCCCGTCTGGGCGGTTCGCACCCTGGAAAAGTGCCGGACCGATGAGCCTGCCAAGCGCGAGCTGATGGCCCATGCGGACGACCCTGCGTTTTGCCGCAGCCTCGATGAGGCCCCGGCTCCGCCCAGGGAGAGTGCGGCCAAAGAGAACACGGCAAAGGAGAATACGGAATGACCGATTCTGAACGCTTCATGCTGGGAATTCTGCTTTTTGTCGCCGCCGGAATCGGAATGGGACTCGGCACACTGATCTTCGGCAAGCTGATTCGACCAAGCAATCCGGGGGGGATGAAAGATGAAATCTATGAATGCGGAGAGCCGACGATCGGATCGGCATGGGTCCAATTCGATCTTCGATTTTATGTCGTCGCCATCCTGTTTCTGGTGTTCGATGTTGAAATCGCTCTCCTTTATCCCTGGGCCGTCACCTTCAAATCGTATATCCTGAACGGCTCGGGATTCCTTGTGTTTACGGAGATGATGTTCTTTTTCGGACTGATCATCATCGGATTCTGCTATTTGTGGAAGTTCGGGTACCTGGACTGGGTCAGGTCCGGTTCGATACCGCATACGGACAAACGGGGATAGGCGCATGGCACTCATCGAAGGAAAACTCGAAGCCGGTCTTGTGACCGACGGCATCGACTACATACTCAACTGGGCGAGAAAGCGATCCATCTTTCCGATGACTTTCGGAATCGCCTGCTGCGCCATCGAAATGATGGCGGTCGGCGCAAGCCGCTTCGATCTGGACCGCTTCGGGGCGGGCGCATTCAGAGCGACCCCCCGGCAGTCGGACCTGATGATCGTTGCCGGAACCGTCACGTTCAAGATGGCCGAAAGGCTCCGGCGTCTATGGGAACAGATGGCCGAACCCCGCTACGTCATGGCCATGGGCTCCTGCGCGATCAGCGGCGGGCCGTATCACAAGCACGGCTACCATGTGGTCAAAGGAGTCGACCGGGTGGTTCCGGTGGATATCTACGTTCCCGGCTGCCCGCCCCGGCCGGAGGCCCTGATCGAAGCCCTCATGCGGCTTCAGGAAAAAATCAGCACCCATACCATCGCACGGAAAGAGGACCGGTGACTGCAAAAGAAATCATAAACCTGTTGGAGTCCCGTTTGACCGACGCAATCGACGCATCGGTTCCAGACGGCATGCATCCGCATATCCGGGTCAAGCCGGACCGTTTGATCGGACTTTGCACGTTTCTCAAAGAAGACCCCGCGCTCCGGTTCGATCTTCTGCGCTGCATCACCGCCGTGGATTATCCGCAGCGCAACGAAATCGAGCTCTCCTATGACCTGGTTTCCATTCCTCACGTGCACGCAATCGCCGTAAAGGTATCTTTGGACCGGGTAGACCCTCGGATCGAATCGGCAAGCGGCATCTGGGCGGCTGCCGAATGGCACGAACGGGAAGCCTGGGACATGATGGGAGTGAAGTTTCTCAACCATCCGGATCCCCGCCGCATCCTCATGCCCGAAGACTGGACGGGCCATCCGCTGCGCAAAGACTATCAGGATCCGGCTGAATATCACGGATGGGAGATCAAGCCATGAACGAAATCACTCTGCAGTCCAGACCGGATCCCCTGTTTGACGGCGAAGTCCCCTCCGATGTGCGGACCGAGGAACTGCTCGTCAACATGGGTCCTCAACACCCCAGCACACACGGGGTGCTACGGGTCGTTCTCGTAACCGACGGGGAGCTGATCCTGAAGGCGACCCCGCATATCGGCTACCTGCACCGCTGTGCGGAGAAAATCGCCGAACACCTCCCCTTGCGGCAGTTCACTCCTTACACCGACCGGATGGATTACCTGGCTTCGATGAACAACAACCTCGGTTTCGCCCTGGCAGTGGAGAAACTCGCCGGCATCGAGGTTCCCGAACGCGCCCAGTACATCCGGGTCCTCATGGCCGAGTTGAACCGCATCGCATCGCATCTGGTCGCAGTAGGCACCTACGGCCTGGACATGGGAGCCTTTACCCCGTTTCTCTACTGTTTCCGGGAGCGGGAATGGATTCTGGATCTTTTCGAGTCGGTGTGCGGAGCACGGCTGACCTACTCCTATATTACCATCGGGGGCGTGCGGGAAGATCTGCCGAAGGGGTTTGTCGAAAACTGTGAAGAGTTTCTCGACTTCTTTCAGTACAAGATCAAAGAGTACAACGACCTTTTGAGCTTCAACCATATCTTTGTCAAACGAACCGGCAACGTGGGGGTTTGTCCGGCGGAAACCGCCGTTTTTTACGGGCTTACAGGCCCTTGCCTGCGCGGAAGCGGAGTCAAGTGGGATCTGCGGAAGGCGACCCCTTACTGCCGGTATGAAGAATTCGACTTCGATATTCCCGTAGGAGAAGGGCGATACGGCACGGTCGGGGACTGCTGGGATCGCTACTTCGTCCGGGTTCTCGAGATGGAGCAATCGATTCGAATCGTTCGCCAGGCTTTGAAAAAGCTGGCCGAGGGACCCGTTCAGGCAAAGGTGCCGAGAACGCTGAAGCTGCCGGCCGGCGAAATCTACCATGAGATCGAAAACCCCAGGGGACAGTTGGGATTTTACATCGTATCAGACGGCGGCGGCGTCCCCTACCGGGTCAAGGTGCGGGGCCCAAGCTTCTGCAACCTCTCGATCCTGGAAGAATTAGCCCAGAGCTGCCTCCTTGCCGACGTCGCGGCGATGATCGGAAGTCTGGACGTGGTGATGGGAGAGGTGGACCGGTAGAATGGAAAAATTTTGCCACAAAGGCACGAAGGCACAAAGAAAGAATATGATTTTATTGGTGTTCCTTAGTGTCTTGGTGTCTTCGTGGCAAAGCAATTAGCATGAAGTTTCACACGAGAATGAAAAGCTTATGATGTCATACGAGAGACAACCGGCGACGGATCGGAGAACCATCCCCCTCTGGGCGGATCGGTTGATCCGATTGGCGATATCGACAGGCCCGCTGCTTTTGCGGGCGGCCCCCTTCATTTTTCTGGGGTCGATCGCGGGTACAATCCTCTTTACCTGGGTGGTGGGCCGGTTCATCAACCCGGCGCTTCCCTGGATTCTCCGCGATCTGGTGGTGATGAACGGGTTGCTGGGATTTGTATCCCTGATTTCGATGATCGGCATCTACGGAGAACGGAAGATCGCAGGACGAATCCAGTCCCGCCTCGGCCCCATGCGGACGGGCGGCTGGCATGGCTGGGCGCAGTCGCTGGCAGACGGGCTGAAGTTCGTCCAGAAGGAAGACCTCATCCCGGCGGCCGCAGACGGCATCCTCTTCCGGCTGGCCCCCTATATCGCGCTGGTCTCCGCGTTTACCGCATTTGCCGCCATCCCGTTCGGGGCGACCTGGGTGTTCAGGCGAATGGATGTCTCGCTTCTCTTTGTCCTGGCCATGCTCGGTCTGGAGGTCCTGGCGGTCATTCTGGCCGGTTGGGCGTCGAACAACAAGTGGAGCCTTTACGGGGCGATGCGGGAGGCCTGCCAGCTTGTCAGCTACGAGATCCCGATGGGGTTGAGCCTGTTGATTCCGGTCATGATCGTCGGATCGGTCGATTTGACGAAAATCGGAGAGTCCCAGTCCGGCGGGTGGTTCCACTGGCTGATGTTTCAGAACCCCTTTGTGTTCGTGGCCTTTTTCACCTACTATACGGCCTCTCTGGCAAGCTGCAAACGCGCCCCGTTCGACCTGCCGGAAGGCGAGTCCGAGCTTGTCGCAGGATTCCACACGGAGTATTCCGGATTTCGGTTCGTGATGTTTTTCTTCGCCGAATATGCGGCGATGTTCATGGTCTCGGGGCTTGCAGCCATTCTTTTCCTGGGTGGATGGAATTCTCCTTTCGGGGATCGGCTGACCGGAGGACCGCTCTGGTTTCTGATCAAAAGCGGGATCCTGGTTTTCGTACAGATGTGGATTCGCTGGACGCTTCCCCGGATCCGGATCGACCAGGTAATGCACGCCTGCGTCAAATACCTGCTGCCGCTGACCATGGTCCTTTTCCTCGGAAACAGCTTCTGGATGCTGTTGAATCCTTATCTTGTCGATTTCCAGCATTTCACCCAGTACGCCCTGGGGGTTCTGGCGCTTGGGGTCCTGGCGCTGGCAGGGGTTGTCTTCTATACGTACTGGGCCGTTTTCGGGTACCTCAACAGCCCCTACATGCTGGGACGGCTGTCCCGCAAGCATCTGCCGGGAGCGTAATAACCATGATCGAATCGATCCTTTTTTATCTGTTTGCACTGGTTGCCGTTACTGCGGGCGCAGTGATCCTGCTGACAAACGACATCGTCCGGATGGCCTATCTTCTGATCGGAATGCTTCTTGCCGTGGCCGGACTCTATTTCGTACTCGGCGACCCGTTTCTCGGAGTCATTCAAATCATCGTCTACGCCGGCGGGGTCGCCGTTTTGATGGTCTTCGGCGTGATGCTGACATCGAAGCATCTCGCCCCCCAACTGCTTCCACGTCGATCGGAGGCGGTGTGGCTTGCGGCGGTCTCCCTGATTCTGCTTATCGGGCTGAGTGTTGCGGTCGCCGAGACGCCGTGGCCGAACGCCGAACCTTCGGCTGTCGCGACGGTGGCAGACTTCGGCTCCACGATCCTCGAAAGGTATATCGGTCCCTTCGAGCTTGCTTCGGTTCTGCTGCTGGTCGCCTTGCTGGGGGCCGCCTACCTGGTGCGCCCCACGGTGCCGGCTCCTAGGCCTGGAAGAGGACCCGGCAGGGAGCAAAGCCGGATGCAGGAAGAGGAAAAAAGGAGAGCCGCATGATCGCCTTGACGCAATATCTCACCGTTTCGTCGATTCTGCTGGTGCTGGGCCTGGCCATCATCATCAGCAAACGCAATGCCATTGCCATTTTAATCGGTGTCGAATTCGTGTTGAACGCCGCAAACCTCAACCTGGTGGCTTTCAGCCGGCACGGCATCGGCGGGCTGGACGGGCAGACCGCAGCGCTCTTCATCATCGTCATCGCCGCGGCTGAGGCGGCAGTGGCATTGGCCATATTCTTAAACTTCTACCATGTGATCGCCAGCATCGACATCGATCGGGGCGACCGACTGAAAGGATGATAACGAAGCGTCATGACTCCTAACGCGATTCCCTATGCCTTGACTGTTGCATGGTTGCTGCCGTTTGCAGGATTTCTACTGCTCCTGTTTGCGGGCCGCCGGATGGGGGACCCCAAAGCCGGGATGCTCGCAGCCGGTTTGATGATCACATCGGCGCTGATCGCACTCTCCTCGGCCGTTGCCTGGATCACGATGCATCCGGGGACCCTGATCGTACGCGTCCCCTGGCTTTTCATCGGAGACCGGCTGATCGATGTCGGCATCCGCGTGGACAACCTGACGATCGCCATGTTCGTCATGGTCACCCTGGTCGCAAGCGCCATTTTCGTTTACAGCATCGGCTACATGCACGGAGACAAGCGGTTTCCGCTCTTTTTCACCTATCTTTGCCTTTTCGGATTCTCCATGCTGGGCCTCATCCTTTCGGCTTCGCTGATCGGGCTTTTCATCTTCTGGGAACTGGTGGGAATCTGCAGCTATTTTCTCATCGGTTTCTGGTACGAGAAGGAAAGCGCTTCCAATGCGGCCAAGAAAGCCTTCATCGTAAACCGGGTAGGGGATCTTCTCTTTATCGTCGGAATCGCCGTGATCCTTTCGGTTGCAGGCGACCTCACCCTGGAAGGGATCTTCGCAAGCGTCGAAGGGGGCGCCTTTGCGGATCGTACCGGGCTTCTGACTTTTGCCGGCATCTGTCTTTTCTTCGGCGCGGTGGGAAAGAGCGCCCAGTTCCCCCTGCACGTCTGGCTTCCGGACGCGATGGAGGGCCCCACCCCGGTCAGCGCCCTGATCCATGCCGCAACGATGGTGGCAGCCGGAGTCTACCTGGTCGGAAGGATCTTTCCGATCCTGACTCCGACCGCACTCCTTTTCATCGCCTACATCGGTGCGGTGACCCTGATCATGAGCGCGCTGATTGCAGTCGTCATGACCGACATCAAGAGAGTGCTTGCGTACTCGACCGTCAGCCAGCTCGGCTATATGGTTCTCGCCCTGGGAATGGGCGGCTGGGTTGCCGGGCTTTTCCACCTGATCACCCATGCCTGCTTCAAGGCGCTTCTCTTCCTGGGATCCGGAAGCGTCATCCACGGATGCGGGGGAGAGCAGGACATCCGCAGGATGGGAAGCCTTCACCGGAAGATGCCGATTACAAGCATGACCTTTCTGATTGCCACCTGCGCGATCTCCGGAGTCCCCTTTTTAAGCGGCGCCTATTCGAAGGACGCCATGCTGGCCTCCATGCTGGAGTTTGTCAGCGTCCATCCGGCGCATGCGATTCTTTTCCTGGTGCCGGCGGCGGGGGCTGCACTCACCGCATTTTACATGATGCGGCTCTATCTTTTGACCTTCCATACGAGGGCACGGGATCACCACGTTCACGATCACGCGCACGAGTCCCCGAAAGTGATGTGGGTGCCGCTTGTCTTCCTCGCGGTGCTCACGATTTCGATCGGCTGGTTCGGAAGCCTGCCGGTCAAGGGGGCCGCCTCGGGCGGGCACGCCTCGGCCGGAAGCGGCCTGATCGGCTTTATCGCCGGAGCGCAGCCCGAATGGTCGGTCAGCGCTCAAATGAATCAGATGCGCCAGGCGAATCAGACGGACAGAACGGATCATGCGACCGCCGAAGCTTCCCATACGGCAGCCGCCGGAGCGCACACGGCACATGCCCAGCCGTTCCACAAGGAAGCCACCGCCGTCGCAATTGTCGCGATGGGGCTTGGATTTCTCGCGGCGTATCTGATCTACAGCTTCGGGATCATCTCAACGGAAGCGGTGATGCTCCGGTTCAGCCGGTTTCACACCCTGCTTGTGAATAAGTTCTATTTTGACGAAATCTATCACGCCGTTTTTGTCGGCGGGGTGCTGGCGCTCTCGGCATTCGGCAGATGGTTCGATCGCACCATCCTCGACGGCATTGCGGACGGATCTGCCCGCTGGGTCCGAGAGAGCGCATTCTTCAGCGGACGGATTCTGGACAATCGCATCGTAGACGGTGCGGTCAACGGCGCCGCCTGGATCGCTCTTGCCGGCGGCAATCTGGCCCGCTACGGGCAGACGGGCCGCGTCCGGGTTTATATTCTGTCCATGACGACCGCCGTGGCCGTTCTGGTCGGTTTTATCGGCATCTATCACATCATGAACTAGAGGGTAAAAAAAGAAACGATGAATACCACTTGGCTTCTTTCCTGGATTGTCTTCATGCCGCTGATCGGCATGGCGGCGGTGCTTTTCGTACCGCAGCGGTGGATCCGAGAAACCGCTTTCGGAGCGACGCTGGTCACCTTCGCGCTGACGCTTCTGACCTTTCCGCATTTCTGGGGGGCCCCGGAAATCGTTTTCGGAACCGACTATCAGCACGGCATCAAGCTGGCCAACTTTTTGCCCTGGATCCACTCGGCGGGCTTCAACATCGATTATTTCCTGGGCATCGACGGAATCGGTTTCCCGCTGGTGATTCTGACCGCACTGATATCCTGCCTTGCCTGCCTGGCAAGCTGGAGCATCGCAAAAGGACAGCGCGGCTACTTCATGCTCTTCCTTCTCCTGGAGACAGGAATTCTCGGGGTCTTTACCGCACTCGATTTCTTCCTCTTCTATGTCTTCTGGGAGCTGACGCTGCTTCCCATGTATTTTCTGATCGGCATCTGGGGAGGGGCGCGGAAGGAGTACGCGGCCATCAAGTTCTTCCTCTATACGCTGGCCGGAAGCGTCCTGATGCTGATCGCCATGCTCTGGTTCTACTTTACCAGCAACTACCAGGGGGCCCACACCTTCAACCTCATCCACCTGAGCCTCCCCGGGACGCTGCCTGACTTTGCCACCCACCAGGGCATGTGGATCACCTGTTTCATCCTGCTTTTTATCGCATTCGCCATCAAGATCCCGGTCTTTCCGTTCCACACGTGGCTTCCCGATGCGCACGTGGAGGCTCCGACTGCAATCAGCATGATTCTTGCCGGACTCCTCCTGAAGATGGGCGGCTACGGGCTCTTGAGAATCAGCTATCCGATCCTGAACCAGGTCGGCGCTTTGGAGACCACCGCCTGGGTGATCGGTATCCTGGGGGTTATCAACATCCTATACGGGGCCCTCTGCGCGCTTGCCCAGACCGATTTCAAGCGACTCGTGGCGTATTCCTCCATTTCTCATATGGGGTTTGTGCTGCTGGGGATCGCACTTCTGACCGAGGGCGGTTTCCAGGGGGCCATGTTCCAGATGCTCTCCCACGGAATTACCAGCGCCGCCATGTTTTTCCTGGTCGGGGTCGTCTACGAACGCGTTCATCACCGGGATATGACCCGGTTGGGGGGTCTGGCCTCGAAGATGCCGGTATATACGGGCCTTTCCATCTTGGGATTTTTCGCGGGGATGGGGCTTCCCGGGCTGGCCGGGTTCATCGGCGAGATCTATGTGCTGCTGGGGAGCTGGCAGTCGACGGTCATCGGGACCTTCGGAGCCAGGCTTCTGACCATACTGGCCGCTTCCGGAGCCGTGCTCACCGCAGGATACATCCTATGGGCCATTCAGCGGGTTTTCCTGGGCATGCCAAAACCGGAGTACGCGGGACTGCCGGAAATCTCGACTCGGGAAGTCCAGGTGATGACCCCCATGGCGATCCTGTGCGTTGCCATGGGCGTTTTGCCCTGGCAGACGGTGCTGGTCTTCGTTCACGGATCGCTCGATCATATCTTGAAGCTTGTAATATAGGGGAGTACCTTCCTTGCTCACGACACCCACAACCACCGAACTCATGCAGATCTGGCCTGTTCTGCTGCAAACCGGAACCATCGGCGGCGTCTTGACCGCCGCGCTTGCCTTCCGGGGAAAGCGGCTGCAGCAGGTGCTTTCCGGTATTTTCGGACTCGGCGTCCTTCTGTCCGTCGCATCCGCCGCTTGGCTCTTCTCCAGAGCGGGCGAGAAGGCTGCAACGGGTGCCCCTTTTGCCGCCTCCATTTTCTCGGACAGCATCATCTTCGATCCGCTGTTTCTTTTCGTATGCATGCTGCTTTCGCTTTTTCTTTTCGGGGTATTCATCCTTTCCACCTCGCTTTGGCAGGTAAATACAGTGGAATGGCCGGTCTTCTGGTCGCTGCTTCTGGGAAGCCTGATCGGCATGATCCTGCTTTCTTCGACCCGGAACCTTCTTTTTTTCGCCATCGCATTCGAGCTGGCGTCGCTTCCTTCCTATATCCTGGTCGGCTTCCGCCGGAGCGACCCCAAGGCGGCGGAAGGGGCGACCAAGTATACCGTGTTCGGTGCGGTCTGCTCGGCGGTCATGATCTATGCGATCTCGCTTCTCTACGGATTGACGGGCAGCCTCGATGTCCTGACCATTTCAAAGACGCTGGCATCGGGCCCCATTCAGACCACGACGATTGTCGCACTGGTGGGGCTTCTGGTCGGAGTCGGTTTTAAGATCTCCCTGGTCCCGATGCACTTCTGGAGCCCGGACGCTTTCGAAGGCGCGGGCGCCGATATTGCGGCATGGCTCAGTGTGGCCTCCAAATCCGCGGCCGTGATCGCCGTTGCGCGCTGGATTCAGATGCTTACGCTCGATGCGACCCCGGAGTTCAGCCGGTATCTGGTGCTCGCGATATCCGGGTTTGCCGTTCTGACCATGACCGTAGCCAATCTCTCCGCTTACTGGCAGAGCAGCGTCAAGCGGCTCCTGGCCTATTCCTCGATCGCCCATGCGGGATATCTGACATGCGGTGCCGTTGTCCTCTCCGGAACAGCGGGCTTAAGCGCAATCGCAGCCTATGCAGCCGTCTACATGCTGATGAACCTCGGAGCCTTTGCGGTCTGCGGCCTGGTGGAAAAGCAGACCGGTTCCGATCATATCCAGAGCTTTTCGGGACTCGGCCGCAAAAACCCGGTGCTTTCGGCCTTCATGATGTTTTTTCTCTTTTCCTTAGTCGGGCTCCCGCCGCTTGCGGGTTTTGCGGTCAAGTGGATTCTGATCTCGGCTCTCTGGGAAAGCCACCTGACTTTTCTGGTTGTCGCCGTGCTGGTCAATACGGTCTTAAGCCTCTTTTATTACATGCGGATTGCCCGCGCGATCTATTTCGATGCACACGCCGATGCCGCCTACATCCCCGTTCCCGCACCCGTAAGCGCCCTTTTGACCGTATGCGCCGCGGGCCTGTTGTTCTCCTTTATCGGTTGGGGCATTCTGGACAGCTTTACCCGAAATCTCTTCGCCGCCCTATAGCCCCCTTCAATCGGATGGTATCGAAGATGCCGAAGCATACGATTCTTCAAACCTGTTTTCCATCGGAAATCGGACCGCAAAAGACTGCCTGACCGACAGGATATGGGGGATGGGATCTATGAACTCGCCCTGCATTCGTTGCGCCGCAGACGGCCGGTCCTGTTGCGTCGGGGTTCAAATCTATCTTACGATCGGCGATGTCGCAAGAATCGCCCGTTTTCGGGGGCAGGAGGATTTTACGGTCTTTGCGCTTGCAACCGCCGAGTACGCGGATGGAGGCGGCGATCCGTATTGGGCTGCCCTTGTCCTGTCGCCGGACGGCTTCCGCAGGGTGATGCGAACCGATCTGTTGCGGCGATGCTTCTTCCTGGGGGAGGCCGGCTGCAGCTTGCCGGTCGAAGTACGCCCGTTGCTCTGCCTCCTCTACCCATACGAGTTCGACGGCGATGGGATCAAAGGGATCAGCCGGGATTGCCCCGTTTTCTGCTTACCGGGACGACAGGAGGTTCTCGATCGGATCGGAATGCCGCTTTCAAAGGCCGAAGAATGGCACCGCCGGCTCTATGCCGAAATCCGAAGCGAACGGTCGGCCGGGATCCCTTTTGTGAAAGCGAGCTGATGAAACGGATAGATCATGCCCTCTTTCCCTCCAATCTCTTCCCTGCCCCTCCGCGCGATTATTTTCGTGTCTTTCGTGCTTTTCGTGGTTAAAATGCGGTCACAAACTCGATGACATCTCTTGCCTTGATCCGGTTGAGGTGGTGGTAGACGCCTTTGAGGGCTTGGGCGACCCGCAGCATTTCGCCGGGTTTTTCCCAGGACCGCTTTGTATCGATTACGATGGAATGGATCCTTTCTTTACCGATTCTTTGAGCGGCCCGGAGCAGTTCTTCTTCGACTTCCCGGTATTTGAGCCCCGGATCGTGCGGCACATTGGCCTCCCCGTCGGATAGGATCACCAGCAGTGGTTTGATTTTGGGATCCTTTATCCGCTCGGTTTTAACGATCCGCCATGCCTTTATCAATCCGTCTGCAAGCGGGGTTGCCCCTCCTGTCGGAAGCGCCTTGAGACGCGACCGGGCCAATGAGATGCTCGAAGTCGGCTGCAGAACGAGTTCGGCGGATTCATCCCGGAAGGCGACCAGCGCAACCCGATGCCTTCCGAGGTGCGCCTTGGAAAGGATGGCCAAAACGGCTCCCTTGGCAGCCTGCATTCTCGCAAAGGCGCCCTGCCCCATCGAATCGGAAGAATCCACCACAAAGACGATCAGTTTCTTTACGGGCCGTTTGAACAGTTTCTTATGAAGATCACAGGATGAGATGGTGAAGGCTTCGGAAGTCTTGCAGAGCCCCTTTCGAATCAGGGCGGCACGCAATGTGGAATCGACGGCGACATGAAAGATGTTTTCGCCTTCTTTCACCGGTACGGCTTTGAAATATCTGCCCGGTCCTGAGAAAGCACCGGTTTGCGAAAGCCTCCCCTCGAATTTCCCCCCGGTCTTGAGCCGCTCGAGATCGATATCGTCGACGCAGATCCGTTCATCGGCATCGAATAGAGTTTTTTTTTCTCCTCGATCAGCGAAAAGATCATATCCGTGCTGGAGGCGGCCACATGCCCCGGCACCTGGGTGGGGACTTCATACCAGCAGTCAAGGTTCACATCCCTGTTGGCCTCGTCGCTTCCCGCAGCTTTTGAGGCGGGCCGGTCGTCTGCAATTCTTGAGATCGCTTCTTCGAGTTTCTCATCCAGCTTTTCTGCAGTCGAAAAGTCAGCCCCGGAGACGCGGTGGGGAAGCGTAAACCTGGCGGCTTCCAAAACATGTTCTTTTTCGATTCGATCTTTTTCAAGAATCGCCGCCAGCGCCCTGGCGGCCTTTAAGATGATGATGTCCGACCGGTGCCCCTGGACTCCCGCCTCAAGAGACAGCCGAACCGCAAGCGCAATCATCGCATCCGGCACCTGGACGCCGCAAAGGCATTTGCGCGCCTGAGCGATCAGTTTTTTAAGGATGTCTTCCGAGACGGCCCAATTCTTAAGAAGCCTTTCGGGGTCCCGGTCAAACTCGAGTCTCTGCCGCACGATCTCCCTGCGCATTTCGGGGTCCGGCAGGCTCCGGACGGTGAGGGTGAGCCCGAATCGATCCAGGAACTGGGGCCGAAGGTCGCCTTCCTCCGGGTTCATCGTACCCACCAGCATGAACCGGGCCGGATGGGTGTGCGAGATCCCTTCCCTTTCGACGATATTGACACCCGATGCCGCGGCATCCAGCAGGATATCCACCAGATGATCGTCCAGCAGGTTGACTTCATCCACATACAGGATGCCCCGGTTTGCAGCCGCCAGAAGCCCCGGATCGAATCTGCGTTCGCCCGTTTTCAACGCATGCTCCACATGGAGGGTGCCGACCACCCGGTCTTCGGTCGCACTCAACGGCAGTTCCACGATGGGCAGGGTCCGCCTGGAAAGAGGCAGGTTTTCTCCTCCGGAGGCTCTCTCAAGGCATGACGCACACATATTGGATGGATCATTCCCCGGACAGTGGAACGGGCAGTCGGAAACCGCTTCGATTTCCGGCAGGAGATGGGAGAGTGCTCTTACGGCCGTCGATTTGCCAGTTCCCTTTTGCCCGCTGATCAGCACCCCGCCGATTCCTGGGTCCACCGCATTGAGCAGCAGCGCGGTTTTCATTTTTTCCTGCCCCACGATGGCGGAAAACGGATATGAATATCGCTTCATCGATTCTTAAGAAACCTCGTCGCTTCAAATTTGCTCAGGCAGTCTGCACAACTGCGCCGGCCGGTCAAACTAACCCACTTCCTTCGAAACTGTCAAGCACGCTCTGGATCCGATCTGAAATCCGATCTGAAATTGGGGCAGTGTGTTGATTTCATCGCGTATCCTTCCTACAATGGAATCACCTCATCGACTGGGAGATTCCGACCCGTCTTTGGGCAGCTTTAAAAAACCGACTGCCTGGAAGGAAAAAAGGATGCCCATCACAGGGGAGCTGAAAGAGCGTCTCATTGAATATCAGCGCAATGAGATCACCGAATCCCGGATCTACCGAAGACTGGCCCGGACGATCGAGGGGTCCGAAAACAGGCGCATCCTGGAAAAGATCGCCGAAGACGAGCTCGGACACTATCGCATCTGGCGCACCTATACCCATTGCGAGGTCGAGCCCAAAAAGCTCAAGGTCTGGGGCTATTATCTGATCAGCCGCATCTTCGGCTTCACCTTCGGCATCAAGCTCATGGAGGGAGGAGAAGAGCAGGCTCAGAAAAAATACGGACAAATCCCCAAGGAGGTGAAGGAGGCGGACTCGATCGCCCGGGATGAAAACGAACACGAGAATGCCTTAATTGCAATGCTGGATGAGGAGCGGCTGCGCTATATCGGATCGGTCGTATTGGGATTAAACGATGCGCTGGTGGAGCTGACCGGCGCCCTGGCCGGCTTCACGCTGGCTTTTCAGGAAACAAGGCTCGTTGCCTTGACCGGCTCGATCACCGGCATCGCGGCGGCCCTCTCCATGGGAGCATCGGAATATCTTTCTACGAAATCGGAGGAGTCCGTCAAAGGCCCGATAAAGGCGGCCGTCTATACCGGATGCGCCTACGTCGTGGCGGTGGTCGTTCTGATTCTCCCTTACCTGGTCATCGACCATCTCTACGCCAGCCTGCTCTGCTCGCTGGCCGCTGCGGTTTCTCTCATCGCCCTTTTCAACTACTACATCTCCGTTGCCAAGGGGGTTCCGTTCCGGAGGCGCTTTTTCGAAATGAGCGGCATAAGCCTCGGCGTCGCAGCCGTAAGCTTTCTATCCGGATATCTCCTCCGTAGCTGGCTGGGGGTCGACGTTTAATCCACGATAAACAGGGTCGCTCCTGCCTTTGTCCCCGATCGATGGGCCTCCGCATGATCGGCAACCTGATAACTCATACCGGGTTTTAGAACGAACCGGCGGCCGTCCGCCAGTTCGGTTTCGAGCTCACCCTCCAGGCAAAGCAGGACATGCCCTTTTTCACACCAGTGGTCGGCCAGGTATCCGGGGGTATATTCGACCATTCGCACGCGGATGTCCCCGAAGTTTTGGGTCCTCCAGAAGGCTTTTCCCTTCTCCCCGGTATGTTCCGTACGTTCCACCCGACTCCAGTCTGTTGTCTCGAAAGGGATGTTCGACATTTTCATTGTTTTTCTCCTGAAACCGAGCAACACGCATCATTTTTTCGATACCCGTGTCCTGGAGATCATCAATAGGCCAGCTGATACAATGCCGCGGCCAGGATTTCGATCCCTTTGAGGGCATCTTCTTCTGAAGTATACTCCTCCGGGCAATGGCTGCGGCCCTCCCGGCTGGGGACAAAGATCATGGCTGTCGGGCAGCGTTGGGCAAATATCTGAGCGTCGTGACCGGCCGCGCTCACCATAAGCTTATAGGAAGCTCCTTGTCTCCGGGCTGCCTGCTCAAGGATCTTTACGATTTCCGGATTCATGGGGATCCCCGGGATTTCAAGGATCGGATCCATCCGGATCTCCAGTTTTTCTCTCTCTGCGATCCGACGGCAGAGATCCTGGATCTCCTGGTTGAGCTTCTCTTTGATGGAGGCTTCCGGATGTCGAAGATCCAAGGTAAATTCCACGCGTTCGGGAATAATCGCAATGGCTCCCGGAAAGACATGGACGGTTCCGATGGTGGCAACCGCAGGTCGCCCGGCCTCGCGGGCAATCCGGTCGATCCCCAACGCCATTTCGGCAAACGCAGTCAGGGCATCCCTGCGCAGATCCATGGGGGTTGTTCCTGCATGGTTGCTCTGACCGATGACCTCGAACTTCGAGTGGGTGATCCCGGTAATGGCATGGACCACTCCGATGGCAATTCCTTCGGATTCGAGGATCTTTCCCTGCTCCACATGAAGCTCTACAAAAGCCCCGATGTCCTCTCTCCTGGCCGCAGGGATTGCAGTAGGGTCATAGCCCCGTTCCCTCATCGCTTGCCCGATTGAGATTCCTTCGGGGTCCTTGATCCGATCCGGTTCCGCTTCTCCAATTTTCCCGAGGATTGCCCGGGTGCCCCAGAAGTTGCCGCTGAACCGGCTGCTCTCCTCCTGGCAGGTGGCAACCACTTCGATCGATTTTCGAGGCTTTGGGAAGGTCTCTTTCAAGGCGCGAACAGCCATAAGGCCCGCAATGATTCCAAGAGCCCCATCATACTTTCCGCCCCTTTTAACCGTATCGAGATGGGATCCGGTCAGGATGACCCCCGGTTCCCGCCCGGACAGCCTGCCGAAGAGATTCCCTACTGCATCTTCCCTGACTTCAAGCCCGATCTCATCCATCCACTGCCGCACCCGGTTCTTTGCTTCATCCCACTGCCTCGAATAAACCGGACGAAAGCAGCCTCCCTCCGGAAGGGCTCCATGTCGACCTAAATCCTCGACATATCGGGATAGTAATACCGGATCGAGCGGGAAAACCAGTTTTTCCAAAGGTTCCTCCTCTAAAAAAATGCTCAATGAGCCAAATGACAGGCGACCAGATGCCCGTTTCCGATATCCGTCAACGGCGGGGCTTCGTGAACACAGATATCCCCGATGAAATTCTGGCAGCGCGTATGGAACTTGCAGCCGCTCGGGGCTCTCAAGGGGCTTGGAATCTCGCCACTCAGCACAACCTCTTTCCGATTCCTTGCCTCCACCGGATCGATCACGGGAATGGCAGACATCAAGGCCCGCGTATACGGATGGGCAGGGCTCTGGTAGAGGATTCCCGTGGATGCCAGCTCAACGATATTTCCCAGGTACATCACCGCCACGCGATCACTCACATATTCAACGACACTCAGATTGTGAGCCACGATCAAAACGGTGATGTTCAACTGGTCCCGGATGTACCGGATAAGATTGAGGATCTGGGCCTGAGCGGACAAGTCGAGGGCTGAAACCGGTTCGTCGAAAAAGACGAATTTCGGATGGACCGCAAGGGCCGTGGCAATCCCGATCCTTTGGCGGTCGCCTCCGGAAAACTCATGGGGGAATTTTCTATCCAGGGAAGGATCCAGCCCCACGATCTGCATCATTTCCCTCACTCTTTTTTTGATGCCGTCACGGTCCGTCATCGTGAGACAATGCAAGGGATCCGCAATGGTCTCCCCTACAGAGACCCGGGGGTTCAAAGAGGAGAAGGGGTCCTGAAAGACCATCTGTATTTCTTTGCGTACGAGAAGCAGCTCCTTCCTGGACAGGGCCAGTAAATTCTTCCCCTGAAAAAGAACTGTGCCGGATGAAGGTTCGATGAGTCTCAGCAGGAGCCGACCGACCGTCGACTTTCCGCAACCGGACTCCCCCACCAGGCCCAGAATCTCCCCTTTTTCAATCCGGAAACTGATATTGTCGACGGCGTGAACTTCGCCGATCTTCTTGACAAACAATCCCCCGTAGACAGGGAAGAATTTGCTTAACTGATTCACTTCGAACAAATGGTCAGAAGACAACTCGATTCCCCTTATACAGAATGCAGCGAACGCCGTGGCTTTCTTTTCCTGTCCCCGTTTCCACCAGCTCGGGCTCCCCTTCCACGCAGCCTGACCGGACAAACTTGCACCGGGGGGCGAAACGACAGCCCGGCGGCAGGAAAGCCAGGTCGGGCTGCTTTCCCTCGATGGCTTCAATTTTTTTCCCATGCATCCCAGGAACAGGGGACGATTCGATCAGCCTTTTGGTGTAGGGATGCCTGGGGTCTTTCAAGACCGTAAAGACAGATCCGATTTCAATGACCTCCCCCGCATATAATACGGCGATCCGATCGCACAGCCTGGCGGCGATTCCAAAGTCATGAGTGATGTAAAGAATCGTCATCCCGAACTCCCCTCTCAGGTCCTGAATCAAGTTCAGGAACTGGAGTTGAATCGTGGAGTCGAGGGCGGTCGTCGGGTTATCGGCAATCAGAAGGTTGGGATGACAGCTCAGCGCGAGAGCAATCATCACTCTCTGTTTCATTCCGCCGCTGAATTCATGCGGATAGGCATCGATCCTTCTCTCCGGATCCGGAATGTGGACCCTCTTGAGCATCGCCACAGCCTCGGCCCTGGCTTTCTCTCTTGAGAACTTCCGATGGACCCGGATGCCGCTTGTGATTTGATCGCCGATGGTAAAGACCGGGTTCAGGGAAGACATGGGGTCCTGGAAGATCATGCCGATTTCAGCCCCGCGGACCTTGACCATCTCGGCCAACGGCTTCTCGAGCAGATTTTCCCCTTTATAAAGGATTTTTCCGGATACGACTCTCCCGGGATAGGGAATCAGTCTCAGGATGGAGAGGGCGATGACGGTCTTTCCGGCGCCGCTTTCTCCGGCGATCCCCAGGATCTCTCCTTTCCTGACTTTGAAGCTTACATCATCGGCGGCTCTGATGATCCCGCGGCTCGAATAGAAATAGGTCCTCAGTCCTTCGACCTCTAGCAGATTTTCACTCTGTTCGATCATTCCTTCCGGTCCTCTGCGCGGGAAGATAAATTCCTCCAGTAACTTCGCCTAAATCCGAAGCCTCGGGTCCAGACGGTCTCTGAGCCAATCGCCAAGAAGATTCGCCCCCAAAACGGTCAGAACGATGGATAATCCAGAGAAGGTAATGAGCCACCAGGCGACGGTGATATATTCTCTCCCCTCACTGGTCATCAATCCCCAGGTCGGCGTGGGAGGTTGAACCCCGAGTCCCAGGAAGCTCAAGGTCGCTTCCATGATAATCATAAAGGCCAGCTCCAGGGTGGCCAGGACCAGAATGGGCGAGAGGGCATTGGGGAGAATTTGACGTGTCATGATCCGAAAGGAAGAATTGCCCCGCGCATGAGCGGCTTCGATATATTCCTCTTCCTTGATCTTTAAGACCGCGCCGTTGATGATGCGGGCATAATGGGCCCAGCGGGTGAGCGCAAGTACCAGAATGAGATTGAAGAGGCCGGATCCGATCGCCGCAATCACCGCAATCGCCATCAGGGCATAAGGAATCGAAAGGAACATGTCCACGACCCTCATGATGATGGCCCCGGCGTATCGACTGAAATACCCCGCGATCAGTCCGAGGACCACCCCGATTAAACCCGCGACGAAGATGGCGCTGAAACCCACGATCACCGAGACTCTCGAACCATAAATGAGCCGGCTCAAAACATCCCGGCCGAGGTGGTCTGTTCCGAGGGGATACTCGCTGCTGCCCTCTTGTTCCCAGAAGGGAGGCAACAGTCTCTTTTCCAGGTTCTGGACGAGAGGATCGTGAGGTGCAAGATAGGGCGAAAAGATGGCTGTCAACATTACCGCGGTGAGGGCAACGATGCCGAAGATCCCCTTCAGGTTCCGGATCGCCTTACCGAGAATGAGCTTTGACCTTGAGACGGCATAAGCGTCATCCAACTGCTTTATCGGGGATGGCCTATTTCGCGGATTTCCCATATTTTATTCTTGGATCCAGGTAGGTATAGATGATATCCACTCCTAAATTCATAAAAAGGATCAGGACCGTGATAAACAATACGCAGGCTTGGACAACGGGGTAGTCTCGATCATACACCGCGTGCACGATGAGCCTTCCGATTCCCGGCCAGGAAAAAATCGTTTCGGTGACGATCGCCCCCTCCAGCATGATGCAGAACTCGACGCCCGCCAGGGTGATGATGGGAATGGCTGCACTCTTTAAGGCAAACTTCAGATTGACGAGCCATTCACGGATCCCCTGAGATCTTGCCGTCCGAATATAGTCCTGAGCCAGTACGTCCAGCATGGAGGACCGGGACATCCTGGCTAAGCGCGATGTGGAAAAGATGGCGATGGTCATCGCGGGGAGGACCATGTTCTTCGTGAATCCAAAGCCTCCCGTCGGAAACCAGCCCAGGTTCACCGCAAACACCAGGATGAAGATGAGGCCGGTCCAGTATGCAGGTGCCGATTGGCCGATGAGCACAACGATGGAGATCAGGAAATCGAAGATGGATCCCCTCTTGATGGCCGCCAGGATCCCCGCAGGGACCGCGATGCAGATGGAAATCACGAAAGCCACAGCAGACAGAATGAGGGTATTGGGGAAATATTCCCTGATCAAATCGATGGAGGGCACCTGGCGCCGCAAAGACACTCCGAAATCAAGTTTGATCGCCCTGCCCAAAAAGTGCAGATACTGGATGTGGAAAGGCTCGTTAAATCCCAACCGCTCTCTGGCTTCCTCCAGCTCCACCTTTGTCGCATCAGAAGGCATCATCAGAACGACCGGATCTCCTGAAAGATAAAGGAGAAAGAAAATGAAGAGGCTGATCCCCAGTAGAACCAACAGACTGTGCCAGAGACGTTTTAGGAGATACGTTCCCATGGAACCTTTACACCTTCTGAAACAATTGAAAAGGGCTCGATTGGCGGCAGGGATCGGAAAGAAACCGTGAAGCCGACAGACGAGGCTCCCCTTCGAGGAGGGAGAGGGAAAGGGGAGTGGCCTTACCCATTATACCCGCTTTCCCTCTTCTTGCTTCCCACGTACCGAGACTTTCTTCAAACCGGCCTACTTCAGGACCTTCACATCTTTCAGGAAGATCATTTCGTCTCCCCTGGGGGTAAAATCGATTCTCTTGCTCACTCCCACCAGGTCTTTCTGTTCGTACAGGACAACGACAAACGATTGGTCGTGGATGTAGCGGATGGCCTCGCTATAGATCTTTTGCCTTTTCTCCACGTTCATCTCGGACCGGCCCTGCTCCAGGAGCTTATCGAGTTCCGGATCACTGGTTCTCGAAACCGGTTCGTTGGAGTGGGTCGTCGGCCACAGGAACTGGTCCGGATCCAGAGCGGGGTTTGACCAGCCGATAAACCAGAGCGGGTCCGTCTTATGCGAGTAGATGTTGCTTGCATAGGTCCCCCATTCAGGGAGCTTCAGATTCACCCGGATTCCCACCTGCCCGAGTTGCCCGGCGATCGCCTGGCAGATTTCCTTGTCCCTCATGTACCTCCCGGACGGACCGTTCATCACGATTTCGAAGCCGTTTGGATACCCGGCTTCCGCGAGTAGTTGTTTGGCCTTCTGGGGATCGTAGGAATAAGGCTTCAATTCGGCATCGAAGCCAAAAACAGGTTTCGGGATCAGCGAGGGGATCTTTTCTCCATATCCATTCAGGATGTTTTTGATGATGCTGTCTTTGTCGATCGCATAGTTGATGGCCTGACGGACTTTCTGCTTCGCAAGGGGGTCCTTGTCCTTATGCATCTGCAAATGGATCACCCTTGTACTGAGGACGGATTTGAAATCGAAATTTCCTTTCCCCTTCAAACCTTCGGCCAGGTCGGGCGGGATATTGGTTGCAATGTCGATTTCGCCCGTCTGCAGGGCAGCCAGTCTGGACTGGGTCTCCGGCATGGCCCGGAAGATCAGTTCCTTGATGGCGGGAGCTCCACCCCAATACTTCTCGTTTGCCTTCAGAATGATCTGATCGTCTCTGACCCATTTTACGAACTGAAAAGGACCTGTCCCTACCGGATTCATGGCAATTTTGGCACCAGGATCCTTGAGCATCTTCGGGGGAACGATCCCGAGCAGGGTCATCCTTGCAGGAAGGACGGGATCCGGTTTTTTGGTGATGATGTCGACGGTGTAATCGTCCACCACCTCGACGCGATCGATCGTGCTGTACCATCCCTTCTGGTTCGACTTGGTCTCAGGAGCAAAGACTCGTTCCAAGGAAAATTTTACACTCGCCGCATCGAAGGGCTCCCCGTTATGAAAGGTCACGCCTTTGCGGAGGTGAAACCGCCACTTGTCCGGCGCGATATTCTCATGCGAAACAGCCAGGCGGTTGGTGAACTTCAAGTCTGCGTCCCGGCCCAGCAGGGTATCGTAGATGTTGTAATTCACAATCAGCGTCGGAATGGTGGTGGTGATCTGCACATCCAGAGTCTCCGCATCGATTCCTTGAGCCACCACCACCTTTTGCGCCTGAGCTCCCGCGGGCCAAATCGCCACAGACAACCAGGTCAGGCAAAATACGATCCCGAGAACCCATTTCCTGTTCCCTCTCATATTTCTTCTCCTTTCACGAGTTTTTTTGACGTTCATCGACCAGCCTTCATCGGTCGACCCGTTAATCTCAAAAGGCGGGATACTTCATGATATGAATTGAAGTTTCTCGAATGCCCCTTCTTTAGAGCATTAACCCTGTTCTGTCAAGTTGACTCACCGGGTTTTTATCCTACAATGTGGTTGATTTAGGCCTCCATCATGGGCTATGATATCCTCTTCGATTGCGATCAGACCGAAAGAAAATCGATCGCTCATGAAAGCCATCGGGCAACAAAGACTTTAACCTTATCTATTCATCAGATGAAATACCAGTGGGACGATTTGAAGGCATCAACGACGACTCTCGATAAAGACAAATCCCGGGAACAGCTTATTCAGGAAATCGCGAATCTGCGGGTGAGCCTGGCAACCGAAGACAGGCGATGCAGGGATCTGCTCGAGGAGCTCAAACGGCTGAAACTCATGGACCCGCCCGAGAGCGAACTCCGTTACCGGAATCTGCTCGACTCCATACAGGAGGGCTTTGGAGAGCACTATCCACGGCTGCTCGCATTACTGCCGGCAGCGATGTACACCTGCAACTCCGAGGGCGTGATCACATACTACAACGAGCAAGCCGCCCGGATTTGGGGCCGATCTCCCAGGCTGGGAGAAACCGATGAGCGGTTCTGCGGGGCTTTTCGCCTGTATCTGCCGGACGGCTCGCCCCTTCCACACAGCCAGACTCCGATGGCCGCCGCTCTGCGGGAAGAAATAAGCTTCCGCGCCCAGGAACTTACAATCGAGCGCCCCGACGGCTCCCGTGTATTCGTGTCGGTTTACATCGATCCTCTCCACGACGCATCCGGTCGGATATGCGGTGCGATCAATGTTTTCATGGACATTACCGAGAGGAAGCGGGCGGAGCAAGCCTTGGAACACGAGAAGGTCTTGTCTCAGGAGATCCTTCGGCAGATCCCCGCAGGGGTGGCGATCGCGGAGGTCCCTTCCGGAAAGATCCTGATGGCAAACCATCAATTATGGCAAGTCCTCGGAACGACAGTTACAAATACGCCGAACAATGACCGTTACGGCACACTCTACCAGGGCTTTCATACCGATGGTTCGCCCTATCCTCCCGAGGAACTGCCTTTGGCCCGTTCGGTTCTTTTCGGTGAGACGATCGCCGAAGAAGAAATCCTTATCCGTCGGAATGACGGTTCTGAAGTCTCGATCAGCGTCAGCTCGGCTCCCGTATGTGACAGCCGAGGCAGGCGAATCGCTTGTGTTGCGCTGGTTCGAGACATCACCGAAAAGAAAAGTGCCGAAAAGGCGCTGCATCAGTTGAATACGACCCTCGAGCAGCGGGTGGCCGAGCGTACGGCGCTGGCCGAATCGCGGGCGAAGCAGCTTCAGGCTTTATCGGTTCAACTGATCGAAGCAGAGGAGCAGGAGAGGCGTCGGATTGCCGATCTCTTACACGATGACCTGCAGCAACTGCTTTCCGCCTCCCGCTTTCAATTGTCTGCAATCCAGCCGGCTGTCGAGGAACACGGGGATGCGAAGCGGATGCTTCAGGATGTAGACCGGCTGCTGGCGCAGTCGATCGAAAAATCCCGCCGATTGTCCCACGATTTGTGTCCGGCCATCCTTCACCAGGCAGGGCTTGCCGCCTCGGTGGAATGGCTGGCCCGGCAGATGCTGGAAAGCCACGGTCTCAAGGTGGAGGTGGAAGTTCATAACTGGGTTTCTTTAAAGAAAGAGCCTTTCAAGGTATTCCTTTTCCGGTCCGTCCAGGAGTTGCTGTTTAACGTTGTCAGGCATGCGGGAGTGGATACGGCACGCGTAAGCCTCGAGAACGACGGCGATCGGGTGCAGATCCGCGTATCGGATCGCGGCAGGGGGTTTGAGCCCCAGAGCCTGAGTGAACCTGCAAATCAAGGCAAAGGATTCGGGCTGTTCAGCATCCGCGAACGGGTAAACTATATCGGAGGAAACCTTCAGGTTGAAAGCAAGACCGGTCAGGGGAGCTGCTTCACCATTACACTCTCTTTGAAAGATCTGGAAAAATCGAAGGAGTTTTTCTCCTCTGATCCGGGGCAGAGCATTTTCTCTTCTTCAGACAGGCCGTCGGCAAAAGAAGCAGGCCTGTACCGGGTTCTCCTGGTCGACGATCACAAAGTGATGCGCCAGGGTCTGATTGCGCTTTTAGACAATCAACCGGACATCGAGGTCGTTGGCGAAGCGGCCAATGGAATAGAAGCCGGCGATCTTGCCCGGGAGCTGTTTCCGGATGTGATTCTGATGGATGTCTCCATGCCGGAAATGGACGGAGTGGAAGCCACTCGGCGGATCAGGGCCGAACACCCCGAGGTGCGGGTCATCGGGCTTTCGATGTACGAGGATGAGCGGATCTCCCGGTCGATGCGCCAGGCGGGGGCCGAGGCGTTTGTGAGCAAGACCGCGTCCTCGAGCGAACTGCTGAAGGCAATCTACGGAATGGCGAACCGTCCGGACTGAAGCGGATTTTAATGACGATCATTCAGAACTTAAACCCCGGATTTTAAACCGCCAGGCCCGATCGTCTGGTTCAAGGGCCGGGCTATCCCTTTGCGGTCTTTATTTTCCGGATGAATTCCCCAAGCTCGGCGGCTTCATCCGACCCCAGCTCTCTTAATATTTTCAGCTCATTTTCGGCTTCCTCGAATTTTCCCATTTCAGCATAGGCTTCCCCTAAATACTCATGGGCTTCCGCCAGCTTCGGATTCAGCTCGATTGCTGTTTTATAGGATTTGACCGCTTTTTCAAACAACCCCTGCTTGCGGTAGGTGTAGCCCAGATTGCTGTGTGCTTCCGCATAGGTGCCGTCGATTCGGACCGCCTTCTCATATTCCGCTGACGCTTCCTTGTAGCGATGCGCTTTCTGCAGTCGTTCTCCGGAGTCAAAATATGGATCGGCCTTTTTTCGAGAGTCCTGCGGTGCAGAAGATGATTTCCTGGACGTTCCGGCGCCGTATGCGATCTGCGAAGCAAAAAACATGCAGGCGGTAATAAACATAAGCGCAAAGAGGACTTTGTTATAAGAATATGATTTCAAAACATAAGCTTTCATGATGCCTCCAACCTGAATTCATAACAATGCCTTCATGATTTATTAACAGTCTCGTAATTGTCCCACACTCTGTCATTCCGGCGGAAGCCGGAATCCAGTCTTTTTTTCTGGACAGTTAATAACAGTGCATCGGCAAAGATTCCTGTGCGTGAGCGTGCTGCGATGCCTATCAGGAAAGCTAACCACAGCATCGGCAGGTTCAAGGGTGGAGACGGATATCCTAAAGGAATTTCACGATCGGCATCATTCACTGCCGATTTCACCCGATGCAGAGACGGATTCAGAGCCGCGACGGCAACAGCCCCTAAATTCTCAACGGATGTTTCTTCCTGTGAATTTTGCGAAAAAGGCTCAATCGCCCGGGTCCTTGAAGGCCTCCGGAATGGGGATCTTTTTCCATTTTTCGATGAGCTCGACGATGAAGCGGACTTTTTCTTCGAACCGGGGCCGGTACTCTTCGGCATCGGCATCCCTGGGGTCGTTTACGCCGTAGATTCCGCATGCGGTGAACTGGTCCGTATCGGGCGGCTGGCAGGCCCGGTAGATCTGATAGACCATCTCGTAGTCGGGACGTTCGGGATCTAAAAACTTCATCAACTGAGGATCCACCTGAAGGGTCGGCTTCCAGTCGGAAATCCGGTCCATCTCGACCAGCTCGGGGAAAAACATCAACGCCGTGCTCGTCTCGCTCGGCCCGCTGTGAACATCCCAGTAGCGCTTCTGGCGCCCGGCATACATCTTTGCAAGCTCGGTTCCGCTAGGGCCTTCCGGTGCGGTCACCATCACGTTGTAGGCGCGCTTTGCAAGCTGTACCACCAGGTTCATGGTATTGGTGTTTCCACCATGGCCGTTCAGCAGCAGAAAACGCTTGATCCCATGGCAGGAGAGACTTCCGATGGTATCCATCAGAACCGCCTGCAGGGTTGTTTCCTGAAATGTGATCGTTCCCGGAAATCCCATGTGGTGGGGGGAATAACCGGGAAAACAGGGGTGCACGCAGACCGAGTTCGACCGTTTGGCCGCCTCATGGATGAATTCCCGGATAAACAGGCTGTCCATTCCGAGGGGGAGATGCGGCCCGTGCTGTTCGATACTGCCGATACCGATGATCACCACCGGCGCGGGCTCGTTTTCGAGCCATTCGACAAAAGCGGGACGGGTAAGCTCATGAAGCCAGAATTTTTTCAGTGCCATCGTTTCCTCCTGCATAGGAATTGTCGCTACATAAGGCCCCCTATTTCATAAAGAGAAGGAAAAATCAACCGGTGGATCTCCTGAAGCTGATGTTCCGAGCGGTTGCAGGCGATAGCAGCCTCCGCCTGTCCAGTGCCTGCAGGAGGGTCTTGATCTGTTCCGGAGCCTGCATCTGGACCGATTGAAAAACCAAACAGTGCTGCGTGTCGTAACGGCACTCGGGGCAAAGCTTTGGAAAGAAAAATGGACGGCCCGAGACCAATTGTGAGGCTGACGCGGATATGGAGATCGAAAATCTTTCCTTCAGAAGCCTGGGGCAGCCCGGAGCCTGCCGGACCTTTGCAAGCTTTTCACCTGCTTTTTTCATCATCGGGTTTTTCTTTTTTTTCAGATACGTTCCGGCTCAACGGTTTTTCTTCACAATCCCCGCAAATCCCGAGAGAGATCTTTCCATCGAGACCTCTGCCGTCAACCTGGATCACCTTTGCACATTTCGCACAAACAATGACCCCCATGGTTTCCTCCTCACCCGGCTTTACACCTCTACCTCATTAGAACGAAGTGAGGGGTGAATCGATGAATCCTCTTCCCAACGATCCGGCGGTTGCTTTAAAGCGCAGCAAAAGTCATGCCTTTGGGAAAACTTACTGTTATTTCAAGTAGAATCGGCTCATCCGGAAGGCCAGGTTGAAAAAAGCGTATGGCAAATCATACACTCCGTATGTTTCATCGAACGGCAAACGAACATTAAAGATCCGGGTCTGAGGCCTCGCCAAAGGCGAGGTTTGAGGTGAGCTCAACGGAATGGATACGGGCGGCAGGCAGATCATTCGAAGCTTATTTGTGTCCAATTTTGGTGTTCCGGGCGATTTTGAAAGTGGAGCGGAACTCCATGACCGAATGTCCTTCTTCATCGTAAACCGTAGCCTCCCCCTCAAGCAGCCTGCCCTCGCCGGCATGGACCTCTGCTTCGGCGGTCACCATGCCCTTTTTCACCGGCAGGAGAAACTTCGCGTCCATTGCGATGGTCGCAAAATGGGATTGCGGAGCGACGATGCTCTTGATGGCCATCGCCACCGCAGTGTCTGCAAGGCTCACGAGGGCGCCCCCGTGCATCAGCCCGCCGCCCTGCGCATAATCGATCAGAAAGGGCATGCGCAGCACCGCCCTGCCGTCGACGGCTTCAACGATTTCCATGCCGAGCAGACGTTCGAAGGGTGCGCAGCTGATCCATGATCGGAGTCGAATCGTGTGGGGTCCTGTCAACCGTTCTGTCTCTTCTTCGGACATTTCGTCTTCCATCCTTCTTTTTTTGGCAGGGACCGGCGTCGCAAACAGGTCTGATCACGGCCGGCAGCTATTCGGGTTTGCCGGGCCGGCCCCATCCAGCACGGTTTTGTTTTGGAACGGAGAGATCAGGGTTATTCGAATGCCTGCTTGAAATCCAGAAACGCCTTTCGGACTTCCTCGAGTTGGGTCTCAAGGGAGGCTACGCGCGCCTCCAGGGCTTCGATCCGGGTCGGTGCACGGGAACGGCTGTCCGTTTCCATGTCGGAAGAAAGTTCGGGCGCAATTATCTCGGTATCGCCCAGAAGGTGTACGTATCGCGATTCCTTTCGGCCCGGCTGCCTGGGAAGCTGCTTCACAAAAGGACCTTTTTCGTGCTCCGCAAGCTTTTTCAAGGCATACTCCACCGCAGGAACGCCTGTAAATTCGGTCATCCTGGCGGTACGGGTGCGAAGCTCTCCCGCGGTCTGGGGCCCTCTCAGCAGAAGCTCGCAGAGCAGCGCCAGGGCACTGTTGGAAAGGTCGGCGACATCCTTCATGTTGTGCTCGTATTTGAGTGCGCGGCTCCCCTGGGTCTTTACCTGCCAGACCAGACGGTCCGTCCGCAGCCGGTCCAGCGCATCGGACACGGCGGCTTCATCCAGTTCCATGACCGGATCCCGGTTCGTCCTCTGGTTGCAGGCGTTTACCAGTGCGTTCAGGGTCATGGGATAATACTCGGGTGTCGATATCTCTTTTTCGATCAAAACGCCTATAATTCTCGCTTCCACCGCATTGAGGGATATTTCCACGAATATGCTCTCCTGCGCCGGCAGCCGTAAAGCGCCAGCTCCTCATGTAACCAAATTCATGTGATCCTATTTTTTATCGTCATCTTTTGGAATATACTATCAGAGTTTATCGCGATTTTAAAAGAATGCGCGTCGCCGGTACAGAGATTTTACGAGAAAGGCATCGCCGATGAAAGAAGATCCGGGCTTACCGGAGAAGGATGGGTCCGATGCGCCGGCGGCCGGCGGCTGCAAGAGCATTCGGGAAGGCAATCGGTTTCCCGTCTTGCTTGCGGCAGCGCTGGCTCTCTGTTGGATCACAGGGATCGGACAGACAATTGCAGCGCAGGCACATGTAGCGGATGACTCTTACGGGTATCCGTATATCGACCCGTTTGTTGCGACCGTCATCGGTACGCCCATCGAGTTGCAGGCGAAGGTGCCGGAGAGAATCGACATCATCGAACGAGAGGTGACGGTGTACGAACGCCGGCCGATTCCTGAAATTCTCTGGTATGGCAAAAGACTGCGTTATTCCATCGCCGTTCAGAACCAGGAAGCGCCGCTCATTTTCCTTGTTCCGGGGGTGGGGGCCGCCTACAACGAATCGAAGAATGAATTCCTGCAGAAGGTGTTTTTCCAGGCCGGATTCCACGCAGTCTGCCTGCCGTCCTCAACGCATCCAAACTTTATCCCTGCGGCTTCAAGCAGCGGCATCCCCGGTCACCCCGGGGAAGACGCACGGGACCTCTACCGGGTGATGAAGCTGATCATCCGCGATATCCGGAAAGACGTGGCAATCAGCGGGTTTCATCTTGCCGGCTACAGTCTGGGAGCCGCCCAAGCCGCGTTTCTGGCCGACCTGGACCGGGAGCGCGGGCTGTTCGGCTTCGGCAGGGTTCTCCTGATCAATCCGCCGGTCAGTCTGTACGGTTCGATGCGTACGATAGACGAGATGATCCGGAAAATCCCCGGAGGCGAGGAGAAATTCCAGCAATTTTTCGACGAGGCTTTCAAGGCATTTGCGGCCATCTACCGGTTGGGCGACCCTGTGGACTTCACCGGCGATTTCCTCTACAGGGGGAGAATGCCAAACGATGAAAATCTGGCCGCACTCATCGGGCTTTCATTCCGGCTCTCCATGGCCAATATGGTCTTCACCGCCGATGTCTTTACAAACACCGGCTACATAAAACCGAAGAACCTCCGGCTCTCCACCACCGACTCCCTGACCAGGTATTTCGACGTCGCGGATCTGGTCACGTTCATCGATTATTTCCGGGATGTCTTCCTCCCCTATTTCACGGAACAGACACCGGGAATGACCGAGCAGCAGCTCATCGATCAGTTAAGCCTCAAAAGAATCGAGGCATTTCTAGCAAATTCACCCTCAGTCCATCTCCTCCACAATGCCGACGACGTGACGCTGGCCCCGGGAGAGATCGACTACCTGGTGAATGTCTTCGGCTCCCGCGCCAAAATCTATCCCCATGGCGGCCATTGCGGCAATCTCAGGTATCGGGTGAACGTTGCGGATACGCTGGCGGTCTTCAAGAGCGATGCAGGACCCGGCGAACCACCTCCCGTTCTCTCGATGGAAATCGCCCCGGTTCGAGCGGATTCCGCAGAATCCGCCCCCGCTTCGTTTACCGCACCCCGACCGGCGGCTGCAATTATGGAAGATTTCGGTGAGGGGAGCGGGCGCCGGGTTTTGGCTGACCTGGGAGCCGGGGAAGAAAGAGAACCGGAGATTGTCGCCGCGCGCCGTTTTTTCAGGGAGCCGGCAAAACCGGGGCTTTCCTACGTCATCGACGTTTACGACCCTCTCGAGCCGATGAACCGGGCACTGTACAGGTTCAATGCCGTGTTTGACGAATACCTGTTCCTGCCGGTGGTCCGGGCGTATGAATTCATCACCCCGTATTTTGTCCAGGACAGGATCTCCGGCATCCTCTCCAATGTGTCTGATGTGCGCAACCTCATGAACGCGATGCTGCAGCTCAGGCCGGACAGGACCGGAAAAATCCTCACCCGACTCCTCCTCAACACCACTTTGGGGCTTGCGGGGATGTGGGATCCGGCGACCCGCCTGGGCTTTCCCCTGTATGTGGAGGACTTCGGCCAGACTCTGGGCCGGTACGGGGCAGGCCCCGGGCCTTACGTCGTGCTGCCCTTATTCGGCCCCTCCAGCCTGCGGGATACGACCGGGCTGGCAGCAGATGCCACGGCACAGTATTTCTACCTCTATCAGCCGACCGACATGGACACGAACAGGGAGTGGGGGGTCTCCTACACGGCAATAAATGCCGTCGATACGCGGCACAATATCCCGTTCCGCTACTATCGGACCGGGTCCCCGTTCGAGTACGATCTGCTCCGTCTGCTCTATAAGAAGAAACGGGAGTTGGATATCGACCAGTGAGGGACCGGCCGAATTCCGTCTTTTATAGACATAGCCGTCCGGGTCCTTGTTGAGGACGTCGTTATCGCAGGTCGCTCACTCCCGGGGATAAACCCTCGATCTGCCGGGCGATCTCCGCCATGTCCTTCTCGCTCAACTGCCACCGGCCCGCTTCGCTGTTCTCGATTGCCTGCTGCGGAGTCTTCGCACCGCAAATCGCTGTCGTTACCGCAGCGTTTCCCAAAGTCCAGGCGATCGCCAATTGCGCCATGGTGTAACCGTGATCCTTCGCCCATGGCGTGAGGCGCCGGCTGATCTCGACGGCCGACTCCCGCACAGCTTGGTTCAGCGTCGGGTGCTTCGCCCGGTCGTCGTCCTCGGAGAAGCTGTGCGAGGCCGTGTATTTGCCCGAGAGCAGCCCGCGGGCCAGAGGCGCGTAAGCCATGACACCGATTCCATGCGCGACGCAATAGGGAAATAAATCCTGCTCGGCGGAGCGAAAGATCATGGAGTATTGCGGCTGCGTCGAAGAGATGTGCGCATGCGCCGCTGCCTCCCTTGTCTGCTCGACATTGAAGTTTGAAACACCCAGGTACCGGACTTTACCCTCCTGCTTCAGTTTCACCAGTTCAGCCATCGTTTGTGCAATCGGCCAATCCGGCCTCGGGCGGTGAAGCTGGTAGAGGTCGATGTAGTCCGTGCGGAGTTTGCGAAGACTGTTTTCAATGGCGACTCGAATGTTTCGAGGCGAATGCTCACCCGACAGCTTGGTGGCAAGAATGACCCGGTCCCGTCGCCCCACAAGCGCCTTGCCGAGTACGGTTTCGCTTGTGTAATAGCCTTCGGCCGTGTCGATAAAGTTGGTTCCGGCGTCGAGCGCCGCATGCACCGTTTGAATCGCCTGTTTTTCCTCGAGGGCGCCCATGCCACCCCCCAAAGGCCACGTTCCCAGGCAGATCACGCTCACGTCAAGACCGTCGCGGCCGAGTAATCGAGTCGGTAGGGAATTGATCATTTTGAATCAACCTTCCAAAATAAGTAAAGATCCGGAGGGCAGCATTTCTTCTTCTACACGTCATTGGCACACAACCCAAAGAGCCACTGTTTAGGACACGGATAAATCCCGCCCGGGGCTGAAATGAACACAGACCCGGATTTCTCATGCTGCGTTCAAGTTGGTTACGAATATCAATCAGTCTATTGTGTTTGAGTCCTTTTTTCAACATATCGGTGAATTCGAAACAGCATCGTCATCATTAGGAGATTATCTTTCGCACCATACCCCCCGGTCGATAAATTCCACCCGATCGGAATTTAGTGACAAGCCATTTTACTGAGGAATTTTGCCCGCTGATATCTAAGATGTATCACAGGTTTTTGACGTCGGCGGATATCCTGGGGCATTGAATAGATGATGACATTGACCATCTCCTCGAGTCTTTCAGCCAGATCCTGCGAACTCAGTTCAAAAGGACGACTCATGAATAAAAGCACCCATTCGGGTTAGATCTTCAATACGAAATATCGTCAGAATCTCCGTAAGCTGCTTCGGATTCCTTGACCCCCGCAAATCTAAGCCGGGGAGTCTCTGAAGATCTCAGATCGAGGCAATCTTCCACGGCCTTCAATCCTCCAAACTGAGAATTCATGATATTGTTGATGTCATTGGGATCTTACCAAAAAATAATTCGATGAACAAAACGCTTCACATAACAAGCGGCAACTGCCGCAGGGAGAACAGCATGACCAATCGGAGCTGCGATTTGACATGGTGAAGAATCGAGATGTGTGATGAAAATTTCATGGTACATATTACATGTATTCGGTTCATAAGCCGAGCAGCCGGCGGACTTGCCGGATGGCGGCAAGGCCCGGTTCGGCCATGAGCTTATCGGCTGCTGCATGCCTTTCTGCATCGAGCAGGAGAGCCTCGACGCTTTCGCGGCCTGCGGCGGTTTTTACCGCATGTCTCGGAGTTTTTCCTCCGAGTGCAGGCAGTTTTTCATCCGGCCATTGTTTCCAGTGGGCTTCCATCATTTCCGCGACCTTCTTCCGCACTTCCGGGTGGTGAATCAGGTCTTCCTTCGACGGAACCCCCGCGGACGCCTTGCCCTGACCGGCTTTTTCCATCATGGCTTCGATCGGCTGGATTGCAGTGGTTTTGTAGACGGCGTGCGCACCGAGCCTCTTTTCGATTTCCTTCCGGATTCTTTCGGCCCGCCTGCCGGAATTGACTTCCACCGTCAGCTTCTTCTTATCGATGTACAGCCGTCCGAGAATCGTGTTGTCCAGTGCCTTGTTCAGCTTGTGGCCCTTTCGATCCCAGGTGATTTCGGCCCGGAGGATATGTCCGTCCCGGTCCCGCTCCGCATCCCGGAGAAGCTCTCCCTTGTCGCGGGTTGTAGAGAGGGAATGGAGCTTTTCAAAAGCCAGATCCGCCGAATCGATTTCAAAGTGGAGGGTCTGAAAGGACAGGGGATCGCCGTCGGTGTTCTGGAGTTGGGGAGGTTTGAGCATACCATCGAGGATCTGGATATAGAGCTCCCGCAGTTCGAAGTCGCATTCCTTGAGCATCTCTTCTGTGATCGTACGCCGCTTCCTGAAATATTCTTCCCTGAACCGGATGATTTCCGGCTTGCGAATCGGGGGAATGATCATGGCGCTGCAGCCAACTATCATGGCGACGTTTTGCACCCGGACCACCCGGCAGAACAGGATATCCCCGGCTTTGACCGCCTTCGAGCCCGATCGCTCGGAAACCTCGATTTCATCTCCGGAAAGGATGTTCCGAAGCCGGAGGCCCTCATCCGGGCGAGCTTCGAGGATCTCGAAAAAGCTGAAAGGTCTTTCGATGACGCCTTTCAGGAAATCCCGCTCGATGGCTTCCAGTCGACGACCTTTTGTTTCGAGGAAATGTCCGGCCACGGTTGTAAAAGCAGGGCTCTTCAGCCAAATATCAATGTCATCGTCGCCATGAACCCAGTTGAACAGAAACCAAGGCAAAAAAACCGGAGTCGTCAGCTCCAGGAGATGCCTGGAAGGCGGCTCTTCTGGATCGCCCATGAATTCGGTCATTGCGGCGGGTATCGCGTTTTTTCCGAAAGCGGCTTCCGCATGCTTCAAGAGGCGGGGGATTAAGGCATCATGGACTGCAGACAACCGGCGATAGGATAGATCGACCGGAGGATTTTCCTTATTCATGCAGCAGGTTTTATATTTCTTTCCGCTGCCGCATATACACGGGCCGTGCTTATCAGGTTTCATCCTGGCCTCCTTTTTGTGATGGATGCCCCGAAAAAACCGCTTCAAGGGGCAAGGACTCCGTAGAATCGGTAACCTGAAACAGGAGATCAATCAAGTGAGAAATGCGCAATCACACGGATCCGCTTGATCTTTGGGTAGGGACAGGGGGCGCTCTCACCATTTAATCTTGAGTTAAAGGCGAGTTGCGCGCGAAAAGCGGCTCTGCCGGCACTCTTCATTCGCTGCGCACGGCCAGACACAAGGCGTCTTTTTCAGGCGAATGTTGGGGCAGGTAGGCGTAGAGGCTTACCGAACGGAACCGTTTGT
>QZKK01000217.1 GCA_003599475.1 Desulfobacteraceae bacterium
GCGGATGCCGCCGCCAGCAGCGCTCCAAGCATAAAAAAACAAGCCTTTTCATGATTATGCCTCCTTTTGTTTCCTCTGATCGATGCCGTAAGCCAGGTAGCTCATACCTTGCGGCCTTTATCTATCGGGGAGAAATCTCCGCTTCCGGATCAAGAGCGGGCGTTATTTCATCAATCGCATCTTTCGGCGTTGAATTTTCGGGATGGAATGTGCCATAATCGCCCGCGCCGTGTAAATCCCACAAATGTAGGATGTTGATGGGGCTTTCGACAAAAGACTACAGGAAATGTATCGAGCTCATCGATCTGATCTATTCGGTCTCGTCGGTATCGGATTCGGAGAGCATGTTCCGCATGGTCTGCCGGAGGCTGGAACGGTTGATCGGAATTTCCACCGCGAACCTGGGAAGGATCAATCCTGAAAAAAGAGACCTTCTGACCGAAGCTCCCTTCTCTTTCAATATCCCGGAGGGATTCTACTTTATCTTCCTTAAACACTATATCCGGACACACCCCCTGCTCATGGAACTGCGGGAAAGAAAGTGGAGCGTTCCGTTCAATGCGATATTGTGCCTGAACGACATGGTTACGGATGCACGGCTGCAGGAGACGGAGTATCACAACGACTTTCAATCGAAGATATCGATCTACTACGAGATCGGTTGCGTTCTCGGGACGCAGGGAGACCCCGTGGGCACCGTGGCGTTCCACAGGCCGAAAACAGGCGGCCCCTTTACGGAGCGGGAAAGGCAGATATTGAATATCCTGTTTCCCCATCTTTCCAGGGCCTTTCATATCGGAGACCTCCTTTCGGGGAAGGCATCCTCTCCGGATTGCGGGGTAATAGAAATGGAAAAGGGAGGCAGGGTTTCGTATATGAATGAAGAAGCGAAGCTCGCTCTCAAAGGGATGCCTGCCCACGTGATTCCCGAGCCGGATTTGAAGGGCGAAGCGTCTTTTTTCAGAAACGGCCGTTTTAAGTACCGGGTGCGCACCATTCCGACGCACTGGAATGCGGTGGAAAAGACCATCCTCCTTGAGCCGTGTTTCGGCCGCGATGACCTTTGTTCCAAGCTTGCCGGATACGGCCTGACAAAGCGTCAGGAGGAGATTGCAGCCTTTACCGTACGCGGCCTGGCATACAAGGAGATTGCAGATCTTCTCTCGATCCGCGAACAGACCGTCAGGGACCATCTCAGAGATATCTTCGAGAAAACGAAGGTGCGGAGCAGAGGCGAATTGACGGCAAAGATCCTGGGACTGTAGCGAATCAGAGGTCAGAAGCCGGAAGCCAGAGGCCGGTGTTCAGAGGGCAGGCGGCATAGAGCAGAGAAGGAAAGACGTAATCAGAAGTCGGGGTCAACCTCCCGAATTTGCACCTTTGCCGTATAGGTGTAAAAATATTTGTAATGAATGCCACTATGAAGGGGGTGTTGGACATGTCCCAATTGGCCATTTATATCGACGAACAGCTTGCCGAAAGAATTGAAAAGGCGGTAAAGGTCTCAGGAAAATCCAAGTCTAAGTGAGTTTCCGACGCCATAAGATCGGTTTTGCAGGACCAGTGGCCGGAAGGCTTTTTCGAACTGGCCGGAAGTTGGGAAGACGATGCCGGCCCAGATGAGATCCTAAAAGGGATCCGGCGGGGAATGGAAGAAATCGACAGCAGAGAGGAAATTCGCTGATGCCGTACCTTCTAGATACAAGCGGTTTTGGCTCATTCGAAAAGATCCGCATGGCTGCCGAGCCGGGTGGGACGCAGCTCGAAATCGGTAATGGTGTAGATAAGCAGCCAATCGGACTCCAGATGGCATTCACGAAAATCGCGCCATTCCCCTTTGCGCTTATGATCGCGGAATTCCGGCGGAAGCGGTTCGGGGACGGCAAGTTTTTCCAGCACCAGCCGAACTTTTTCAAGATCATGTCCTTGTCGTTTGGCCCGTTTCAAGTCCTTGCGAAATTGATTGGTCGGCCTGACCGGCAGCATCAGATCGTTTTGTCCTTAAAAAGTTCATCAACGCTTTCGTACTTCCTGCCTTTGCCCGCCCTGGCGTCTTCCATTGCCAGCACAGTTTCCCGCCTGGGAATGCGCGGTTCAAAGGGAAGCCCCTTATGAGCGATGATCTGCCGGTAAAACATTTCATTTGCTGCTGAGATAGAAATACCTAACTCCTTCAGGATCTTTTCCGCCTCTTCTTTGACCTCCGGGGTGAGCCGGACATGGGTCATGGCTGTTTTGGGCATTTTAACCCCCCTGGCATTTGTATACCAATATGGTACACATGAGGGACCGGCTTTGTCAAAGCAATTCTTTATGAAAATTTATGAAATGCAATCGACCAGATGCCCTGATCCGGATCCCAAATCTTTTTTTCCCATTTATTGATGTTGACTCCAACCTCGGCTATTATGGGGCTTATTGTGGTCCGTGGATAATCGCAGATATATTATGATTTGAGAGAAAACGACACGGGCAAAGAGAAGGAAAGCAGTCATGAAAGCGGTTGAATTTCAAGAGAGCACCAGACAGCTTCTGGAAGAGCCTTTGCTTGAGGGCGCGAGCCTGGATGCCAAGATACGCATGCTCCTTAGGTCTGAATATTTGCGCAGGTTGGGGCGTTATCGCCATGTAGATCGTCTGATGACCAGCAAATACGGGGTGCAATTCAATGAATTTATTGCCCGCCGCATAGTCAAGGAAAAGGGGTTTTCTTGGGATGTAGAATGCGATGCGATGAGTTGGGAGACGGCTGTCAGCGGAATAAAAACGATGGAACGTAAGCTCAAAGAACTGCTCTCGATGGATCATGTATAGGATAGACGACCTTTGCGCCGAGGCACAGGAAGCAGTGGACCGGATATGGTTCATTCAAGCCATGGGGCTTGTGGAACGTACGGACTCCACCGTTTCCATAAGGCTGTCCATCCAGCCCGATCTCTTCGTACAGGTATTCCTTGGTGAATTAACCGGCTCTTTGTACTTTGCTCTGATTGGAAGAGGACAACGAATCTTTGGGGCGGATCTGGATTCCGAAGGATGGCACCTGCATCCTTACGATGCTCCCCATCAGCATATTCCATTTCCAAAGGGCTTGGAACCGAAGCCGTTGTTGAGTTTTCTCTCTTTGGTAGAAGATTTATTAATCCAGTACGATCTATTGTGAAAAACTTGGAATGTCAAGTTCAAAGCAATCGGGTTCGGGTTTCGGCCTGAAAACCCATTCAGTCAAAAGGAGTCGACCAGATACCGGACGACACTTTCCTGTAAAAGAAGCCCCTTGCGGGTGAGCCGGCAGCGGTTTCCGGTGAATACAAGGAAGCCCTCTGAAGAAAGGGTTTCGATGGGAACACGAAACGTCTCGCTGAAAACGATTCCGAACATCTTTTCAAATCTTTCGATATCGATTCCGGCTGAGGTTCTCAAACCGAGGAAGATCGCCTCCAGCATCTGCTGCCGGACAGTCAAAATTTCTTCTCCTGCTGCAGGCGGTTTTCCATCCCGGATGTCTTCGAGATACCGATCGATATCGGCATGGTTCCAGCGGCGCTTCGGGGGAAGATAGGAATGGGCCGAAGGCCCGAGCCCGATATAGGGTGCAAAAGACCAGTACTTGCTGTTGTGCCTTGAAATTTTTTCTTCCGATGCGGCATAGTTCGATATCTCGTAATGCAGAAAGCCGCGTGCGGTCAAATCATCGAAGGCTGTTTCCAACAAATCCGCAGACGCTTTTTCGCCGGGCATGGCAATTCGCCCGGAAGCGATTTCTTTTTCAAACGGGGTTCCCTTTTCCACGGTCAACTGATAGCAGGAGAGGTGGTCCGGCTTGAAGGACAGCGCCTTTTTCAGGTCTTCTTTAAAGGAAGCTTTCGTCTGCCCGGGAATGCAGAAGATAAGATCCAGCCCGATGTTGTCGAATCCGGCCTCCATTGCGGATGCAACCGCTGCTTCGGCCTGTTTTGCCGTATGCATCCGGCCGAGGGTCTTCAGGTGACGATCGTTGAAAGACTGCACCCCGATGCTCAGGCGGTTTGCACCGGCGCTCCGGTATTCTTTCAAACGTCCGGCTTCGACGGTGCCGGGATTGATCTCGAGGGTGATCTCCGGCCCGGGGCGGATCGAAAACCGGCTGCCGAGCTCTTCCAGCACGGCCCGAATCTCCTTTGGATCCAGAAGAGAGGGGGTCCCACCCCCGAAATAAACGGTATCGAAGGAGAAAGGCAGCGGTGCGATCCGCCTGATTTCATCCAGAAGGGCTGCGACATACGAAGATTTGAGCGTGAGGTCGGATACGGAGTAAAAGCTGCAGTAGAGGCATTTCCGCCGGCAGAAAGGGACATGAATATAGATTCCACCGGGACTGTTACGGGTCGAGCGAGCAGACATTTTGGGGCCTGTCTTCCGATGCAAGCTGCATCCCCAGGTCGAGGGCTTTCCGGTTCATCTCCAGAAAGCTTCCCGGGATGCGTTTTTCGAGGACCTTCATGATGGAGTCCGGCTGCACCAGTTTCGTCAAAGCGATGACGGCTCCCAGCATACAGATGTTCAAGACGATCGGTTTTCCGATTTTTTCGACTACGGCTTCTGAAAGCGGAAGCTCCACCTGCCGGGAATCGACTTTCCGTCCGGCTTTGACATGGCGGGAATCGGTGATCAGCAGCCCTCCCGGACGCACGATCGTGCTGTATTTGTTGTAAGCCTGCTGAGTCAGGCAGACCAGCACATTCGGTTGGAACACCTTGGGGAAAAAGATTTCCGTTTCAGAAATGATGACATCGGATCGGGTGGCGCCGCCTCTTGCCTCCGGTCCGTAAACCTGGGACTGCACAGCGATAAGATCCTCAAAGAGAACTGCGGCTTCCGCAAGAATGATGGCGGCCGTAATCACTCCCTGTCCGCCGGATCCTGAAAATACGATCCTGCATCTTTCCATCAAGTGCGCCCTTTCATCGCCTTTTGGATGACTTTATTGTACTCGCTGCAATATTCCGGAAGCTCTCTCTGTACGAAGATCCCCCGCTCGATCAGATCGGGATTCTCCTCTTTCGCCTTGGAACCGATCGGAGCCGTATGCGTTTTATAGAAATTCATCATATCCACCGCACCTCCCACCAGGTTTTTCCGGCCGAAATAAGTGGGACACTGGCTCAGCACCTCGACCACCGAAAACCCCCGGTGTTCGATCGCTTTGCACAGGATTTCCGTCATCTGTTGAACGTGATAGGTCGTGGTCCGGGCCACAAACGTCGCTCCGGCCGCACGGGAGAGCTCGGCCACATCGAAATCGTGATCGATGTTGAGGTAGGGGGCGGTCGTGGCGCTGGTTCCGTATCCGGAAAGCGGCGAGTACTGGCCCCCTGTCATCCCATAGGTCCGATTGTTCATGACGATTGCGGTGATGTCGATATTGCGCCTGGCTGCATGGATGAAGTGATTCCCTCCGATTGCCAGCGCGTCTCCGTCTCCCATCGGAACCAGAAGGGTAAGCTCCGGCCGGCTCATCTTTACACCCGTGGCGAAAGCCAGGGCGCGGCCGTGAATCGTATGCAGGGTATGGACATCCACATAACCGGAAATCCGCGAGGAGCACCCGATCCCGGATACCATCACGATATCGTTTTTTTTGATGTTCAACGCATCGAGTGCGCGCAGCAGACCGTTTAAAACGGTGCCGTGGCCGCAGCCGGGGCACCAGAGATGAGGAAAGAACCTCTCCCGGATGTAATCTTTGATCGCCATCGGTTAGAATCCCCTCCCCTGAATGAGACGGAGAACTCTCCTGATATCCGTGTCGGTGATAAACTCGCCGTCGATTCGATTGGCCAGAAAAACCTTTTCCGGTTTGTCCACAGCCGCTTTGACAGCCTGCAGCATCTGCCCCATGTTCATCTCGACGACAACGACATACTTGGCGTTTCTGCACTTGGTGCGGACGATATCCTCCGGAAAGGGCCACAGCGTCTGCAATTCCAGAAGACCCAGACGTTCCCCGCGCGGTCTCCGGCTTTCGACCACATGCCGGGCGGACCGGGCCGAAGATCCATAGGAGATGATAACGTACTCGGCGTCTTCCAGGTAGTATTCCTTAAAATGCGCAATCTGGTTGACATTGTTTTCGATTTTATCGACCAGGTGCCGAAGCAGGCCGTGAACGATTCCGGGATTTTCGGAAGGAAACCCCCACATATCATGGTACAGGCCGGTGACGTTGTACCGGTGCACGCCGCCGAAATCCGACATGGGAAGACGCCCGTCCTCCCGGGGAAGATAGGGATGGTAGTCGACCCCTTCCCGCACCGATGTCCTCAAGCGCCCTACCAGGGGGATCTCGTCTTTTTCCGGCATGATGAGCCGCTCGCGCATGTGCCCGATGACCTCGTCGAACAACAGGATTACCGGAGTCCGGTAGGTTTCCGCGATGTTGAAAGCTTCGACCGTCATCCGAAACACATCCTGGTGGTTCGAGGCGGTCAGGGCCACGACGGCGTGGTCTCCGTGCGTTCCCCATCGCGCCTGGTTGATGTCTCCCTGGCTTACATGCGTCGGCAGCCCTGTCGAGGGCCCGCCCCTCTGTACGTTGACGATCACGCAGGGAATTTCTGCCATGACGGCATACCCCAGGGCCTCCTGCATCAGGGAAAATCCAGGGCCGCTTGTCGCCGTCATGACCTTGTGGCCGGTCAGGGAGGCGCCGATGATGGCGCACACGGAAGCGATTTCATCTTCCATCTGGATGAATTTGCCCCCCCGGCGAGGGAGCCGAAAGGAGAGTTGTTCGGCGATTTCGGTGGAGGGGGTGATCGGGTAGCCGGCAAAAAACTCGAGCCCTGCATAGAGGGCGGCTTCCACACAGACTTCGTTCCCCTGCAGGAATTTAATCTCCTTTTTCATCTCCCTCTTCCGTTTCGATTTCGATTGCAAGATCCGGGCATCTGAATTCGCAAAGCCTGCAGCATACGCAGGCTTCCGGCCGGACGGCAACGGCCTTTTCGTCAGGATCCATTTCCAGCACGTGTTTCGGGCAGAAATTCACGCAAACCCCGCACCCCTTGCACCACTCCCGATTGATGAGGTGACATTTCAACTTGGGCTTCGCCATTTGATTCCTCTCAAAAAAATTGCCGGCGCCAGGCACTCACGGCGATGACAGACGCTGAATAATGAATGGATAGATTGACATATCGACCCGATTTCGTCAAGGGAAACAGAGTGCTGAAACAGAGTGCCGGCTAGGTACATCCGGAGGATCCCTCCGGAGCAGGCCCATCTCAGGAAAAAGATTGGCATTCCGCTTGCGCTCTATGTTATAAAGTCTGGCATCTCTCATCTATTCGCGCCTGGATCTATCGCGCTTGGATCTATTCACCGGATCTTTCGATATCGCCTGACGGGGCGGTTATGAATTCTGACTCGATTATCGAAACATTCTACCGTGTTTTTCGGGACATCAGCACCTCCATCCATTCCGGCACCAGCGTGAAAGAGGTGTTGGATTTTGTCGTCAAAAAAACCACCGAGGCTTTAAAGGCCAAGGGGGCGATTTTGCGTATCCTCAATCTCGAAACCCATGAGTTGGAATTGGGTGCATCGTTCGGGTTGAGCGAACACTACCTTTCGAAAGGACCGGTTTCCAGCGAGAAAATCATCACGGATCTATGCAGGCTGAACCGGGTCATCATCATCGAAGATGTTCTGCGGGACCCGCGCGTGATGTATCCGATGGAGGCATGGGAGGAAGGGATCCGAATGGTGGTGGATGTCCCGCTTACCCTCGGGAACAATGTGGTGGGGATTCTTCGCGTTTCGTTTCCCGGACACCGTCCATTTTCAGAGGAAGAGCTCAATTTTGCCGTATCCATCGCAGAGCAGGCCTCGCTGGCCATCGATAAGGCCCGGTTGATTGAAGCCAAACAGGCAGAATACGATCATCTGGCCCTTCAGACCGAAAAGCTTTCGGCCCTCGGACGAATGGCCGCAGCGATCGCCCACGAAATCAACAATCCGCTGGCCGGTATTCTCCTCTACAGTTCCAATCTCATCAAAAAAGTTCCGCAGGGGAGTTCGCTCAGGGAAGGGCTGGAGGTGATCGTCCGGGAAACCATCCGTTGCAAAAGCATCATTCAGGAGCTTCTGGAGTTTTCCCGCGACCGGGAGCCGATGAAAAACCCAGCCGATCTCAATGGCATCATCGAAAAGGCATTGAGGATTCTGGAAAATGAGCTCCGGCTCCGGCACATCCGAGTGGAAAGGCGGCTTGCCCGAAAGATGGCAAGGGTTCTTCTGGATGAAAACCAGATCGAGCAGGTGTTCGTAAACCTTCTCCTCAATGCCGCTCAGGCGATCCGGGAAAACGGCATCATCATGGTTCAAAGCGAAATGGACCCGAGTCGAAACCTTGCACGGGTCTTGTTTTCAGATACCGGTTGCGGGATTCCGGAGGAGCACCTTTCAAAGATCTTCGAGCCGTTTTTTTCGACGAAGCAAAAAGGGACCGGGCTCGGATTGGCCGTAAGCTACGGGATTATCCGAAACCACGGGGGAAACATCCAGGTCAACAGCCGCCCCGGGCAGGGGAGCTGCTTTACCATCGAGCTGCCGGTTTTCAACCAACACGAAGCAATCGCGTATGAAGAGTAGAAATGGATGACCGAACCCTGAAGATCCTGATCATCGACGATGAGCTTGTCATCTGCGACGGGTGCCGCTTGGCACTGTCGGAAGAAGGGTATGCCGTCGAATCTTCCCTGTCCGGAATCTTCGGATTAAAAGCCGTCCTCGGCAAAGATTTTGATATCGTTTTACTGGATATGAAGCTGCCCGACATCGACGGGATGGAGGTTTTGAGGAGGATTCGAAGAGAGAAACCGGGTGTCTACGTGATCGTGATGACCGGCTATTCCACCGTCCGGAATGCGGTCGAGGCAATGAAAGTCGGCGCTTTCGACTATCTCGCCAAGCCTTTCTCAGGTGAAGAGCTCGTCATTTCAGTTCAGCGCGCGGCCGAAAAGAAGCGTCTAATCGAAGAGAATCTGGCGCTTCGGAAAGAACTGATCGATCGATTCGGTTTCGGCAGCATCGTCGGCGAAAATCCCCGGATCCTGGAAATATTCAATGAAATCGAAAAGGTTGCCCCGGCGGACAGCACGGTTCTGCTCTGCGGGGAAAGCGGGACCGGAAAAGAACTGTTCGCGAGGGCCATTCATGCGCACAGTAAACGGGCGATCCGCCAGTTCGTTGCCGTGGACTGCAGCACCCTGACCCCCTCGCTTCTGGAAAGCGAGTTGTTCGGACACGTCAAGGGAGCTTTTACCGGAGCCGTCGAGAATAAAGCCGGTATCTTCGAGATTTCAAGCGGCGGCACCCTCTTTTTGGATGATGTGGCCAATTTGAGCATGGACATCCAGGCAAAACTTTTGCGGGTTCTGGAATCGCATGAATATAAACCGGTCGGATCGGGCGTTTTCCGAAAGGCGGACGTTCGGATCGTTGCCGCGACCAATACGAATCTCAGGCAGATGGTCGATCAAAAAACGTTCAGGGAGGATCTCTACTATCGGTTCAATGTTTTCCCCATATACCTGCCCCCCCTGCGGGAGCGGAAAGACGATATTCCGAAGCTTGCGTATCACTTTTTGAGGCATTTCTGCAGAAAAACCGGAAAGCGAATCAAGGGATTTACCGATGAAGCCCTGGAAGCATTGATCCAGCATGAGTGGCCCGGCAATGTGCGGCAGCTAAAAAACACCATTGAACGCCTGGTGATCCTGGCGGATGGAACCACTCTGGATCTGCTCATCATCCTGGAGCATCTGCAGAGGAAAAACTCCTGGAAAGAGGATGCGGTTCCGGAAACACTCGATGGGCTGAAAGAGATCAAACGGCATCTCGTGGAAGACCATTTCGGTCGGATCGAAAAGGCATTCGTGGTAAAGGCCCTCAAGGCTGCCGGCGGCAACGTGACTCGGGCTGCAGAGAAAGCCGGCATGCAGAGGTCCAATTTCCATTCCTTGATGAGGAAGCATCACGTGTCAGCAGAAGATCCCGAAAATCCTAAGCAGCCATCGAGTTAGAGGTTTCAGTGTTCAGTGTTCAGGTTTCAGCCGGTGATTTTTACGAAAAGTCTGAAACCCGAAACCTGAAACCTAAAAATGCAAATTCCTGTACGATCAAGTTAATCCGCAGATTCCACCGATTCACACAGATTCGACAACTCGTCATCCCGCCTCGGCCACACGGCGATCTGCAACCTGACCATTTTTAACCACGAAAAACACGAAAGACACGAAAATTAATCGAGAGCTCTTCTAAGGCATTCTTTCGTACATCTCATGTGTATCGGGGTTTAACCTGACGGACTGATTCTGTATATCCTCTTATACACCTGCCATCCTTTTGGAATCGCGATGAAATCCATTCCTCCTTCACTTGAGACCGTATAACGGGATATACAGTGATCCTCGGTTCATCCAGGTCAATGCGCAACTTCACTCTTCATAAGAATTTAATATTATATCAAATAATCATTTTCAAAGAATCTGCTCCGGCTTCCGTTATCCGGTATGCAAGTTGCTCTTAGGGATCTCAGAGGGCAGGGCAACGTCAATTCAAAAGGAGGAACGCTCATGGGCTCCAATCCAGAAATCCTTTCAGAGCTGCCTCCCCATATTCTCCTGATGGAAGATGAAGAAAATGTCGGCCGGGGGCTTCAGATAGTTTTGACCGAAGCAGGTTACCGCGTGGACTGGGCGACCAGCGGCATGGGAGCGCTCGAAAAAATCAGGCAGAAACCGTTTGATCTCCTGATGGCGGATCTCCGATTGCCGGATATCGACGGATTGGATGTCGTCAAACAGGTCAAGCAGCAGCGGCCGGAGACAATCGTCATCGTGATTACCGGATATGCCGGAATCTCTTCGGCTGTGGATGCCATGAAGGCCGGAGCGTCCGACTATCTTACCAAGCCTTTTGCGGAGGACGAAATCATCGCCGCCGTCGGGGAAGCATTTCGGGCCAAAGAGGTGCAGCGCATAAAAAAATCTTCGACATTCGATTCCGAGGAGGGAAAGCTCATCGAAAAGCGGGAAGTGATCCGTGTGCTGGACCGGGCATCCCGGGATGAGCGTTTCTGGCGTGCGCTGTTGGAGGTCGGATCGGATGCACTGGACGGTTACGGCCTTACCCTTGAAGCGAAAGCGGCGATTGTTTCCGGGGATTTGAGCTGGATCCGCAAAAATATCGGAGAGCTGAACGAGCGCCGGCTTGGGTGGATTCGAAGCCGCCTGGAAATGGAAAAGTGGTGAAAGGAGAGGCAAATGGCAAAATCTACGGACGGAATCGCTTGTGATGAAAATCCGCCGGAAATGGAGAGAAAACTGGCCGAAATCCGGAACGAATTCGAGGGCAAGCGGGAAGAGCTGATCCCGATGCTTCAGAAGGTTCAGGCGGCTTTGGGGTATCTGCCCGAGAAAGCGCTCCTTGAGATCGCCCGGTGGTCGAAGCTTCCGCCGGCCGCCGTATTCGGGGCGGCGACCTTTTACACCCAGTTCCGGTTTCATCCCGCGGGAAAGCACACCCTTCGGATTTGCTGTGGAACGGCCTGCCATGTGAAGGGATCCGATCGGATCCTCAACGATATCGAATCCTTTCTCGATATCGGGCCTGGGGAGACCAGCCAGGATCGAACATTTACGCTGGAGACCGTCGCCTGCTTCGGCTCCTGCGCATTGGCCCCCGTGGTTCTTTTGGACTCGGCCGTCAAAGGACGCATGAGCGCCTCGAAAACCCGAGAGGTCATCCAAAAGATTCAAGAGAAAGAGGATCATTTTAAAAGATGAACATCGAACATCGAACATCGAACTTCCAACATCGAATGAAAAGACAAAGATCCAATACCGTTTCCGGGGAATGGAATCGTTCATCCGATGTTTAGCCTTTGTGGCTTCGTGACTTAGTGCTCCATTTCATAATTTCGGTGACGTATGGATTGGACCTACTGAAAAAACCACAGAGCACAGAGACCACAGAGAAGAAAAATGTATGTAAAAACAGATTCTTCGTCTTCTCTCTGTGAACTCTGTGTCCTCTGTGGTGAATCTGATACGCCACAATAATTACGCATGCATGTACTTAGTGGCCGAGCTATTACAAGGAGGGGCGTCATGAATTTTGCCGAGATAAGGGCGAAGGCGGAGCGGCAGTGGGAGCTTCTGGAAAATCTTCCCCAACCCGTCATCCATATCGGAATGGGGACATGCGGTAAAGCGGCCGGTGCCGCCGAGGTTCTGGAAGCTGCCAGGCAGACTCTGAAAGAGACCGGGGTCTTGGGGCGCATCCTTCAGGTGGGGTGTATCGGAATGTGCTACCTGGAGCCGCTGATGGCCGTCCGGAAACCGGGAAGACCGTTTGTCTTATACGGGGATCTCAATCCGGAGAGAACCGAAAAAATCCTGACCGGCTACCTCCTCGAAGATGATGCCGCAAGCCGATCGGCCGTATGCACACTGGGCGAGGGGAGTATCGACGGGATTCCCCGTTTCGTGGACCATCCGATGGTGAAACACCAGGTGCGCATCGCCTTGCGGAACTGCGGTCTGATCGACCCGGAAAACATCGACCATTATATCGCGCGCGGGGGGTACAGCGGCCTCCAAAAAGCGCTTTCCATGAAACCGGAGGCGGTTGTCGCGGAGGTAAAGGCGTCCGGTTTGCGGGGGCGGGGGGGTGCAGGCTTTCCGACGGGGATGAAGTGGGAGTTTGCGCGGAATGCCCCCGGAAAAGACAAGTACATCATCTGCAATGCAGACGAGGGGGATCCGGGTGCATTCATGGATCGATCCCTGCTCGAAAGCGATCCGCACGCGGTTCTGGAGGGGATTTTGATCGGCGCTTATGCGATCGGAGCGGAGGAGGGATATATCTATGTGCGTGCGGAATACCCGCTGGCCATCGAGCGGCTGATCACCGCAATCGATCAGATGGAGGCCTATCAACTGATCGGAGAAGAGATTCTCGGAGGCCGATTCCGGTTCCATCTCCACATCAAGGAGGGAGCCGGGGCTTTCGTGTGCGGCGAAGAGACCGCGCTGATCGCCTCCATCCAGGGCGGACGCGGCATGCCCAGCGCACGGCCCCCGTTTCCCGCCCAGTCCGGCCTTTGGGGAAAACCGACCAATATCAACAATGTGGAAACCTTCGGCAACGTTTCGGCCATCCTTCAGAAAGGGGCATCCTGGTACGCCGGTTTCGGAACGGAAAAGAGCCGGGGAACCAAGACCTTTTCTCTGGCGGGAAAGGTTCAACGGACCGGCCTGATCGAGGTTCCGATGGGGATTCCCCTGGGGGAGATCGTTTATGACATCGGAGGCGGAGGTGCAAAAGGGAAAACGCTGAAGGCCGTTCAGTCGGGGGGGCCTTCCGGCGGCTGCATTCCGATGACGATGCGGGATCTTCCGGTCGATTATGAGTCCCTGGCCGCAGCGGGTTCGATCATGGGATCCGGCGGGCTGGTAGTCATGGATGAAGACACCTGCATGGTGGATATCGCCCGCTACTTTCTCACCTTCACCCAGGCGGAATCCTGCGGCAAGTGCATGCCCTGCCGGCTGGGCACCAAGCAGATGCTCGATATCCTGGAGGATGTCTGTGCAGGAAGAGGCAAGTCAGAGGACATCGAATTGCTGGAGAATCTGAGCGAGGCGGTCAAAAAGGGCTCGCTGTGCGGACTCGGTCAGACGGCTCCGAATCCGGTGCAAACGACCCTCCGGTATTTTCGGGGCGAATACGAATCCCATATCCTGGATAAGAAGTGCAGATCCGGTGTCTGCAAACCGCTGTTTCACTATGAGATCGATCCTGAAAAGTGCAACGGCTGCACGGCATGCGCCCGGAAATGCTCGGTGCAGGCGATTACAGGCGAGAAAAAGCATGCGCATCGCATCCAACAGGACAAATGCATCCGATGCGGCGAATGCTATCAGGCATGCAAATTCGAAGCGGTTCGGATCGCATAAAGGAGGAACTTCGGTGAAAACACTCCAATTGAACATCGACGGGAAACAGGTTTCAGCCCCTGAAGGAGCCACGGTTTTAGAAGCGGTCCGGGAGGCGGGAATCTATGTGCCCACCCTGTGCCACGATCCGGAATTGAAGCCGTTCGGCGCCTGCCGGTTGTGCATCGTCCAGATTGAAGGGCTGCGGGGGCTGCCGACATCCTGCACGACCCCGGCCAGGGACGGCATGGTGGTCCGGACCGAGACCGAAGAGATCCAGAGAATCCGGCGCGCGATCGTGGAGATGGCGATTGCGAATCACCCGTACGACTGCCTGGTTTGCAGCAAAAGCCGGGACTGCGAATTACTGGCCGTCGCCGGGTACGTGGGTGCGAGAAAAGAAGCCGTGGACCGCCTGCGGCGGGGGGCTGTAGATAAAGAGATCGATACATCCAACCCCGCATTCGATTTCGATCCGAATAAATGCATTCTCTGCGGCAAATGCGTGCGCACATGTCAGGAACTTCAGGGGGTCGGAGCGATCGATTTTTCCTACCGGGGCTACCGGACCCGGATCAGTCCGTTCGGGGGGAAACCCCTGTTGGAATCGATTTGTCAAAGCTGCGGGGAGTGCGTGGAGCGGTGCCCGACTGGAGCGCTGGCACCTAAAACGGCCATTTTCGCGCAGAGAGAAACCCGCACCCTCTGCCCGTACTGCGGGGTTGGCTGCGGCATATACATCGGGGTTCGCGGGCGAAAGGTCGTTTCTGTCCGGGGCGATAAGGAAAGCCCCGTCAACCAGGGCGCCCTTTGCGTCAAGGGACGCTATGGGCTCGATTTTGTCAATCATCCGGACCGGCTCACCCGCCCCTTGATACGGAAGGAGGATTCGCCGAAAGAAAGCGCATTGAAGGATCCCCGCCAGGCATTTCGGGAAACCGGCTGGGATGAAGCGCTGGATTGGGTGACCCGCCGCCTTTCGCAGATCCATGCACAGGATGGAGCCGATGCGGTGGGAGTGCTCAGCTCGGCCAAGTGCACCAACGAAGACAACTACGTGATCCAGAAGTTTGCGCGCGCCGCCCTAGGCACAAACAACGTGGACCATTGCGCCAGGCTGTGCCATGCTTCGACAGTCACTGCAGCGCTCGCCGCCTTCGGAGACGGGGCCATGAGCAACTCCATTTCCGATGTCGACAAGGCGGACCTTCTTTTTGTCATTGGATCCAACACCACCGAATGCCACCCCGTCATCGGAAGGAAGATCAAACAGGCAGTTCGATCGAACGGCGCGAAGCTGATCGTTGCAGATCCTCGGGCAATCGAGCTGAGCGAGCTTGCATCCGTCCACCTCGATCACCGGCCCGGCACGGATGTGGCGCTGCTGAACGGGCTCATGCACGAAATTCTGGAAGCGGGTCTTTACGATCAGTCGTTTGTAAGGAGCCGTTGCGAAGACTTTGAGGGATTTCAAGCCTCGCTTGAGCCTTATACTCCGGTGCAGGTCGAGCGGATCACCGGCGTTGCGGCGGAAAAGCTCCGGAAGGCCGCAGAGCTCTTCGGCAAAGCGGAGCGGGCAATTGTCCTTTATGGGATGGGAATCACCCAGCACACGACCGGAACGGACAATGTCAAGGCGGTTGCAAACCTTTTGATGCTCACCGGGAACCTGGGCCGCGAAGGGACCGGGTTCTCCCCGCTTCGAGGGCAGAATAACGTGCAGGGTGCCTGTGATCTGGGTGCGCTTCCCAATGTGTATCCGGGTTATCAGCGCGTCAACGATCCCGCTTCCAGGGCGAAATTCGAGAAAGCCTGGGGGTGCCGTTTAAATGAGAACCCGGGCCTGACGCTCACGGATATGTTTCGGCTTGCCCGAGAAGGGGAACTGAAAGCCATGTACGTGGTGGGGGAAAATCCGATGCTCAGCGAGCCGGACCTCCGGCATGCCAAAGAGGCGATGGCCAGGCTCTCGCTTCTGGTCGTCCAGGATATTTTCCTGACCGAAACGGCCCAGCTTGCCGATATCGTTCTTCCCTCTGCCTGCTTTGCCGAAAAAGAAGGCACCTTTACCAATACCGAACGACGCATCCAGCGTGTGCGCAAGGTCCTTGAGCCGCCCGGCGAAGCCCGAGGGGACTGGGAAATCGTTGCAGAAATCGCCTCGCGCCTGGGTTATCCCATGCCCTATGCCGGCAGTTCCGAGATCATGGAAGAGATTGCCGGGCTGACTCCCATTTACGGGGGAATTTCCTACGGACGCCTGGATGCAAACGGAGGTGTCCAGTGGCCCTGCTGGGATAAGGATCATCCGGGCACCCCCATCCTGCACCAGGGGAAATTTACCCGCGGCAGGGGTAAATTCCATGTGGTTCAAGACAAACCACCCGCCGAGCTTCCCTCCGCCGATTTTCCGCTGCTTTTGACCACCGGAAGAGTCCTCCAGCATTGGCATACCGGGAGCATGAGCCATCGGTCCCGGGTTCTAGAGATCCTCTCACCGGAGAGCTGTGTGGAAATATGCCCTTCCGATGCCGCCAGGCTCGGCATTCGACAAGGAGACGTGATCACCCTGAGCTCGCGCAGGGGAAAATTGCAGACCCGGGCCAAAGAGAACTGGCGAGTCTCTCCAGGCCTTGCTTTTATGGCATTTCACTGGGGGGACGCACCGGCCAATCTCTTGACCAACCCCGCAGTGGATCCACTGGCAAAAATCCCCGAGCTGAAGGTATCCTATGCCAGGATCATCTTGAGCGTGCTGGAAAAGGCCGCGGCGGACAATACGTTCTTTGCGGCTCTTGCAGACGATCCGACGAAGGCTCTCCGCTCCTTCGATCTCACTGCGGAGCAGCGTGCCGCACTGGCCTCCGGAGATATTTCAGCGATCGAAAAGTGGGTGGGCCCCCTGGAAGAACGCCTGAAGGTGTGGTTGAAAGCCCGGTTGGAGATGGAACACTGGTAGAGAAACGGTCGAATGGATCTGTGAACCGCCTACGCACCCTGTTCAGGCCGCCGGATCACCAGAACCGGTATCGGGGTATTCCGTACGACTTTTTTTGCCGTACTGCCGATCAGGACATCGGCAATGGCGCCGCGGCCATGCGTTGCCATCACGATGAGATCGCAGTTTTGCTCCTTTGCCGTCTCGATGATCGTTTCAGACGGCTCCCCGGATTCGATGAGGATATCGTCTGTAACAAAGGTTTGATCTTCGGCCTTTGCTTTTGCCTGTTCGGCAAAGGCGGTGAGGATTTCCTTCATTGCAAGGTAATCTCTGCTCTTGCCGATCAGCTTCTCCCGTGCATCCGAATAGTGTTTTTTTTTGATTTCCCTCCATGTTTCGGTGTTGATCATCGACGAGACGAACTGCTCACCCGGAAATTCCGTAAGGACATGTAAAATGGTGATGCCGGCGCCGTATACGTTGGCCAGGCTGACTGCGTAAGAGAAGGCATGGGCGGCGCTTTCGGACAGGTCGGTTGCAAAGAGGATTTTTTTGATTTTGATATTGGTCAGTACCATGGCCTTATCTCCTTTCGAGGGAGCCCACAGGGTGAGTGGAAATGCAGTTGTTCGCTGTTTGGACAAGTCCTCCGAGGAATACTTGTGATGATGATTGAAGTAAGTATCTGATACGACATTCCCTCTTGAATCGTCCCATGTAGTTATCCCGAAATGTGCATTTTGTCAATATCGCCGATCCAAGCTCAAGTAAGCCGCTGCATACGATTGGCAGTGAAGAATACCACGATTTACGCCGGATATGGGTGGATCGTCTCAGCGGACCGCTGGCTCAGTCAATGAATGTAGATTTCGGGCTCCTTTCGATCGCGGCAGGTTTTATATAGCCTCTCGGATGCCTCCTTGAACGGAGCGGCGTCGAATACCCTCGCTCGAGTCGGACAGTTTTTGATGCATGCACAACATGAAATACAGCCGTCCGAATCGGTCGTCACCGTATCGTTTACTCGAATCACTCCGGTCGGACAGACCTCTGCACATGTTCCGCATAGAATACATCGGCTTTCTTCAGTTGCGGGGGACATCCTCGGGCGGGCCTTCCGCTCTTTATAGGGATGATTTCCCGGCACTTTCAAGGGGGGTATCTCTTTTATCGGGTCGATTTCGCTGAGTCTTTCACGGATCCTTTTTCCGAATGCCTTCGCTTTTTCAAGATCGGCCTCATCAGGCCGCTGGAAAGCAATCGGCATGGCATCGGTTGAAAATGAATGTTCGCCGATAAATGCGCCGGCTGCAACCGGAGCAAATCCCGCCGCCTCAGTGATGTGCTTCAGCTCAAGAAGCGCATCCTCATAAGCTCTATTTCCATACAGGACAACGATTGCGGCAGGGGTCTTGCCTGCTTTGAGCAGGTTTAACCTGTTTACCGCTTCCAGTGCGATCCGGCCTCCATAAACGGGGGCTCCGATAATGACGAAATCATCGTGCATTTCCCCAATCGGTTGCGTCTTCATCGAAGCCGGCGTCAAATCCAGGGGTTCGACCTTGTCGGCCTGAATTCCCAGGGAGATGCCTTCGATGATTTTCTTTGTGGTTTCAGTCGGCGAAAAATAAATCAGTCTTATCGATTGGATATCCATATCCTCAATCCTTTCCGGCGTATGATCATGGAGACCGCTGCATTTGAGAGGTATTTTCCAAATGTGAACTCGGCCGATTATGATAAAAGAATCGAAGGTAGGCAAGATAATTTCCTGGGAGCTAAAAATTTTTCGCGCAGAGGCGCAAAGGCGCAGCCTTTGAATCCCCTGAACGCCTGCGATTTTTCGGTTGACAGCGATTCTGTTCATCGGTATAGCTTATTCATCAACATACAAAGGTACAAAGGGATGAAACAAATTCGATTTATTTTTACACCATTAATATGAGGAATCGTTAGAGGACCCGGGCGGTTCTCCGGACGGTATCTCCCCCCATCCATGCCCTGACCTTCAGGCCTTCTTTGCGTCAGCCGCATGGAAGTGCGGTGAGACGTGAAGGAGGTTTCTCTCCGAGAAAATCCTTTACCGCCGGTTTTTGAATCGATTTTAGAACCTCTGGATTGTCGTTTTCATTTCCGGGGTTCCATCGCCGCGGAGCGGCTTTGTGCGGTCTGACACGCTTCCAAATCGATATGCCACCATCGAAGGAGGAAAAGCATAGGCGACCCCTACAGAAGCCTATTGTTTGATCTTCAGCCATGACAGCAGGAAGCAGGTTTGGAAACTTAGCGTTTTCAGGAATTTACCGGATCATCCGTCAACGGAACGACATGAAACCGGAAAACATCAGGCGATCTCCGCGTCTACGATTGGATACCCCGCTTGAAAGCAAACTGAATCTGATTGCAGAAAATTGCACCCACTGCAATCTATGCGCGAAGCAGTGCGAATTCATTCGCAGGTACGGCAACCCCGGGAAGATCGCGGCGATTTTCGTACCGGGTGATCGGAAGTTCCAAAGGCTTCCCTTCGAATGCAGCCTCTGCGGGCTTTGCGGGAGGGTGTGCCCGGCAGGCCTGAACCCCTCGGACATGTTTCTCGAGATGCGCAGGGATTATGTATGCCGATGCGGCGAGAGCTTTCCGGAGCATAGGAGTCTCCTCGATTATGAGCGGCGCGGCACCTCCAGACGATATTCTTACTATGCGATGCCCAAAGGGTGCGACACGGTTTTTTTCCCCGGCTGCACCCTGACGGGAACCCGCCCGCGGCAGACGCTGCGGCTTTTCGATTACCTGAAAGGGCAAATTCCCCATTTGGGCATCGTTCTGGATTGTTGCTGCAAACCGTCGCATGACCTTGGGTGCGACGCGCATTTCAAATCGCTTTTTCACGAGATGAAGGATTATCTCTTAAAAAATGGAGTGAAAAAAGTTCTGGCAGCATGTCCGAACTGCTACCAAGTACTCAAGCAGTACGGCAACCCCATTGGCGTTGAATCGGTATACGAAGTGATGAGCAGAAACGGCCTTCCCGCCAAAAGAGACATGAAGGGCTCGGTCTGCATTCACGACCCTTGTGCAGTCCGGGTCGAGTCGGGCATTCATGAGGCCGTCCGCCGCCTGGTGAAAGGTACGGGGCTCAGCATGGAGGAAATGACCCATTCCAGAGAAAAAACGATTTGTTGCGGGGAAGGCGGCGGCGCCTGTTCCGTGAATCCGGAATTAGCCGGAAAGTGGTCTTCGCTGAGAGCGGAAGAGGCCGGCGGCCGGAGAATCATCACCTACTGTGCCGGGTGCTACAGCAGCTTAAGCAGAGCAAATCCTACCAGCCATATCATCGACTTGATCTTTGAGCCGGAGGCTGCTCTCTCGGACAAGGTGAAAGTGTCCCGTTCACCGTTTACCTATCTCAATCGTCTCCGTCTGAAAAAGCGGTTGAAACAAACCGTAGACGCCGCCGTCCGACGGGAACGGGAGCCCACGGCAGCCCCGAAGAGGCTCCATCGGATCATGATGAGAAAAGGAACAAAGGAGCCGCTGTAATGCTTTCGGGGGAAAAGTATTTAGGATGAAAGGAGGTCAAGGTAATTTTTCGTAAAGGGGCAGCATAGGACTCACGTGAAGCATTTCATATCAAAAATAAGGTTTGGTTGGAGATTAAAAATGACCAAGAAGATATTTTTCAGCTTTTTCGCGTTTCTGTCCGTCGCCGTTTGCGGGTGGGCGGCTTCTTCCGGCGGATACAACTATATTTCAGCCGAAGATCTCCAAAAAAGGATCGACGGGAAAGACCCCATGATCCTTGTCGATATCTGCCCGGTGGAGCAGTTTGCCAAAGGACACATCCCGGGCTCGGTCGAAACGAACGCCTACCCTATTCAAACGGAAGAAGAGAAGGCGCGTCTGGCAAAGGCATTGCCGAAGATCGAGTCCTCATCCGATGGTGTCGTCATCGTCTGCCCGAAGGGAGGGGGAGGGGCGAAAAAGACCTACGATTTCTACAAGTCCAAGGGAGTCGATGAAAAGAGGTTGCTCATCCTGGAGAAGGGAATGGGCGGCTGGCCTTATAAAACAGAGAGCAAAAGCAAATGATGGTCGATCGTTGAATCATTTCCTGGTTGCTCGGATTTCCCTCTTTCCGCTTCAGGAACCGGATTTTCGAGCATCGATCAAAGGAGGCGAAAAATGAGCGAAGGTTATAGAGACATGTGGGAAAAGCTGGGGCTCGATCTCCAGGCGCACGATGCGCTGCTTTCCGTGTTGGGCAATGCTTATCGGGACATCTTCCTGGCGCAGAAGGGTCGGCCCGACGCGATGGGCTATTTCGATTTCGTCATGGGCGAGGTCCACGGGCTGCGGATCAAGGAGCTCATCGAAGAAAAGGAGGCCGGCCGCAAGATCATCGGGACATATTGTGTATTCGTTCCGGAGGAGATCGCACTTGCCGGCAACGCCACGATGGTCGGGCTTTGCGCAGGCGCGGACTTCGCCGTGGAGGAGGTGGAGAAGTTGCTCCCGCGCAACACCTGCGCGCTGATCAAATCCACCTTCGGCTTCAAGCTGGGCAAGGTCTGCCCTTACCTGGAGGTCTCCGATATGATCGTCGGGGAAAATACCTGCGACGGCAAGAAGAAGGCCTATGAGACCCTCGGCTGTCTCTGCGAAAATGTTTATGTCATGGACATGCCCCAGACGAAGTCGGCCGAGGGGCGGGCGCTTTTGAAGGCCGAATACGACCGCTTCAAGACGGCGGTGGAGAATCTGACCGGGGTCAAAATCGATGCGGGCCGGCTCAAGGAGGCCATCCGGACCGTAAACGAAAAGCGAAAGGCCATCCACCGGCTGTCGGCTCTCCGAAAGGCGGATCCGGCACCGATTTCCGGGCTCGATGCGCTTCTCGCCAACCAGGTCTTTTTCTACGACAACCCGAAACGTTTCACCGATTCGGTCAACAAGATCTGCGACGAGCTGGAGAGCCGCATCGAAAGGAAGCAAGGGGTTTTCCCCAAGGGCGCCCCGCGCCTTCTGATCTCCGGATGCCCCATGGCCGTTCCCAACTGGAAGCTTCCCTGGATCGTCGAGACCTCCGGTGCGGTGATTGTCGGGGAGGAATCCTGCATCGGCGAGCGCGGGTCCAGGAACCTTACCGATGGTTCCGGTTCAAGCGTAGAGGAGCTCATGGATGCCGTGACGGATCGCTATTTCAAGATCGACTGCGCAATTTTTACGCCCAATCCGGACCGGTTGGACCACATCGTGGAGATGGCCAAGGCCTACCAAGCCGACGGCGTGATTCACTACGGCCTGCAGTTCTGCCAGCCCTATTTAATGGAATCCATTCCGGTCGAGAAAGCCCTGGAGGAGAGAAATATTCCATGTCTTCGGATCGAAACCGATTACAGCATGGAGGATGTGGGTCAGTTGAAGACCCGGATCGAGGCTTTTATCGAGCAGCTTCGATAGCTGCGTTCGGGAGTTTGCGGTGAGTATGCGCTTTGCGGGAATAGACATCGGCTCGCGCACGATTGAACTCGTGGTGGTGGATGAAGCGGGGGGTATCGTTTGCAGCCTTCAGGCAGACACCGGATTCGATCCCATGAAAGAGGCCAAAAAACTGATCCATGGAGTCGCCTATGATCGCATCATGGCTACCGGCTATGGCCGCAGCCTGTTTGAGATCTCCTTTGAAGCGCCGACGGTAACGGAAATCAAAGCCCATGCCACGGGGGCAAGAGCTTTTTTCCCCGATGCCCGGGCCGTGCTGGATATCGGTGGACAGGACAGCAAGGCGATCTCTCTTTTTGAAAACGGCAGGGTGAAAAAGTTCGAGATGAACGATCGCTGTGCCGCCGGAACCGGAAAATTCCTGGAGATCATGGCAAAGACCCTGGGTTTTGACATCGAATACTTCGGCCGGGAAGCGCTCCGAACCGATAAAGAGCTCAATATTTCAAGCATGTGCACCGTTTTTGCCGAATCCGAGGTCACGTCTTTGATTGCCAAAGGAAAAAACAGGCGGGAAATCGCCCGGGGGCTGCACGCCAGCGTGATCCGCCGGGCAGCCGGCATGATCAACCGGGTGTCACCGGAGGGGGATATCGTCTTTACCGGCGGGGTGGCCAAAAATCCATGCATGCGCGCTCTTCTTGAAGAAAAACTGGGCCGGCGCATTCTGATCCCGGAAGATCCGCAGTCGGTCGGAGCCCTGGGGGCGGCACTGTTGTGCAAGGGGGTGCCTCAATGCGAAATGGAATGATCAATTTATCATTATAAGGATTCCAAATGAACCGAACCGTCATGAACGCGCTGCAGCAGGCGACCGAAGAAAACCTGGAGGATCTCGCAAAGGCCAAGACCGAGGGGCGGGCCGTGATCGGTTTTTATTGCCTCTATTCTCCTACAGAAATCGCGGTGGCGGCCGACGCCATACCCCTGCCGCTTTGCGGCACACGCAACGACCCGATCTCTGCGGCCGAGGAAATCCTGCCGCGCAACCTCTGCCCCCTGATCAAGAGCAGCTTTGGCTTCGCGGCAACGGATACATGCCCTTTTTTTCGATGCTCCGATATCATCGTCGGAGACACCACCTGTGACGGCAAAAAGAAAATGTTCGAGCTTCTCTCCCGGTACAAAACCACACATGTGCTGCAATTGCCTCAGAGCCAGGACCCGGCAACATCCCTGCCGCTCTGGCATTCGGAACTGGAACGCTTCAAAAAGATCATCGAGGCACATACCGGTACGGAGATCACCGGCAAGCGGCTTCGGGCCGCCATCCGGCTAATGAACCGCGAACGCGCAGCCCGCAGAGCCCTCATGGATGTGAACAAAGCTGAACCTGCACCGCTCATGGGCTCGCAACTGATTGAGATCATGTTCAAAGTGGGGTTCCTTGCGAACAAGGAAAAAGGGATTTCCCTGATTGAATCGGTTGTGCTCGAGGCCCAGAAAGGAGCATTCCGGTCGGAAGACTCAGGGATCGCGAGACGCAGACGGATTTTGCTTTCCGGTGTGCCGGTCGGGCTGGGCAGCGACAAGGTGGTAAAAATCGTTGAGCAGAGCGGCGCCGACGTCGTGGCTTTTGAAAGCTGCTCAGGTTACAAGCAGGCGTTTTCGGTAAACGAGGATGAAGATCCCATGGAAGCGCTGGCAAAGCAGTACCTTGCCACACCTTGCTCGGTGATGAGCCCCAACCCCGGTCGCTATGGGCTCCTGAAAGAGATGGTTCGCGAATTTTCCGCAGACGGAGTCATCGATCTCACCTGGCAGGCCTGTCATACGTATAACATAGAGGCATACCGCACAAACGAATTTATACAGGAAACCTTCGGGTTTCCGACGTTGCATCTGGAAACCGACTATGCGGAAAGTGACACCGAGCAACTCCGGGTGCGCATCGAGGCCTATCTGGAGATGCTCTAGACCGAGAACCCACAACTGTAATTGAAGGAGAAAAGATGAAAGCAGCCATTCGCTTCGTTCAGATCACCGCTCTAGGAATCCTGTTGAGCACCCCTTCTTTCGGCGCAGGTCCGAACCTGACGCCTTCAGGCAAAGGCATCACCATCTGGTTTGATACCGGCGGTCCGGCAGGGGGACCGTACAATACCATCGTCCAGAACGGTGCCGCGCAGGCTGCAGCCGATATGGGCTGTGATGTCAAATGTCTGTACTCCGATTGGAACCCGGAAAAGATGATCGAAAACTTCAAGACGGCTCTGGCCGCCCGGCCGGATGGTATCGTCGTCATGGGGCATCCCGGAGACGATGCCTATGCTCCTTTCATAAAGGAAGCCGTCGATGCCGGTATCCTGGTGACTTGTGTGGATACGGATCTTCCCAAGACTCGGGAAAAGTATAAGTCAAAAGGATTCGGTTCCATCGGAACGGATCCGGAAGTGATGGGTGCCACCCTGGCAAAGGAGGCACTGATCCGATCCGGAGTCAAAAAAGGAGAACGGGCTTTCATCTGGGGGTTGAAACGTCTGGAAGAACGGGGACGCCGGGCCCGGGCCATGATTCGTACCCTTGAGAAAGCCGGATTGGTCGTGGATTACATCGAGATCAGCCCCGAGGTCGACAAGGACACGGCCATGGGCACCCCCATCATCACCGGTTATCTGGCCGGCCATCCGGACTGCAAAATGATGCTGATCGATCATGGAGCACTGACATCCCAGATGGAAAATTTCCTGAAAGCGGCCGGGATCAAACCGGATGAGATCTTCGTGGGCGGTTTTTCACTGTCTCCGGCCACAGCAACGGCCATCGAAAATGGATACGTCGACCTGGTTTCTGAAATGCAGCCCTATCTGCTGGGGTACCTATCGGTGGCGCAAATTGTTTTGACAAAAAAATATGGATTCACAGGGCTTACGATCGATACCGGCGGCGGACTCGTCAACAAGGACAATATCGGCCTGATCGCCCCGCTGGCCAAAAAAGGCATTCGGTAGTCCATGGAAAGCAGCCGTATGAATGGCCTATCTCCCCTGCTGAGTTTGCGGGAAATCTCCAAATCGTTCAACGGAGTGACGGCGCTTAAATCGGTCAGTCTGGATCTTTTCCCCGGAGAGATCCTCGGTTTGGTGGGAGACAACGGCGCGGGAAAATCGACGCTGGTCAAAGTCGTGTCCGGCGTCCATGCGCCGGACACCGGCCACCTTACCGTCGGCGGCCAGCGGGTGGACTTTAAAAGCTACGATGCGCGCCGTGCCCGCCGATTGGGCATCGAAACCGTGTTTCAAGATCGTTCCCTGGGCGAGAAGCAACCCCTCTGGCGTAACATCTTCGTGGGGCGGCCGATCACAAACCGGCTGGGCTTTATCCGCGTCCGGGAGCAGAAAAGGGTCACCTTGGAGATACTCAATCGCCATGTCGGTCTGCGAGGGGCGGGGATCAGCGCCGATGCACCCGTCCGCCATCTGTCCGGCGGCGAGCGCCAGGGCATGGTCATCGGGCGGGCCATGTATTTCGATGCCAGGATCATCATCCTGGACGAACCCACCACCGCCCTTTCGCTAAAAGAGGTGGAGACGGTGTTGTCGTTTTTCGATGCAATTGCGGGCAGGGATAAAGCGTGCATTTATATTTCCCACAATTTGAGTCATGTATATCGCTTATCCCACCGCATTGTCCTGATGGACAGAGGGAAAGTAGCCGGTGAATATCACAAAAACGATTTGTCGCTCGATGAGCTCGGCGCCAACCTCATGCGGCTTCATTCAAGCGTTGATGGAGGACGATAATGTCGCCTTTGGTCGTATTGCGGCGGTTCAGGCTCCAGGCGGGCATCTTCGGCGTCTTGATTTGCCTGTTGGGGGTATTTACTATCTTGAGTCCCGTGACATTTCTGTCCGCGCGCATCTACATCTCCTTTATGTCGACGATTCCGTTCGTCGCGATTTTGGCCCTGGGATTGACTTTCCTTGTGATTGCCGGAGAATTGGATCTGTCTTTCCCTTCGATTATGGCCGTCGCCGGCCTGACTTTCGCCGACATTTTTCTTGGCACCCATAACCCGTTTCTGGGCATGATCGCAGCCCTTTGTGTCGGCGGGCTTGCCGGATGGATCAATGGGCTTTTGGTGGTAAAGGTGGGCATACCGTCGATAATCGCCACAATCGGAACACAGTTTTTCTGGCGGGGATTATCGGCCCTGCTGGCTGCGGGACTTGCCCGAAATATCGTTCAGGTGCGGGATACCGTCCTTCACCACGCCTTTGTGGGGCGTATCGGAGGTCTTGTCCCGGTCCAGAGCCTGTGGTGTCTTGGTATCGCCGGTGGACTGGCGCTGTTGTTGAATCGGCATATGTTCGGCGATCAAGTGCTGTTTATCGGTGACGACATCCGTACTGCGCGCCTGATGGGGATCAACACCGATAGGGTCCGGATGCTTCTTTTTGTTTTCATGGGTATATTGAGCGCCTTGGTCTCGGTAATGGTCTGCATGGAAATGGCAAACTGGTGGCCCACGCAGGGGGAGGGCTACCTGCTGCTGGTTTTTGCCGCGATTTTCATCGGCGGCACCTCCGTCTTCGGGGGAGAGGGGACGGTCTTCGGAACACTCATCGGTGGCATTATCATCGGCATTATCGAAGCCGGGATCATCAGCGCGGGGCTTTCCGGGTTTTGGACGCGTCTGGTGCATGGGTTCATTATTGTGGCTTCGGTGTCGGTCTATGCCACGGTATTCAAAACAGGAAGATAGATATCGTTATATTGAGATGAAATCCTGTCGGTTTTAACGATTTGTTAATAAACAACAAAGTAGATCAGCTACGGCTCAGTCTGCGATGAAACATGTGCACATCAGCGCGAAGGTCGAGCGGCGTCTCAAAGATCTCGAAAAATCCGGAAAAGAGGGCTATGGGCTGGCACGAAGGACACACATCATTCTCGATAGTCTCGCAGCCGGAGAAATTCGGCACCCGGTGAACGCAGTAGGCAGTCAGACAAAGTATGGTGAGAAACGGATCAAGAAGTGCCGAAAATACGACCTCGGATGCGGCTACCGCCTGATTACGCTGCAGCGGGGCTTGAAGATTTTTATCCCCTTTTTAGGGACGCATGACGAATGTGAGCGGTGGCTGGAAAAAAACAGCCGGCTGAAAGAGATCGCGGCCGGGAAGGGGAAAGTATTTCGGATCCCTGACGATTCACAGCCGCAGCAAAGCCCGGCAAACACCGATTCCGCGGATATCGAAGAGGATTCCGACGACGAGCCGACGTTGAAATTAAGCGATCGGCAGTTGCGGCGTGTATTTTGCGGACTGGTCGAAGCCGGCAGGAAGCGCGCTTCATGAGATTTTAAATTTCAGGAGAATGCTTCGGCGATTTGGAAAAGAATCGGGTATGCTTTGAAATTTGATCTTGGATTCGACAAAATGTTAAGCAACGAAATGAAGTTCATTTTTGTATGTCCGACCCGAAACAGGGTGTTCGAGAGCGCGGATTTCAAAGTCCTCGAAAACGGGGGCGTAATAACCGATGCGGCCGGAAACAAAACCCTGGATGCCCGGGTGGCATTGACCGAACCGTGCCCTTTCTGCGGCAGCAGGCATGTATACCCTGCCGGTGAATTGGCTTGCCCGTTTGGCATATCCGGTTTCAAAGGGAGAGGAGTGACGACGATGGGAGATAAAAAGAAAATACGCCTGACGGAGTGGGTCGCAGGTGCCGGCTGAGCCTCCAAGATGTCTCCAGGGGACCTGGACAAGGCACTGTGCGGAATGGCTTTCCCGACCGATAAAAACGTGATCGTCGGCTTGGACCGGGCGGACGACGCCGGTGTTTACAAAATTTCAGAGGAGGTGGCGCTGGTCCAGACGGTGGATTTCTTTACACCCATCGTGGACGATCCTTACTGGTTCGGGCAGATTGCCGCCGCCAACGCGCTGAGCGATATCTACGCCATGGGCGGAATCCCCAAGACCGCCATGAATCTCGTGGCCTTTCCGGTCAAGCAGATGGATCTGTCGGTTCTGCGCCGGATCATACAGGGGGGGATCGACAAAATCGCCGAAGCGGAAGCGGTTCTTATCGGCGGTCACAGCGTGGAGGACAAGGAGCTCAAGTATGGTTTGTCCGTAACCGGGATCGTGCACCCGGCCCGGGTGCTCACCAAGAAAAACCTGCACCCGGCGGACCGGCTGGTTCTGACCAAACCGCTCGGCACAGGTATCGTAAATACCGCCATCAAGGCGGGGATGGCTTCCGAAGATCTCACGGGCAGGGTGACTCGGTTGATGGCGACGCTCAATCGGGACGCCGCCCGAATCATGTCGCGCTTTGATGTCCATGCCTGCACCGATGTCACGGGCTTCGGCCTGCTCGGGCATCTTGCCGAGATGGTATCCGGATCGCACATGAGCGTGCGGGTTTTTTCGGACCGGGTTCCGGTGATTGCGGAAGCTCTGGAATTTGCCGCCATGGGGCTCATCCCGGCCGGTGCCTATAAAAACAGGGAGTTCAGGGAATCGATGGTCGATTTTGAGAAAGCTGTAGAGCGCACCCGCAGGGATGCATTGTTCGATCCCCAGACCTCGGGGGGGTTGCTGATCGGCGTAAAGGGTGGTCAAGCCGCTGAGCTCGTTTCGGCCCTGAAGAAGGCGGGAATCTGCGATGCCGCAGAGATCGGGATTGTACTGAACGGTCCGGAAGAAAAAATATTTGTCGTATGAGAGATTGAGAGAGTTGAGATAGCATTCGCAAAGGAGAAAATAACATGAAGGAAATCGATGCCCGCGGGCTGGCCTGCCCAGCCCCCGTGCTTCAGACCAAGGCCGCTTTGCAGGAGGAAAAACTCCGGGGCGTTAAAGTGGTGGTCGACAACGCGGCCTCGCAGCAGAACGTGCAGCGGTTCTTGGAATCGCAAGGGTTTCAGACGGCGCTTGAACGGGATGGGGCCGACTACCTGGTCGTAGGAACGTGCGGTTCAGGACCGATGGAGAAACCTCGATTATCTGCAGCGGGGGAAGGCGATGAAAAAAAGATCATGGTCGTATGCGCCACCGACCGGATGGGGTTCGGAGACGATGTACTGGGCTTGAAGCTGATGGTCAATTTTCTGCGCACGCTCAAAGAGATGGGCGGCGAGCTGTGGCGCCTGGTATTTGTGAACAACGGGGTAAAACTGACCATCGACGGTTCGGAGGTGCTCGACGACCTCAAGGCATACGAAAGAGGAGGCTTAAAGATTATGGTCTGCGGGACCTGCCTGAATCATTTCGACCTTCTGGAGAGAAAGCAGGTGGGCGAGACCACCAACATGCTGGACATTGTCACCGCCATGCAACTGGCCGACAAGGTCATCAGTGTATGACATCGTAAACATCTTCGAATCGATGATTATGCTCCTAAAACATAGAACGGGTTTACCATTTTTCGGCTTTACCTGAGGAGGCGATTGGCGTGCCTTCCCGGGCTGGGAGGCACGGAATAAGGCCGAAAAATGGGATCTGGGATTGATCCTTCGATAGTTTCCCCATTTTTCTCGCCGAGATTGGATTCTTTTTTTAGATCCCAATTCGCCGATTGTTTTCTCTTCCTTCTTCGGTGCCGGAGCAGGATCGGAAAGCATACCTCTGGATGAAAAGCTCTCGTTGACATTTTCGGCTCCGCTGCTGCGGAAGACCCGCGACGCTCTCGAGGGCACACGGGAAGGGAGTAAAGGAGTTGCCGATGGATGATGCTGCAATAATTATCGGAAAAGGAAAAAAGAAGATCTTTTTTGAAAAAGTCAGGGGAATGCTTCCGGATGGCGGCAATTTAAACCTCTGCCTGACCTGTGGAGCGTGCGCTTCCGGGTGTCCGGCCACGGGTCTGGAAGGAATGGACCCAAGGAAATTTCTGCGCATGGCCGCAATGGGTCTCGACGATGAAATCACGGAGCATCCGTGGGTGTGGATGTGCAGCATGTGCACGCGCTGCACCTACGCCTGTCCGATGGGGATCAATATCGCGGGGCTGGTTTTCGAAGCCCGAAAGCTGTGGCCCAGGGAAAAACGGCCGAAGGGAATCCTCGGATCCTGTGATATGGCCCTGCGGAACGCCAGTTGCAGCGCGATGGGCACCCCGGAAGAAGATTTCCGGTTTGTCGTGGAGGATGTGCTGGCGGAGGTACGGGAAACGCAACCCGGATGGGAGAGCCTCCAGGCGCCCATCGATAAAAAAGGGGCGCATTTTTTCCTAAGCCAGAATTCCCGTGAACCGGTGACGGAGCCTGATGAAATGGTTCCGCTGTGGAAGATTCTTCACCTGGCCGGCGCAGACTGGACGTACAGCTGCACGGGATGGGGGGGGGGAAAACTACTGCATGTTCCTTGCAGACGACGAAAGCTGGAAAAAGATTACCACTATTACGCTGAAAGCCGCGGAGGATCTAGGTTGCAGGGTTTATCTGAATACGGAATGCGGTCATTCCACCTACTCGGTCTGGATGGGGCAGAAGCGGCATAAGATCGAAACCGATCTGGAAATCGCGCCCATGGTCCAATACTATGCAAAATGGATCCGTGAGGGGAAACTCAAAGTGAGCCCTCTTTGGAACAAAGACCTTAAAGTCAAGTTCACGGTCCAGGATCCCTGCAACCAAGTGCGGAAAGGCTTCGGGGATGCCCTTGCAGACGACCTGCGCTTTATCACGACTGCCTGCGTGGGCGAGGAAAACTTCATCGATACCTACCCGAACAAATCCAACAATTACTGCTGCGGCGGCGGAGGCGGCTATCTTCAATCCGGATATAAAGACGCCCGCCTGGCCTACGGGCGGCTGAAGCATGAACAGATTGCAGCCACTGGCGCAAGCTATGTGATTACCCCCTGCCACAACTGCCATGCCCAGATCGAAGAGCTGGGACAGCACTACGCAGACGGCACATACCGGGCCGTCCACCTTTGGACGATCATCGCGCTTTCACTTGGAGTTCTGGCGGAAAACGAGCGCGCATACCTGGGACCGGATCTGATCGATGTGAATCTTCCCGGAGCTTGATGCATTCATTCTGTTTGGTCCCGATATATATGAGGGAAAACGATGGTCAAAGAAAAAAAAGAGGTCGTAGGTTCCGTCATGGTGGTCGGAGGAGGCATCGCCGGCATCCAGGCGGCCCTGGACATGGCCGATTCCGGCTATTTCGTGTATTTGATCGAGAGCAAATCCGCCATCGGCGGGGTGATGGCCCAGCTTGACAAGACTTTCCCGACCAACGACTGCTCCATGTGCATCATTTCCCCCAAGCTCGTTGAAGCGGGGCGTCATTTGAACATCGACCTTCATACGTTGACGGAGGTCGAGGAGGTTTCCGGCGAGGCCGGAAAATTCAAGGTAAAGCTGCGTCGCAAGCCCCGGTTTGTAGATTTGAACAAGTGCACGGCCTGCGGCGAGTGTGCGAAGGTTTGCCCCATCGATACACCCAATTTGTTCGACGAGGGGCTGAGTGAACGAAAGGCTGCCTACAAGCTCTATCCACAGGGCATGCCCGGCGCTTTTGCCATCGAAAAGCGCGGCATGCCTCCCTGCAAGGCGACATGTCCTGCGCACGTGAGCATTCAGGGCTACATCGCACTGATCAACCAGGGCAAATACCGGGAGGCTTTGGATCTGTTCCGCCAAGTGCATCCGTTTCCCGGTGTTTGCGGACGCGTGTGCCACCATCCGTGCGAGGAGCACTGCGGCCGAAGCGACGTGGACCAGCCTCTGGCGATCCGGGAACTTCATCGTTTTCTGTCCGACTGGGAATCGACCCAAGAGCGTAATACAGCCCCTGAAACCGTGGATGCTCGGGATGAGAAAGTGGCGATCGTGGGATCGGGGCCGGCGGGCCTGTCGGCAGCCTATTTTCTGGCACAAAAAGGCTATCGGGTGCATGTATTCGAAAAGCTTCCCGTTGTGGGCGGCATGATGGCCGTGGGCATCCCCGAATACCGACTTCCCCGGGGCATCCTGGATCGGGAAATCGGGATGATCCGGAAAATCGGTGTGGAGATTGAAACCGGCGTGACCTTCGGCGTGGACATCACCCCGGAAGACCTCAGAGCCGACGGATACCGGGCGGTGTTTCTGGGCGTCGGCCTTCATAACGGCAGGCGGCTCGGTGTTGAAAGCGAGGATGCGGCGGGTGTCCTGCAAGGCGTCGATTTTCTCCGGGACGTGGCCCTAGGCAAGGAGGTTTTTGTCGGCAGGGACGTTTTGGTCATCGGCGGCGGAAACGTCGCAGTGGACGTCGCGCATACCGCCAAGCGGAAGGGCGCCGTAAACGTCACGATGATCTGTCTTGAAAAGCGCGAGGAAATGCCGGCATGGGAGCACGAAATCCATGAGGCCCTGGAAAGCGGGATCCGGATCGCAAACGGCTTCGGTCCAAAGCAGTTTTTGATCGGCAAAAACAAACGGGTGGCGGGAATCGAGTTCAAAGCCTGCTCGGCCGTGTTCGACGAAAAAGGCCGGTTCAATCCCCGGTATGATGAAAACCGGTGTACGCCGTTTGGGGCAGATACGGTCATTATCTCCATCGGCCAGAGTGCCGGCAGCGAGGCGATCAAAAGCATGAGGCTTGAGACCACACCTGCCGGAGGAATCAAGGCAGATCCTGTAACCGGTCAAACCTCGATGGATTGGGTTTTTGCGGGCGGCGATGCCGTTTCCGGACCCAAATCCGTTGTAGAGGCGGTGGCGGCCGGCAAAAATGCAGCAGAAAGCATCCACCGGTTCATCAACGGCACGGATCTGACCCTGGACCGGGTAGCGGGCCAAGAAAAGAAATGGTCATATGTAAAGCCAGAAACTCTCGTAAAGACGGTAAAGCCCCGGGTGCCCGTGCGCTGCCTGGATCCTGCGGCCAGGGGGGGCAATTTTTTGGAGGTCTCGCTTGGATATAGCGAGGCCGAGGCCCGGCAGGAGGCCAAACGTTGTCTTCGCTGCGGCATCTGCTCGGAATGCTATCAGTGCGTCAAGGCGTGTCTACCCGGAGCGATCGACCACACCCAAGTAGAGGAAATCATCAAGGTGGAGGCGGGCGCGATCATCCTGGCACCGGGATTTAAACCCTTTGACCCTTCCCGTTTCGCTTCTTACGGCTACAGCAATCATCCCAATGTCGTAACAAGCCTCGAGTTCGAAAGGATCCTTTCTGCATCCGGGCCCTTCCAGGGCCATCTGGTCCGGCCTTCGGATCATCGGGAGCCGGGGAGAATCGCGTGGCTCCAGTGCGTCGGCTCCAGGGACATCAACCAATGCGACCACAGCGGGTACTGCTCGTCTGTCTGCTGCATGTACGCGGTCAAGCAGGCGGTTATCGCCAAGGAACACAGCCGTGCCGCTCTCGATACAGCCATTTTTTATATGGACCTTCGAACCATGGGCAAGGAATTCGACCGGTACGCAAAACGAGCGGAAGAGCACCGTGGCGTCCGGTTCGAGCGCGCCCGGGTGCACACGGTGCTTCCGCAAGCCGATGAATCTCTCAGGCTGCGTTGGGTGAAAGAGTCCGGGGCGCTGATGGAAGAGACTTTCGACATGGTCGTTTTGTCCATCGGCCTTTCCCCCGATGAGGAAGCCACGACGTTGGCCGAGAGGCTCGGAATCGATCTGAACATCCATCGGTTTGCCCGTACCAGGGATCTTGCGCCGGTTGCGACAAACCGTGAGGGGATCTATGTCTGCGGCGCCTTTCAGGGCCCCAAAGACATCCCCCAATCGGTCATGGAGGCGTCGGCTGCCGCAGCCGCAGCTAGCGGAATCCTCGCGCCCGGCCGGGGAACCCGCGTGAGGGTAAAGGATCTTACCCCCGAAATCGACGTCGCGCAACAGGTGCCGAGGGTGGGCGTCTTTGTTTGCAACTGCGGCATCAATATCGGGGGTATCGTCGATGTCCCCGCCGTTTGCGGGCACGCTTCCAAGCTGCCCCATGTGGTACATGTGGAGGAAAACCTGTTTACATGCAGCCAGGACA
>QZKK01000028.1 GCA_003599475.1 Desulfobacteraceae bacterium
CATGGCGAGGTAATCCAAAAAAAACAGCGGCACGGCGCCCTGAACCGCGATGTCGTTTACGGACATGGCCACCAGGTCGATTCCAACCGTGTCATGAACGTTCATCAAAAAGGCGATTTTGAGCTTGGTTCCGACGCCATCGGTCGAGCTTACCAGAACCGGACGTTCATAATTGCCGAGCGGGAGCGAAAACAACGCCCCGAAACCGCCGATCTCCCCCATGACGCCGAGTCTTCGGGTGCTTTTGGCGATTTTTTTGACGATTTTTACGAATTTATCCCCCTTGTCGATGTCGACGCCGGAATCGGCATAGGTAAGTGATCTGCTCATCTCGGTCTCCTGAAATAGCGGTAACGGGAGTATCGATGTTTGGACTGCTCATAGAATTTTGATTCGGGAAATTAGACCCATCCGGTCAAAAAGTCAAATAATTTTAGATTTTTGATTTTCGATTTTTGATTTCCGACGGATGTTCGAGTAAAATCAACGGCTGATTTCGACAGATTTGCAGAAAAGCGGAGAAATCGAATGGATAGGAATCCAAGACTCCTGATCCTCCACCAGGGAGCACTCGGGGATTTCATTGCCGTCTTTCCGGCTCTCCGCCTTTTGCGAGAGAGATATCCGAGAATCGACGCGATTTGCCGGAGAAGCCTTGGCGATCTGGCTGTCGAATTACAGGTGATCGACGGGCGACTCCCGCTGGAATCGGCCATCGTTTCGACACTGTTTTCGGAGGCGGTGCATCCGGAATTAAAGGGGAGGATCGGAACGTATCAGAGCATCGTCCTCTTTTCGTATTCCGAGGAGCTTGAAAAATCGGTCTGCAGCACAACCGATCGGCCGGTCTATCGGATCGCTCCCCGGCCGAGTCCGGGTGAGCCGATTCATGTCGCCGATCATGTGCTTTCTCTTCTCATCCGGTTCGGGCTCGTTCCGTCAGCGGGCTTTTGTCCGATCGCCGGCGGCCGGAGGATCGCGCCGGTTGAACCTGCTCCGATATTTCTGCACCCGGGTTCCGGCAGCCGTCTCAAGAATTGGCCGATTTCGAATTTTATTCGGCTCGCCCGGATGCTCGAAACAAAGGGGATCCAGCCCGCCTTCGTTCTTGGGCCCGCAGAAGACCACTTGGAGGCGGATCTGACCGGCCGCGCGACAGCCGCTTTTGATCGGCCGAACGATTTGGTCGATCTCGCAAGGCTTCTCAAGACCGCGTCCGGATTTATCGGCAACGATTCGGGGGTTTCCCACCTGGCAGCGTATCTCGGGGTTCCCACGGTTGCGATATTCGGCCCCTCGGATCCGGTGAGATGGCGCCCCCTCGGCCCCGCCGTGGCGGTGGTGCAGCCCGGTGCTGAATGCCGCCCCTGCTTCGAGACCAAAACCGGCAGAGGCTGCCGGAGGGGATGCATCGAGGAGATCTCTCCACAACGTGTGCTGAAAGCATACGAGGAGTTACGCGTTGCGAGTTGCGGGTTACGGGTTATCCCGCCGGGGGTGGGATAAAGGCAGCATAGAGACAGAAGCCGGAAGGCTGAGGGCAGAGGCCGGAGGTCAGCGAAGGGGGATAAATTCAGAAGATTAGAAGTTTAGTATCTGCGTCCATCAGCGAAACTCTGCGGCTATTTTGTTTTCGTTTGGGTTTGTTTGGTTATTTGTCTTATTGAACATTGTTTGGAATTTGATGCTTGGAACTTGTGATTTTCTTCTAATTGGGCCTTTGCGTGAGCTCATGCTCTGACTGGAGCTGCTTTCTCACACACTCCAGCACCGCCTCTTCAGGCGCTTCGATTCGAATGCCCGGACAAGATTCCGCCATGGTGCGCCAGTTGCTGAAGTCCCGGAGCACGCTTTCAATAAACGGCCAGGCTCTGCACATTTTCGGCTTCACCGGATGAATGGCGCACCCGGCATCCCAAAAGATACAGTATCCATCCGGCTTTTGGGCAAGGATGAACCTGCCTCCGGAACGACTGCAGTATTTCTTGACGAAGAAGGCCGGATTCTCCTGTACATAGTCCGAGATGGTCCGGATGTCCCGTTCGGTTACGAAAGTTCCGCCGTACCCCTTGCAGCACCGCCCGCAGTTCCTGCATTCAAAGAGGTCGGATTCTTTATACCGCACGGCGGGTTTCCATGGCGCGCTGCAGGGTCGCAGGGTCTACGTACTGCAGATCGCCTCCCATGGGCACTCCGGATGCGATGCGGCTGACATGGACCGAAAAAGACGAGAGTCGTTCTGCAAGATAGTGGGCTGTGGCCTCCCCTTCGACGCTGGTGCTGGTGGCGATCACCACTTCTTTGACAGCGCCATTCTCGGTTCGAGCCAGCAGTTCCCGGATGCGGATATCGTCCGGGCCCACGCCGTGCATGGGAGACAACACCCCCTGCAGGATATGGTACTTTCCGGAGAAGGCTCCGGATTTCTCTATCGCCACCATATCGGCGGGCTGCTCCACCACGCACAGCAGGCTTCCGTCTCTAACCGGATTCCTGCAGATCTCGCACTCATCCCCATCACTGAGTGCAAAGCAGCGGCTGCACAGCCGTACGGTGTCCTTGACTTTGAGGATACTCTCGGACAGGGATTCGATTTCCTTTCGAGGGGCTCGTATCATGTGCATGGCGAGCCGTTCCGCGGTCTTCCCGCCGATGCCCGGCAGCCGGGAAAGGTTCCTGATCAGATTCTGTACGGAAGACGGATAGTAGCTCATGGAAATTTAGAAGTATGATTTATGTCTTACATCATTCCCGGAATATTCATCCCGCCGGTCAATTTGCTCATTTCGGAGGAAACCATCTCCTGAGATTTGACCAGGGCGTCGTTTACGGCCGCAAGGAGCAAATCCTGGAGCATTTCCACGTCTTCCGGATCGACGACCTCTTTTTCGATCGCAATCGAAACAACCTGTTGACGACCGTTTGCCACGACTTTTATCATCCCGCCGCCTGCGGTCGATTCTACGGTTTTCTGTGCAAGCTCTTCCTGAAGTTTCAGCATCTTCGACTGCAACTTCTGAGCCTCTTTCATCAGATTTCCCATCCCTTTCATCGATATGCCTCCTATAAGATCTTTACATCGACGATTTTGCCGCTGAAAACCTCAACCGCCTCGGCAACGAGGGGGTGGCTCAAAGCCTCCTGCTTCAGCCGGTCTTCACGTACCTTTTTTTTTTGATTGTCGGGGGCGGATTCCACCTTGGAGACAAGTAGAATACGCATCTTTCGCCCCAGCAGATGCTCAAACAGCCTTGTGAGAATCTGCTGATTCTTCGAGCGCTGCAGCAGACTCAAATTGAATGCACTGCCGTTGACGGCGATCTCCAACTCTTCTTTCCCCACGGAAATCAGCTCACACTTGGTGAGCGCGGCGCCGATCAACGGGTATTTTTCAGCGGCAGCGTCCAGAATGTTTTTCCAAAGCCGCTCGATCGTTTCCACTCTCTCCATCGATTCCCGGGAAGGCTGTGCACTCAATCTCTCGGTTGCTTCGGCCCGGTCTTTTGATGCCGGAGGGGACGCGCCGCTCTCGATTGATCCGCCGTCCCGAATGCGGGAGCCTGAACCGTGACCTGGCCCGGATCCTGAACCGGAGACTGAAATGGTTTGCCTCAGCGCCTCCAGCTTTTCGATCAACTCATCCAAGGAGAGCGTAGGTTTCAGCCGGCACATCCGCAGAAATGCAGTCTCTAGTACCAGCTTGGGCTGAAGAGAAAAGCGGAGGGTCGACTCCTCCCGAAATAACAGATCGAAGAGCTGATGGAGGAAAGCCGGGGTTGCGTTCCGCACCTGATCCTCTATCTGTTCGATTTCATGATTCGGAAGATCCACGAGGTTGCGGATGCTTTTCCCCATTTTGACGACCAGCATGTTTCTGAAATGTTCGACCAGATCCGTGTAAAGCTTCTTCATATCGCAGCCGCGTTCGTACATGGAATCCAGAAGCTCCAGTACGGAAGAAATATTGCCGCTGAGAACGGCCGAGGAGATATCGAAAATCACTTTGCGATCGACCACGCCGAGCAGTTCCACAATCTGCTCGGAGGCAGCACCGCCTTCCCCACACGTGATAACCAGATCCAGAAGACTCAGTGCATCCCGCATGCTGCCGCCCGCTTCCCGGGCGATCAGCCAAAGGCCTTCCGAAGGGAACCGAATCTCTTCCTTTCCGCAGATCGATTCCAGTTGCTGTCGAACAGAGGCGATTTCGATACGATGGAACTCATGCCTTTGACATCTGGAAAGAATCGTCACCGGAATCTTGTGCGGCTCCGTCGTGGCGAAGATGAAAAGGATATGGCTTGGAGGTTCTTCCAGGGTCTTCAACAGCGCGTTGAAGGCCTGAATGCTGAGCATGTGAACTTCATCGATGATATAAATTTTGTAGCGGCTGTGAATGGGGGTGTATTTGACATTTTCCCGCAGCTCTCGGATTTGATCCACACTGTTGTTTGAAGCCCCATCGATTTCATAGACATCCACGGCACTGCCCGAGCGGATTTCACGGCAGGAGCGGCAGAGATTACACGGCTCCGGTACGGGTCCTTCCTCGCAGTTCATGGCTTTTGCCAATATCCTGGCGACCGTCGTCTTTCCGGTCCCCCTTGGTCCTGAAAACAGGATGGCATGCGCAACACGGTTGGAGGTGATGGCATTTTTCAATGTCCGAGTGACGTGCGTCTGTCCGATGACTTCTTCAAATGTTTGCGGACGATATTTTCGCGCTAAAACAAGATAAGACATACCGATATCCTGAACTGCAAGCCGGAAGCCGATCGATGAAGCGGGAGCGCAAGGCGGAATCAACCCTTTCCCGGGGCCGCTTTCCTACCGGCATGTCGGACCGGCCGGGCGGGTGGCGGCATATCGTAAGCGTTGAGCCGATTGCTCCGACCGCGCCCACAAGAGCGGTTCTCGGTTTATGGAATAAATTGGCGGAGAGAGAGGGATTCGAACCCTCGGTACCGCTTTTGGCAGCACACACGATTTCCAGTCGTGCTCCTTCGGCCAACTCGGACATCTCTCCGGGAGGCAATTGGCGTTTCAAGGTGCCTACCATGCAACAGGCTGGCGGAGAGGGTGGGATTCGAACCCACGATCCCGTTTTTGACAGGATACCGCTTTTCGAGAGCGGGGCCTTCAACCGCTCGGCCACCTCTCCATCCACGCAAGTTGAGTATATATAATACGGCATGGCAACTGTGTCAACGTTCGAGTATTCAGTGTTCAGCGTTCAGTGTTCAGCCCAGCTACTGGCGGTGCGGGGCAGCCGGCTGACTAAGAAAGAGAGTTTGATTTTATTCCGCAATTCGATGTTGGACGTTCGACCTGCCCGCCAATGACCATGTGCGTGCGCTATGATATAAGCAACCGCATCAGGTGCGTTATTTTTCCCGGAAGCTCCGATGGCTATGGCAGGCGGGTTTCCCGCAATGGGCCATGGGCGGGTTCTTCCTGAACACTGAACGCTGAACACTCTCTTAGGGTTCAAACATCTGCTGCACCTCCCGGCAGTACCGACCGTCCTCCCCATACAGGGTCAGAGGGGGGGCGATGGTCATTCCCGGTTGACCCTCCCGGACGCCCTCGGCGATGAGAAGCCTCGCGGCCTCCCCGCCCTTGGAATGGATGCATCGGATGGTCTTGGGTTCGATCGCGTTCCTGCGCATCTCTTCGATCAGATCCGCAGCCCGCTCGGCCGTATAGATCATCACCAGCCGCCCTCCTTTCCCCAGCAGGCGGCGCGCAGACCCGACAACGTCAGCCAGGGTGACGGTAAGCTCGTGTCTGGCAGCAGCCCGCTGCCGATTCGGGTTGATCCGACCGGCTCCGACTTTTCGGTAGGGCGGGTTGCTGACCACGAGATCGATCGGTTCAGGAATCGTTTCGGGAGCGAAGGTACGGATATCGCTACGGAGTACATGAACGGTATGCTGCATACCGTTTTTTTTCACATTGCGGCAGGCCAGACGGGCAAGTTCTCTTTGAATTTCGATGCCGTAGATGGTCGCGGCCGGGTACCGAAATGAAAGCAGGATCGAAACGATGCCGCACCCGGTCCCCAGATCGACAACCGTCCCGTTCGGCCGGATGCGACAATGAGCAGCCAGCAGCACCGCATCGATTGAAAACCTGAATCCTGCAAGGGTCTGTTCGATGCTGACCTTGCCGTTGAAGAAGGTATCCGTAGAAAGCAGATTCTCCATGCTTCGCACCGGGCTTATGGTTCATGCTCAGAGGGTTCCGATTTTAAACTTGATTTCCTCCAGCATTTCTTTACCAAAGGCTTCGTTGATCTTTTCGATAATTTCGGCCTTCAGGAAACGGAGCTGGTGCATCCAGGTCGAGCTGGAAACTTCGACCAGCAAAAGTCTGCCCTTGAATGCAGCCGGACGGGTATTTCTCGAAATGGCATCCCCCACCACCTGATCCCATATCTCCCAAACATCCACCAGCCGTGCATCGGAACCGCCTCGGATCGATATTAAAAGATCCGGCAGCACATTTTTCAGGTGGGTCGGTTCCCTCTTTTTTTTCGGACCTCCGTTCATTGCTTTTTCCGATGAGGTTTTCGGACAATCGGATGCCCCGAACTGCCGATGTCCGGTCGATGTCCGGGCTTTTCGCTTGACTTCCCGGCACAGGTGACTTAAATATTAAAATTCAATTGTATGAACATGTTGCTCAAATCCATTCGGTTCAAAATTCCTTGTATCTTAGTGGATATCGGCGGCAGCGTAAAGTCAAACATTTCTCCTGTATCCAAAAAACACTTGTCACCCTGATCTATGAAACTGATCTATGAAATACAAAACACGCATCGATAGGAAATTGCAATGAGTTGGGACTGGGAAAAATTGAAGCAGCAGCAGCAGGGCGGCAGCGTGCCGCCCCAGGTGGATGAGATCGTCAAGAGAATAAAGAAATGGAAGATGCCGGGCGGTCCGATCCTTTTTGTCCTGGCCTTGATGATCGTTTTTTTCGGCGTATCCACCTTTTATACGGTGGCCATCGACGAAGTCGGGGTCGTCCAGCGCTTCGGAAGGTTTATCCGCCTCAGCCAACCGGGCCTGAATTTCAAACTCCCCGCAGGTATCGAGAAAGTCACCAAAGTAAAGGTACGCCGGGTTTACAAAGAGGAATTCGGTTTCGTTACCGCCGCCCCTGCGGCAAGGGGAAGAACGACTCCCGGAGCTGAAAACGAGAATGTCTCCCTGATGCTTACAGGAGACCTCAATGTCGCCCTGGTACCCTGGATTGTGCAGTTCCGCATCAAGGACCCGTACAATTACCTGTTCAGAGTCGGCGATGTCCGGCAGTTGCTTATCGACATGTCCGAAGCGTCCATGCGGCAGGTGGTGGGGGATCGGAGCATCAACGAGGTGATCAACAAGCGGGCGGAAATCGCGCAGGAGGCTCAGGCGGTTTTGCAGAAAGAGCTGGACCAAGCCGAAAGCGGCATCAGCATCGTCACAATCGAGATGAAAAGGACAAACGTTCCCGGGCCGGTTCAGCCCGCATTCAACGAAGTCAACCAGGCCGTCCAGGAAAAGGAAAAATTGATCTACCAGGCCAAGGAAGATTACAACAAGGGAATCCCTTCAGCCCGCGGAGAGGCTCAGCGGACCGTGCGGGCGGCCGAGGGGTATGCGCTGGATCGGATCAACCGGGCAAAAGGAGATGCTTCCAGATTCAACGCACTCTACGGAGAGTATGCAAAAGCAAAAGACGTGACGAAGCGGAGGATCTATTTGGAGCACCTGAGGGAACTTTTCCCCAAGCTCGGTCATAAGTATATCGTCGATTCGGATCAGAAGAATCTTCTTCCCTTTCTCGATCTTGCAAAAAAAGGTGGTGAAAAATGAAAATCAGGGGAGCTGCCATCGCCATCGTGCTTATCTGCATCGTTTTTGTCCTCTCTTCCGCTTACGTCGTGGACGAAACGGAGCAGGTGGTTGTCACGCAATTCGGCAAAGTCGTCGGGAGACCGAAAGACTCCCCGGGTTTGTACTTTAAAGTGCCTTTTATTCAGAGCACCAACTACTTCCCAAAAAACCTGCAGCAGTGGGACGGTGACCCCGGACAGATCCCTACTTTAGATAAAACCTATCTATGGGTGGACCCGTTTGCCCGTTGGAGAATCGTCGATCCGGTCAAATTCTTCCAGACCGTAAACAATACGGTCAGCGCTCTGGGAAGGCTGGATGACATCATCGATCCTGCGGTAAGAAACTTCATCACCTCCTTCAGCCTCATCGAGGCGGTTCGATCCACCAACCGGCCGATGGACATAGATACTTTCGAATACGGCCCCGAGCAGGCAAAACAGCAAGAAGCTCTCCCTTTATACTATGCTGTCGAGACCGGGCGGGAAGCGATCACCAAGGGAATACTGGAGCAGGCGCAGCCCAAATTGGCGCAGTTCGGAATCGAACTGGTCGATGTCAAAATCAAACGGATCAATTACGTCGAGCAGGTTCGGGATTCTGTTTACGGCAGGATGATTGCGGAACGTAAACAGATCGCTGAAAAATTCCGTTCAGAGGGAAAAGGCGAAGCCCAGAAGATCCTTGGCGAAAAGGAGCGCGATTTGAAGGAAATTACCTCGGAAGCTTACCGGCGGGCTCAGGAGATCCGAGGAAAAGCCGATGGGGAGGTGACGGTCATTTATGCGGATGCATACGGCGTCGATCCTGAATTCTACTCGTTTATCAAATCGCTTGAAGTCTACAACGAAGCTTTCGATCAAAACAATTCGCTTATCTTGACGACCGACTCGGAATTTCTGAAATACCTGAAAGGATTTGGGGAGCCTGAAAAGCCTTGAAAGCAAAAAGCACCGGTTGCAAACAAAACCGGTGCTTTCTACCCTTAGAGGAGGCTGAAGGTGTCATTTATCTTCCCTTCCTTCTCTGATGACGCGTTCTGGCGAGAAGCTTTCGGTGCTTATGCCTTCGCATTTTCTTTCTACGCTTCTTGATGACGCTGCCCAATTGATCACCTCCTTTCTCTGAAATCTCGAATGAGGCCGTAATGACTGCATGCGGAATCGAGAATAGAATTTTTAGCACCAATTGCATCCGAATGTCTATAGTTTTTTCATCGCATGGACCAAGGCCGGTGACCGCGCCCGGTGACGACGATTGATGTGAAACCGTCAGTGTGTTAACCTGTATTCTATTTAATCCAGCGGAAGTGGTTTCGGAAAAATCGAAATGGAGCAGTCGGCGCGATTCAGCCCTGAGCAAATCGAGGTCGTCAACAATGCAACGGCAACGGCAGAAGAGCTGGTCAATGAACATTACAAGATGTCTGCAAGCCAGTGGCTGCACTCCGTATACGACATCAAAACCATTGCCAACCTGAAGCCCGATGAGATCGTAGAGGGTCCCTACGCCCAGATCATCCGCTACGAGGGGAAGCGCAGAGACGACCTCCTCGGATTGTCTTCCTATGATTTCTACAAGATCTGCATCCAGGATCATGCCATCCTCGCCACCTTGAATCGGGAATCCCGGATCCTGCTTTTCCCGTTTACGCTATACATCGTCGCGCATGAACTCATCCATGTGGTTCGGTTCAGGAAATTTCTTCAGAACTTCAGTGCCTCCCCCCAGGAAGCTCTGGATGAAGAGAAGCGGGTCCACGCCGTCACGCGCAAGATTCTCTCCAATGTCCGGATTCCAGGCATCGAGGAGGTGCTGGAATATTATCGGAGCTGGCATACGCCCCTTGAGGATCTGAAAGGCTTGAATTAAAAAATAGGTTCTTGACAATAAATGAAAATTCATTATAGTATTTTCGTTTGAAGGATTCCAGGATGGAGGTTTGAGAAAATGCCGATCTACGAATATGAGTGCACGAAGTGCGGAGCGATCGAAGAAGCCTTTCAACGATTTTCGGATAAGCCGCTCAAGAAATGCAGGCATTGTTCGGGTAAGCTTCATAAACTCATCTCCCATAGCGCATTCCATCTCAAGGGAACCGGCTGGTATGTGACCGACTACGCCGGTAAATCCCAACCTTCGGAATCCAAGCCCAAGGAAAGTTCCGAAGCCCATAAATCAACGAGTGAAAGCACAGCTTCGACAAAATCGACCGAAGGATCCGCAAAAAAATCCACCAAAAGATCCGATTGATCCGGATCTGCAATTCGCAGTGGGAGCTGTTGAATTCGTCCGGCCGCCAGTCAAAGGCCGGGTCTCCAGACGACTGCAGGTTTGAGAGCACCTTCTTTTTTACTTAAACTCGAAGGCTTAAGACTCCGATTTTCCGATTTGTTTCTACCGGAAAAAAACGGCTACAGCCTCTTTACAAGCAGAAAAGCATGATTATAGTTCCAGAAAAATTAGACGTTCAACAAATTTCAGTAGGCGTTTCTTTGCAAGAAATCGAAAGGGGGTGGACCCGAGGATAACAGGTTTTCTTATGCTTAATCTTTTTCAGTACCACTACTAACCATTCATTGAAGAAGGAGATTATCAAAGATGAAAATCAGACCTTTGCAAGATCGGATCTTAGTGAAGCGAGTGGAAGAGGAAGAAAAGACCAAAGGCGGGATCATCATTCCGGATACGGCAAAGGAGAAACCGGCGGAAGGCAAAGTGGAAGCAGTCGGCAACGGCAAAGTCGGCGATGACGGCAAGAGGATACCCCTGGAAATCAAAAAGGGAGACCGCATTCTCTTCGGCAAATACTCGGGCACCGAGGTGAAAATCGAGGGAACGGAGTATCTGATCATGCGCGAGGACGATGTTCTCGGCGTGATTGAATAATTACTGTTACGGATAGATGGAGGACTCAAGATGGCAGCAAAATTGATTAAATATGATATGAGAGCCCGCGAAGCGATGCTTCGCGGCGTGCGAACCCTTGCAGATGCGGTCGTGGTAACCCTTGGCCCCAAAGGACGAAATGTCGTTCTCGATAAGTCCTGGGGGTCTCCTACGGTCACCAAAGACGGCGTCACCGTGGCCAAAGAGATTGAATTGGAAGACAAGTTTGAGAATATGGGAGCTCAGATGGTCAAAGAGGTCGCCAGCAAGACCAGCGATGCAGCCGGTGACGGCACCACCACAGCGACCGTCCTTGCAAGAGCCATTTACGAGGAAGGGCAAAAACTGGTGGCTGCAGGCAACAACCCCATGTCCATCAAACGAGGCATCGATAAGGCCGTCGAAGTCGTCGTCAAAGAGCTCCACAGGATGAGCAAACCGACCAAGGACCAGCGGGAAATCGCTCAGGTGGGTACCATTTCCGCAAACAACGACGAAACCATCGGCAACATTATCGCCGAAGCGATGAATAAAGTCGGAAAGGAAGGCGTCATCACCGTCGAAGAGGCAAAGGCGATGGAAACCTCTCTCGAAGTCGTCGAAGGCATGCAATTCGACCGAGGGTATCTGTCTCCCTACTTCGTGACCGACCCCGACAAGATGACCGTTTCGATCGAAGATCCGTACATTCTGATCAATGAAAAGAAGATCAGCAACATGAAAGACCTGCTTCCGATTCTGGAGCAGATCGCGAAAATGGGCAAACCCCTATTGATCATCTCAGAGGATGTGGAAGGCGAAGCCCTGGCCACCCTCGTCGTAAATAAACTGAGAGGAACCCTGCAGGTTGCCGCCGTAAAGGCTCCCGGTTTCGGCGATCGAAGGAAAGCCATGCTGGAAGATATCGCCATCCTGACCGGCGGGCAGGTTGTTTCCGAGGACCTCGGCATCAAGCTCGAAAATTTGACCGTTGCCGACCTCGGCCGAGCAAAAAGGATCACCATCGATAAAGACAACACCACAATCGTCGACGGCGCCGGCGCCCGATCCGCACTGGAAGGCCGCGTCAAACAGATTCGTGCGCAGATCGAGGAGACCACCTCCGATTATGATCGGGAGAAACTGCAGGAGCGTCTTGCCAAACTGATCGGCGGCGTGGCCGTCATCAATGTTGGAGCCGCCACCGAGACCGAAATGAAAGAAAAAAAAGCCCGGGTCGAAGATGCCCTCAACGCCACCCGAGCGGCCGTAGAGGAAGGGATCGTACCCGGAGGCGGCGTTGCCCTGGTGCGGTGCCTGGATGCACTGGATAAGATCAAGGTGAAAGCCGATCAACGGCTGGGCGTAAAGGTGGTCATGCGTGCCATCGAAGAACCGCTCCGTCAGATCGCCAACAATGCCGGCTTCGAGGGATCGGTCGTCATCGACAAGATAAAGGCTGCCGAAGGCGCATTCGGCTTCAACGCAGCAACAGACAAATACGAAGATCTCATCGAAGCGGGAGTCATTGATCCGACCAAGGTTGTCCGGTTCGCCCTTCAGAACGCAGCATCGGTTGCCGGCCTCATGCTGACCACCGAGGCCATGATCGCCGAGAAACCCGAAGAGAAGGATTCCTCGCCGATGCCCGGCGGAGCCCCCGGAATGGGTGGAATGGGCGGAATGGGTGGAATGGGTGGAATGGGCGGAATGATGTAATCATCTCCGATCAAACATATCTGCTGCAAACAGTCGAAAGCCTTCACCTCCGGTGAGGGCTTTTTTTTGGTACAAATCTTGCTGTGTATCCCAAGCGTTGAGTTCGCCGTGGATTCCCAACATTTACCTTACGGGGAGAGACATGAAGAAGCTGCTGATGACATTCCTTATCGTCGTCTGCCTGCTCCGTCCTTCCATCTGTACTTCTTCCTATATCATCCGGCTCACATCGGGCGCGGAATTTGTGGCTTCCGGATACTGGGAAGAAGAGAAGCAGATAAAGTTTTATGCTTATGGCGGGGTAATTGGAGTCGAAAAACAGCTTGTCGCAGGGATCTCGGAAACCGACCGGCCCGTTGTAACCGAATATCAGGAATCCGTAGATGGAAAATCCGCTTCCGAGCCTTTCGAAATCAATCCGGAACGCCTGGATGACAAAGCGCAACTCCCCTCCCTGGACCCCCATGGACAGATTTTTCTTCAGGAAAAAAAGAGGCTTGCGTCCGCAATGGAGACGGCTGTTTCAGCCTTCAGGGCGGCAAAGGAACAGAACGACCGAGCCGTAATGGCGGCCAAGCGAAAACAGATCCTCGAGTTGAAAGCCGAATTGTCCGACATCGAGAGTGAGGTTAAAAAAAACTATGGCGGGAAAGTTCCCGACTGGTGGTATTCCGGAAAACCTCCCCCATCCGATTGACCCCCTGCAGGCATGCGGAATCGGAGTTTCCGCCCCTTCCCCATCGATCGACTATCCGCTTCGAGCGTCCTTCCAGGAGACCAGACTCAGATCATTGGATTGGTACTTGTCTTTCAAAGCGGTATCGTAATAGAGGGTCGCCGTGGCCTTGAAATGCACTTCTTTGCCCCAGACCGCCCCGTATATGGTTGTGCTGTTTTTGAATTCGATGTCCGCATAGGGAGCATAGATCATGCCGACGAAATCCCCCGAGTTTCTGATGTTGATCGCCGCCGTAGAGTTCGAAAAGATACTGAAATCGGTCGGTTTGCCGTTGTTGATGACGGTTATTTCAGAATCGTTTCCGGTCTCCAGCCCGCCTGTTAAATAGATGTTTACAGGCCCGGCGGATGTATCGACACGGATTTGGGCGCTGTTTCCGATATTGATGCTGCTCAGATAATAGTTCGCTCCTCCGGATTTCCCGTTTAAGACGATCACCTCGCTGTTACCCAGAGTGATTTCCCCCGATATGATCGAGGGTAAAGCAAGACTGTTGTCATTGCCCGTGCTGTAGGCCGTAAACTTATCCGCATATTCCCCTCCCACAACGCCCAGGGGATCCGGATCGACGCGACCGATCTGTTCTCCGGTAGTCCCGGTAAATGTCCCACCGTTGTCCAGGGTTGCATCCTCTCCGGATTCATCCTCTCCGAGCATGCCGTCGCCGTCGATAAAGACACCGCTTTTGGTTTCCACCTCATTGTTGGACCCCAGATCCCCCTCTCCGGTGGAATCGTCGGAGTCTGGATCGGGTGTGGTGCCGCTGTCGTAGCTGTATACATTGGAGCTGTTATGGAAGGAAGTGATGACATCCCCGAAAGCGGCGAAATTGATGGCTGGATCTCGGGCCAGGACGGCTTCGATCGATGCCCTCGAGTTTCTGGGTCCGGTTGCACTGCTGATGAAAGTGTAACGGTTCGAGGCGGACTTCGCTAAATCCGTAAATGTAAAACTGAACCCGGCGGCGGAATAAGAATCCAGCGGAATGGAGTCTCCAACGTTTGCAGGCAGTCCTATGCTTCCCGCTTTTAGATCCGTTTCCACCCTCCCCAGGGCATATTGAACGCCGGCCTCGGCGTCGTAGAAAGCCTGTCGGCTGTCCTTGAAATTCGCCCCTATTTTGATGTCTGTGGTCGTCACCATGACCGCCGTACTCCCGATCAGCCCGATGATCATCAGGAATATCATGGCGGTGATAAGCACGAATCCGTTTTCATTCCGTATTCTTACCGCATGCATCGTGTCCTCCTTAAAATGCGAGATTTTTGGGAGTAATCAGAGAACTCAGTGCAAATGTGCGATGCCCTCCGTTTGAGTCATAACCGGGATCGATCTTGGAAGTTCGAGCGGTGATGACGATCTTAACCTGCCGGATATCCGCATTGGTGGTGGTTGCTGCACCGCTGCCGTTTAGATATTGGAAGCTGAAGCTTTGGATGTCCTCGGCGAGCGGAAGCGGCGCACCGCCTGTACCCGTTGTCCGTTCGATCTGTTTTGTGCCGGAGTTGTATGAATAAACGATGATTTCGTCGGCGCCGGCTGCAGTACCGTCGCCGTCCAAATCCGCCTGGATCTTCAGTTCCGAAGTATTGTAAGTCACGCCGTCAAAGGCGGCATTCATCGGATTGTATCCCGCCATGAGTATTTCACGGGTCATCAGATCCATTGCGGATCGGGCATTCTGGACCATTTCCGTAACATGTTCCTGTACGTCAAAGGTCTTCTGCTGGATGATGAAGGTGCTGATCACGGCGCTCATAACGATCAACCCGACCGTCATTGCGATCAGAAGCTCGATGATTGTAAACCCGCCCTCTTTTTTCCGGTATGCATCCATAAGGCTCACTGCGTCAGAATCGTCTTCATTCCAACCGATTTGTTGTCGGAATCCCAATAGACACTCACCACGACCGTCTTCATACCGGCCGTCGGAGAATTTGCAGCGACAGTGGTTGCCCTTTTGAACAGGGAAAACCCGGTGATGTCGCCGTAGTTCTCCGTAGCGGCGCTCACTCCCGTATAGCCGATTCTCCGGACATCCTCCATCTTCTCCTGAGCCAGGGTCGTGGCGGTGGTGAGTCGATTGTTGTAAACATTGCCTGATAGAATACCGGTGATCAGCGCGGACATTCCCAACAGTCCAATCGACAGGATAGACATGGTCACGAGGACTTCGATGATTGTAAATCCATTGCAGTCTATTCCCGGTGCACCGTTATTAAAACGACGGATTTTCATCATGATTCACCCATTGATTTTCACTCGGCCGGTTGAAGCAACAGATAGGGTTTTGCTGCCTTTTGGATTTGTAAGCGTAACGGTGGTTCCTGCGGTTGCAGTCCCTCTCGGTGAAAAGACGGGATCAACCGAAGCGGCGATGGTCACGCCGGGGTAATCGTCCTGTATGTTTTTAACCAGAACATCCCCCTCCCCATCTTCCACCGTCCCGTTTCCGTCCGCATCGTCGCATATTTTATACTGATTGGTCCCCGACGGGAAAAACACCTTGAAAATCTTATTCTGATTGACGGCTTTCATCCTGGCCGACAGAAGGTCCCCCAGAACCTGACGGCTGGCGCCGCTTAAATGCAGACTCGTACGCAGGGTTAAGTAGCTCAAAGTGGATGTCATCGCTAAAACCCCGGCAATGCCGACCACCACCATCAGTTCGACCGTTGTAAAACCCTTGTTTCTGTTCATCGCACCATCTCGCTTCTCTTGTTTTGACTCTCTTAAGAACAATTACCGTGCCAACGGGTCGATCGGTATGACTTGCAGGCGGTTCCGGCGGCCGCCCAGGCTCCAAGGATTCTATAAGAGCATGTACGATACTGAAAAGGTTACAAAAAATAAGGGTTAAAGACAGTTTTTCATCAGGAGCTCTCGCATGGAATATGAAATTTCGGTCGACTTCCAATCCCTCTTCCGCACATCGTACCGGACTTTTGTCCACTTTGGCGTATCCATTTTGGAAGCCGGTCCGCGCAGGTGAACTGCCGAACAGGAGTGAGAGCCTGAATTTGTTGACCGAATGGGTAGAATAAGATAAACAGAATCTCATTGATTTCGGACTCAAGCATTGAAAGATCTCTGTCGATATCTTTTCAGAGGTGTTTACATGATCAAATCGACATCTATTCGCCGCCTGGCAATCTTTTCCGCTGCATTTCTTGCCGCAATACCGGCCTATGCCGGAGGTGCCGAGAGCATAAGATTTGAATCGGGTTTATACTATATTATCCAAAAGGGAGACACCCTCTGGAATATATCCGGGCGGTTTCTCGATTCCCCCGAGCGCTGGCCCGAGCTTTGGAAGGAAAACAGCGACATTGCGGACCCTCATTCTATCCGCCCGGGCCGGTGCATCCGGCTTCAACGGGAAGTCGATTTCACCCGAATGGCGGATGATGGTTCAAGGAGCAGCCCAGAGAGGATCGATCCGGTGACCCCGAAGGAAACCGTCGATAAAAACCGCTATTTCCGGTTCAGTTCGATCGATCGGATCGGCTTCATCAAAGACAGACCGGTGGAACCGAGCGGGGTCATATTCAAGGCAAAAGACGATGTCTCTCTCATCGGCGATGGGGATATCGTCTATGTTCAAAAACTCGAAGATCGTCTGTTTACTCCGGGAGGACGCTTTACCGCCTACCGCACCCTGCAACTCGGCCACCGAAATGCCCAAGATCGAGGATTTCAGCATTATCCGACCGGAGTGCTGGAGATCGTCAGAAACGAAGAGACTTATGCGGTGGGAAAGGTGGTGGCTGTCTATCGTACGATTCAAGTCGACGATCGATTGATGCCTTTTGAGGCACGTTCTCCTGAAATCCGGCTCTCAGAAACAAACAAGGAAGTAAAAGGGGAAATCATCTCTTCCGAAGAACAGATGCTTATCTTCGGAGATCAATCGGTTGCCTATATCGACAAGGGGGCGAAAGACGGCGTTTCCCCAGGTCAGACCTACACTCTCTATTACCACGAGAGTGCCAGGCTCCAGTCCAAAGACGAAACGGATACCCTTCTCACACCCGTCGAATTCGGATCTCTTCTGGTCCTTACGGCCGAAGAAACGACTGCAACCGTGCTGATCACCCGGGCGGATAGAGCCGTTTCACCGGGAGCATCTTTCGGCGCAAAACAGTAGAAAGCTCCTATTTTTTCTCTCCCTTTTCGGAGTTCTTCTTTAGCTGTTCGCTTCTGTTCTCAACACCGGTATTATACAGCTCGACTGCACGATTGTGTATTTTCAATCTATTTTCATACTTCTTTATTCTTTCACTCAAGCCGTCCGCCTTCTCGTTGTACTCCAATGTGGCCTTTCGCGTCCTGGGTTTCCGGTCTCTTTCCGTGTCGAGAAGCTGTTTTTCCTTCATCAAGACCTCATATTCCTGCAGCAGATCCTTTCTTTCCCCTTCAAGACGGCTTTTTGTTTTTTCAAGCTCCGCTTCATCGCGATCCTTCGCGCTTTTTCCGGATTCTTCCACCCGGAGCGGCTCTTCTTTCGGGTCTTTTTCCTCTCCGCTTCCGGGTTCAGCCTGATACTCGATGTAGGGTTTCATCTCCTTTCGCTGCGCTTCCGGAACCTTGTAATAATCGCTTGTAAAGCAGGCGTTGCCGTTCTTGTCGATATATTTGTAAAACTCGGTACAATTCGATTCGCTTAGGAAAGCGACCGTGAAAAACAGGATCCATTTGATGCAGTTCATGGAAAGCCTTCTCCTTCCAAACGCTAGGGCTGCTCCCAGGTGACCCTCAGGACCTCCTGGTATGTCGTCGTTCCTTCCAGCATTTTTTTGATTGCGTTCTGGCGAAGAACGATCATTCCCTCCTTTTTGCCTTGCATCCGGATTGCCTCCAGATCGGCCGTGGAGGTGGTGATTTTTTTGATGGAATCCACATAAGGAAGAACCTCAAAGATGCCGGTTCGGCCGAAATAGCCGGTTCCCCGGCATTTTTGACACCCTTTGCCCCGGTACAATTTCAAGGGCCCGTCGCTTCCCGTCTTCAGGCCCATGGCGTTCAGCTCCGAGGAAAGAATCTCGAAAGATTCCTTGCAGCCGTTGCACACTTTTCGGACCAGCCGCTGGGATAAAACCCCCACGAGGGTCGCCTGGATCAAAAAGGGCGGAACCCCCAAATCGAGCAGTCGCGTGATCGAGGAAGGCGCATCGTTGGTATGAAGGGTCGATAGGACAAGATGTCCGGTCAATGCCGCCTGTATGGCGTTTGAAGCCGTTTCCAGATCCCTCATCTCCCCGATCATGATGATGTCGGGGTCCTGTCGCAGGATGTTCCGCAGAATCGTTCCGAAGGTGATGCCGATTCCGGACTGGACCGCGATCTGATTGAACGATTCATGCACCATCTCGATGGGGTCTTCGATGGTGGTGATGTTTACTTCGGGAGAAGAAAGATGCCTGAGCGACGAATAGAGGGTGGTGGATTTGCCGCTTCCTGTCGGCCCGCATACCAGAATGATGCCGTGGGGCATGTTCACGAATCGATTGTAGCGGATCAGATCCGTTTCTGTGAAGCCGAGCTGTTCGAGATCCTGGAAAAGGATGTCCGGATCCATGATGCGGATCACCATTTTTTCCCCGAATGCGACGGGTATGGTGGAAACCCGCATCTCGACTTCCACCTCCCCCTTGTTTGTCTTCACCCGGCCGTCCTGCGGCCTGCGCTTTTCAGCCATGTTCAATCTCGCCATGGCCTTTATCCGGCTCACAACGGCAAGATGCACGTTTTTAGGGAGCTCGTAAACCGTATGGAGAACCCCGTCGATACGCAACCGTACCAGACTCTGGCTCCGTTTCGGCTCGATGTGGATATCGCTTGCCCGCTGATCGAATGCATACCCGAGGAGATGATTGACCGCGTTGACGATGTGTTGATCGTTGGAGGGGAGTTCATCCGTCGATTTCAGCCGTACGTACTGTTCCAGGTTCCCGAGATCCACCGCCGGCCCTCCGAATTGGTGCTCGGCTGCGGCGATGGATCTCTTGAAACCGAAAAACTCATTGATCAGCTTTAAAATATCCGATTTCGAGCTGAAGACGATCTTCGTTTTAAAATTGGTCGCGCGTGAGATATCCTCGAAGGCTTCGCCGTTGAACGGATTGGCCGTTGCCAAAGTGAGGGTGCCGTCTTCGATTGCGATCGGAAGCACATGATGATTCAGGGCGAAAGAGCGCGGAATCGTTGTGGTCACCAGATTCAGATCGAGCTTCAACGGATTGATTTTCCGATATGGGATTTCCCATTTATCGGCAAGCGTCTTGCAGATCGTTTCTTCATCTAGGGTGTAGCCGGAGGCGTCGGACCGATCCAGATTCAAAGAAGCGATTAGATCGATCAGATGATACGGATTCTGATCGCCCGCACCCTGCCTGTCCGTTGAGGCAGGTTTGGAATTGGTTTTTCCATCCGCTGTCGAATGCGCGCTTCTTTGCTTCCGAAGGATGGTTTTCGCCTGGACCGGGTTGATTAAACCCGCTTCGATGAGTGCTCGGCAGACAGTTTCGGTCGAAACCTGCTGGTAAACTGGGTATGACATCGAACCGTTCTTCAAGTTAATTAGAGTGTTCAGTGTTCAGCGTTCAGTGTTCAGGTTCTGCCCAGGAGCTGACACTCCCGACACGTGAAACCTGACACCCGCCTTACACCCGAAACCTGACACCTGAAACCTCCAAAGGGCATTGTCAATTCTCCGTTATGAGAAGCCAGAGCGAAACGATCTCCTGCCGGGATTTGATATATCCGACGTATTGACCCACCTTCAACTCGGACATCGTGGCGAAAAGGGTCCCGGGAGTGTGAAATGTCACAGCAGGCGAGAGCCGGTGTGCCGAATCGTCGATCACGATTTCATCCGTTCCGATTCGATCGATCGTCCCCATACCGCTCATTTTTTTCGGATAATTTTGATAGGGCGGATCGTCCAGGTCGATCCTCTTTTGCATCGATTGCCCGGCATCGGCTCCTTTCCCCTGCTGCGGCCACACGATCAGGCAGCTTACGGCCAGAATCAACACGAACAGCTCGGCCGGGATTGCGGATCGATGATTGTGCATCTTCTCACCTCTACCTTGTGTTTATCGCATGATCCAGTAGTACATTGCCTTGCGTTCGACTTTCTCGAAAACCGCTTCGGTGCTTCCTGCGGATGTGCTGAAAAGCTTCATTTCCCGAGTCTTATCCGGCATCGTAAGAAAAACGGGTGGAAATAGAATCCCCGTAAATCCTTTTCCCGTCGGCGGAACCCGGACCGGATTCCCGTCGTCATCCAGAAGCGGGCTCCCGTCCGGACCGTTGGGAGTGATCAGATCGTTTTCATCGATGACACCGTCTGAATCGATGTCGAATTGCGCTTCGGAAAGCCTCCCCCCGGTTGCAGCATCGATTTCGTGCACGATGGAATTGCCTCCTCCCGAGCATGGAGAGGTATTCGGGACAATCGAGATGACAATGGCGTTCCCGTCCCGGATGATCACATCTTTTACAACCCGCTCTCCCTCTTCGGCAGGATCTGCTTCGGAAGAATGGACCAGATTGAAAAACCATCCGGCGTGAACGGTTACGCCTGCATTCAAGTCCCCCGGGTTTGCCCTTTGTCCGGTATCGGAATCGGCTACGGTTGCCCAATTGGGTGCGTTGTTGCTCAATGTCCTCAGGCCATGCCCGGATATTGTTCGCCAATCGATTTCGGTCTGCTCAAGAAGGGTGACGTTCGCCGCCTGATTCGAAAGTGAAGGGGTTGCGGAGCTGTCGAAAGCACCCAGATATTCGCTGTCGTCCCCGTCGTCTCCGTAATCCCAGATTCCATAAATCGCCTGAATCGTCATGTTGGTGCGATCGGCTTCCGCCAGATACTGACCCGTTCCGAAGACAACCAGATAGCCGGGCTTTTCCGGATGCCGCATCACATCCGGCTGACTGGTGATCGGTTGACCTGAAATCGATATCAGCGGCTTCGGGGTGGTTCCCGATTTGTAAGCCACATCCCAGTTCGCCGAACTGGAGCCGGTAAGGTCGAATTTCCACATGTTGCCGGCTAAGTCGCCTGCAAAGATATAGTCCAGCTTGTAGTCATTGTTGACGTCGATGAGTGCGGGGGTGGACAGGCCGTTTGACCCGCTGATCCCGGTATCGATTTTTTTGATCAGACTCCCGGAGGTATCCAGGACATAGAGAACCGCCTTTTCGGATGAGCTGTTGTATCCGTTTCCGAACACCACGATGTGCGGGTAGTTGGCATCGTTTGACTTCACCGCGTATGCTTTGCTGAAGGAGTAGCCCAGGTCGTCGTCCGTAACACCGGTTTTTGGGTATTCCCACAGCACCATAGCGGAAACGGCCGTTTCCAGGTCGGAAATATCGGTACTGTCGGCAGCGGTGACATCGAGCGCATAATAGCCCTTCCCCCCCTTGCCCAATCCGCCGACCAGCATGGTGACGGCGGATCCGCTTACCATCACATTTTCGGCGACAGTCGGTGTCAAATCCACGAAAAACTTGTGCGAATAGGCGGGGTCTTTCAGATAGCCGAGGTTTCCGATCACCAGGTTCGGAACATACCCGAATCGCTCCTCGCCGGTTTCGGCGTTGAACGCATGCAGCATCCCGTCGTTAGCACCTACAAACACCGTATTTCCATGCAGGACCGGAGACGAGTGGACGATGTCGCCAAGCTTGCCGGTTCTGGTTCGGAAACCGCTGATGCTGTCTCCCCTTGCATACTGAACGATCTGCTCTGCGGTCTGATCCGCGGCAGAGTCGGCCACGAGATCCGACCCCAACACGGTTTTCTGGGCGTCGGTCAGGCTGCTGTAGCGAAACTCGATCCCGTCGTCGACACCGTTGTAAGTCGCGATCAGCCGGCCGGTATCCCAGTTCTGGTCTTCCAGAGTCTCGGAGGCCTTCCATATGACAGCGTTTTCTTCGCGGTTGACCGCACCCGTTACCGGGTCGACCGGATAGGCCACCACATCCCCGGTCCAGGAGCCTGTGCTGTACATCGATTGGTACAGGATGGTGCCGGTCCCCAGTTCATCCCCGTTTACCGATACCGAAGCGCCGGACGCCTTCCGGGCCGCGATGTTTTCCATCAGCAGATAAAGAGAGTCGATCAGCGCCTGTGGATCCGAAGCGCTGAAGAATTCACCCCTGCCGTTTACGGAAGCGTGCCACAGGTCGTCGATCTTATTGGCGTCTGCGGTGGTCGGATTCGGCCAGTTGGGAATGTCGGTTTCTGCGTTCAAAAAACACGGATCGTCGATTCTCCCGTCTCCGTCTTCGTCCGGAGGGGTCAGGCTGCCGCTTTGACCGAAAGAGACGGTGTAGGTGACCATGTGCTGGTAAGTCGCGCTGTCGCACGCATTGGTCGGGACCTGGTTTGCGACATCGTTTGCCAGATCTTCCTTGTAGAACTTCATGGCGACATCGGCAAGCGTATCTGAATTGCCGTCCGCAAAGGGCTCCCCCTCATCCCCGTCCTGGTTTCCCACAGACGGGGTGTTTCCGTTCCAGAATCCGTCGGTCATCAGGATGGCGAATGCCTGCTGGCAGGCGCCGCCGTTTGCTTCGGTTTCAATGGGAGAGTCGCCGAGGCCTCCGGTCAAACCGTCGTCCTTATCCAGGTACTGGCCCACGGCTTTGAGGGAAAGCCGGAGGGGCGTTCCCCCGCTCGAATCCATGCCGTACAATCCGGTAAGCAAGGTGTTCGTGTCGTCCACGTTCTGGATTGCACCGCCCGAGATCTGCTCGAACTTGACCGCATCGGCGCAGGCATGGGCGCTGTCGCTTGGGGGGGTATGTGCGATTTGAACGTATTCGGTGCCGTCGCCGTTGAAATTGAAAATCCCAAGCGAATTCCATCTATCCTCGAATTGTTCCTGGTTCACCGTAACCGTGGTGGTTCCTCCGGCATGCTTGATCTCATAGGGAACCGCTCTGGAATAGTCCCCGTAGCTTCTCCAGTAGGCAAAGACCTCGTACTGGCCGGCAGTGAGACTAGGTGGCGTCCACTTTGCCGTATAGGGAACACCGGCATCGTTTGTCGTATCCCAGAAATCGTTGTTGTAAGCCTCGCTGTTACCGGAAATCCAACGCCAGTTTCCCGTTTTGGTAAAACCTGCATCGCTCTCGTCGAGGATAGTGGTCTGGAGCACCTCTGTATCGAGCCGGATGGGGAGCACCGCCTGGCGAAGATCCCCGTTGATGCTGTAGAATCCGACCTTGACTCCGTCCATTGCGTAGATCACGTTTGCAACAGCCGCCTTTGCTGCCAATTCGCGGCGCCTGTAGAAGGAGTACCAGTTGGCCCAGTTCTGAAGCTCTTCGGCATCGGACTGGAATCGGATGAAATTGCCGCTGTCGTCGTATATCTTTGCCCGGTATGTATCCGGCATATCGGATTCCGTGATCGGAGTCAGTGAGGTAACGGTGCCGGAGGTCTCCGAGACCGTGTAGTATTGACGGATGCCGTTGTTGAAATTGACCAGATAGAGCGTCTCTCCGTCATCCTTGATCCCGTCGCCGTCGGTGTCGTCCAATATGTAATAATGTGCGTACCGGACGGTCACCATGGAACCGACCTCTTCGAATCTTACGGCATCTGCACAGGCATGCGTACCGTTGTTGCCGGGCGTGTGATCGAGCTCCACGTACTCGGACCCGCCGCCGGTAAAGGCAAAGGTACCGAGCAGGTTCCACCGGCTGGCGTTCTCTTCCTGGTCGACATCGACATCGTGGCTCGTACCCGAATGCTGGATGGTGTAGGTCACCGACCGGGAGTAGTTATCGATTGTCCGCCACCATGCATAGACCTTATAGCTTCCTGCGTTCAGGCCGGTCGGGGTCCAACGGGCCGTATGCCGGTTGAGCCCGTGGTTGAAGTTTCCGTCGACGGAGGTATCGTAGAAGTCGTCGCCGTAGCCTTCCCCATGATTGTCTTCGTAATACCAGGAGCCGTTGATGAGGCTGAACCCGGGATCGGTCTCGTCGATGATCTGGTCGATCATGGCTCCTCCGCCGGATCCGATCTCGAAGTAGGTGCCGGTGATGTCCCAGGTCGGAGAGGCGTTGATGGGGTTGGACCGGGGATTCGTTGTGTCCGCGTTGCTCAGGGTCGGCCATGGATAGTAGTCATTCTTTGGGTTGTAGTACATCTTGTTGTACCCGTACCAGGTCGCCTTCCATTTTTTCCGCTGTGTGCTGGAAAGCGGCACATACCCCCAAGTGTATGCATTGTCTCCTGGGTTTCCGAAGAGATATGCGTAGCCGCCGTCGAAGAGTCCGTCGCTCTGCCCATCCACGATGAACTCCCAGTCCATGCTCCCGGAGTCGTCCAGAACGAACATGATGATGGGGGGGGCGGAGGTCACTTTGGTATCGACGGGGGTGTCGCTGATATCGATGCTGCCTGCCGGATCTGCAGAAAGAAAAAAGCAGAGCGCCACAAGAAGGAAACTCGCCGGAGTCAATCGAATATGCATGAGACAGCTCCTTTCCTTAAAACCGTTTCCTGTAGCCGATCTCGACCAACACCTGCCCCTGAGTACCGTTGTAAAATCCGTAAACCGCATATTCGTGCAACTGGGTTCCACCTCCCATCGACAGGGAGCCGCCCGGAGCGATGCCCCGATCCACCACCGAAAAATAGGTGTTTCCTTCGGAATCGATGCTTGCATCCGCCGCTTGTGAATTGTCGTTGCCCCCTTCCCCGTCGTGATCCCAACTGTCCGCAGTGGTGGGAGTGGTCATGGAGTCGCTGTCGGAAAGCCATGCAGTGGGAGTCGCTCTCATCAGGACCTGCTTGCTGGTCTCGTTTTCGATCCTCTGTGCGCCTTCCATCGCAGCCGCCTCCGCCTTATAGACGTTTTGCTTATAAATCCTGTCGTTTCCGGCAATCTGGACCTCGGTGGTCGAAGTCGTCGTAACGGAAATGCCAAGGAGGCTTATGAAGGCAAGCATCACCAGGGCAATCACCAGAACCGAACCGTTCTCGTTGTCGATGTACGCCTTCCGGATACGTTCTTTTCTCATTTTCAAGGCCCCTTTCAGGATCCGATCTCCCCCGCTTCAAAACTGCGGTTTGACACCAATGAGAGTGGTGGTCTTTCCGTTTCCGGCAATCGTTACCGCGATCAGTTTGGACCCGGCTACGGGGGTCGCATCGGTGACCGACCAGGTGATCGTGTACCCGGCCGGTGGACTTGCTTCCTCGTGCGGGTTCGCGGCCGGATCCAGATCGGCGTGTGCATAGGTTCGGGTCATCAGATCTTCGAGTTTGTCCTGGGCCCAGGTATTCTGCTCGGTCTGATACTTTGCGGACGCATTCCCCCTGATTGCGGTCACCTGGAGGCTTGCCACCGCCAGGATGCCGAACGCAAGAATCCCGATGGCGATCAGCACCTCGATGATGGTAAAGCCCGCTTCCGACCGCCTGTCTCCGGAAAGCTTACGTACGCATACGGTGCATGATTCGATTCTCATGATCAATGACTATATCCCCATGTTCCTCGTCTTGATGATGGTCGAAAGGAGAATCCTGCGAAAGGAATCGTTTGCCGTATAGATGATGTCGTTTTGACGATTTCTGTAAACGGTCGTGTTGTTTAAATCCGGATCGATGGTGTCGGTCCTGGCAACGAGGGTGATTTGAACGGCACGGATACGGGTCGTATCGACCGGAGCGGTCAATACCGCCGAGTTCTGATCGAAATATACGAAATTCAGCGCATCGATATTTTCGGCAACGAGATCGCCGTTTCGCGTAAGATCCAGATCGCCGTCCGATCCCTTGTCCGAAAGAACATAGACGACATCCTCCCGGTCCCCCGATGCGGTTCCGTCCGCAAAGAACTCTTCATCGCTTTCATCGATCGTACCGTCGTCGTCGTTGTCTTTCAGGTCGGTTATACCACCCTCGAAGTCCATTGTGAACTGAACCGTCGCAGAATCGGCCACCATAAATCCCGCACCGGCTTTCCCCGTCGGGTCGCAGCCGGCCATCCGGAGCTCCCGCTCCAGGTTGTAAAGGGCGACCCGGGCGTTCTGCTGCATCGCCGCAACCGTTGTCTCCCGATTATAGGATCTCTGCTGCGACCGGTATACTGCATAAACCGCGGACATCACGATGCCGGAAATGAGAGCGGCGATCAGAAGCTCGACCAGCGTCATACCGTTTCGATTCGAGCCGTTTCCTTTCTCTTCGGAAAGAATCGCCATGTTAGATCGATCCCCTAATCCCAGTCCGTGCCGGACCCGCTCCATTTTCTCATGAGGATCACTCCGGTGACCTGGGTGCCCACGGCGTAGCCGACCGTGTTTTTTTGATTGTCCAGATAGACGAATCCGAAACCAGATCCGCCTCTGGGGGTAAAAGTCACAAGATCATTCGAGTACTTGACATCGTCTGTGATGGGGTCTTCATCCTGCGTTGCATCCTTTGTGGCGTTTCCGTGGCCGAAACCGATCCCGCTCTTGTAACCTGAAAGCTCGATGAGCTTCACCTTGTCATTGTCGTCAAGGGTCGACCAGGTTCCGTCCGTCCCGCTGCTGATACATACCCCGTATCGGTTGTTGGCGGCATCGAAGACGACCACCCAGTTGCTGCCGGATCTAATAGCCCCGATTCTTGCCTGTTGCATGTTTGAAAAAAGGTCGTTGGCTGCGCTCTTCAACCGGTAATCGGGAAGCCAGTCTGCGAAATTCGGTACGGCAATCGCGGACAGGACTCCGATCAGGCAAATGACAATCAACAGCTCAACCAGGGTAAACCCCGTTTTATTTCGCATTGCCGTTTCTCCGCCTCACAAATCCCCATACAAGTTCTATGCCACGGAGGCGTATTCAAGAACACCGATCGGTTCCTCCGGCTTTCGCCGGGGCTGAAACGATATGAAAACATCCGTGATTCCAGATGGCCCGAGATTTGGATGCATACTGAAATAGCGCATTTCGGCTCTCTTTTGCAATACGATCTTTCAGACCGAACGTGCACCGATTTGAACACGTCCGTATGATTTATTATACAGGGAGGGAAAAGAGCAAGAAGCAAATCATTGTAGATCGATGATTTTAGATTTGGTAAAGAGAGATCGAGAAAAATGTGGGGACACCTGCTACAGCCGGTTGCGGACAAAATCGACGCCGTTTTTGAGCATCTGAATGCCTGGAGTGAGCGTGCCGTCATCCAGGGGTTCCCCCCTCCGCTTCCGCTCCTCTTTGAGGCGGGTCCAGTCCGGGTGGCTGGTGAGATGATTGTAGGCTTCCGGATGCGGCATCAGGCCGAAGATCCGCCCCGAGGCATCGCAGATGCCGGCGATGTCTTTCAGCGATCCGTTCGGGTTAAAGGGAAAGGCCCCCTCTGCAGGCTCACCGTCGGGCCTTGCGTAGCGCAGGGGAACCTGGTCTTTTTCAAAGAGTCGGGCGATGACCGGGCTTTCCGCATAAAATTTTCCCTCACCATGGCGGACCGGAAGCTCCAACCGATCCATCCCCCGGGTAAAGACGCATACGGAGGAAGGTTCGATTTTAAGCGTCACCCACTGATCTCTGAAGTTTCCGCAGTCGTTATGGATCAACGCAGCGGAACGGGTATGATAGTCCCCGCCGAAACCCGGCAGGAGGCCCATATTGACCAGCGTCTGGAATCCGTTGCATACACCCAGAATCAGATTCCCGTCTTGAGCGAATCGAACGAGTCGATCCCCCAGTTTGCTCTTGAATCGGATCGCCTCGATGACGCCGGCCCCGTGATCGTCTCCCCAGCTGAAGCCGCCGATAAACACCAGGAGCCGGTAGTGGTCCAGAAGAACCGAGCCGTCGATGATCGAATTGATGTGCACCCGATCGGCGACAGCGCCTGCAAGCCGGAAGGCATGGGCGGTTTCATAGTCGCAGTTGAGGCCGTATCCGGTGGGAATCAGTACTTTTACCTCTTTCATATCAGATCTCCGAAGGGGCGCTTCCAGGCGTTCTTTAGATCCGAAATGTCTGCCGACAGAATCGAGGATCCCTCGATTCCGGTGATATCGAGCCGGGGCGATTCGGCAACGGTGCCGATCCGGGCATGGGGAAATCCTTGCATGAGCGCTTCGAACCTGGATTGGAAGCGAGGCTCGATCGTCACAATAAATCGCCCTGCAGATTCGGAAAAAAGGACCTTGTCGTTCCGATCGAGCCCCTCGACCGGCACCCGCTGGAGGTCTATATCCATGCCGAGGTTCCCTCCCATGGCAATCAGAGCCAGATGCACTCCCAGACCGCCGCGATAGATCCCGTGGATCGAGGCCGTCCACTCCCTTTTAACGGCTTCGCCGAGGCCCCGGTACATTGCCATAGAGATCTCGGGCTCGACCCGGGGCACGTTTCGACCCACATATCCGAGATGTTCGTAGTATTCCGAGCCTCCAAGCTCATTGCGTGTAAGCCCCAGGATATAGACGAGATCCCCGGGGAACTTCGCATCGAGGGTGACGCATTTTGCGATATCCGGCAAAACCGATAGGGCGGAAAACTGGATCGTTCCCAATGCAGATACCTTGTGCGTCTCGCCGTAGGCCCCGGTCAGATACCCGTCCACATACATGCTGTCTTTACCCGACAGCAGCGGAATCTCATATGCCAGGCAGATATCCCGAAGCGCGCGGCAGGAACGCACCAACTGGGCGGCCTTGAATTTTCCGTCCGGATTCCCCACTGCATCAAACTGAATGTTCGGCCAGCAGAAGTTGTCCACCCCGCCGATGTGATCGAGATCCGCACCGACGGCCACAAGCCTTCGAACCGCCTCGTCGATGGTGCAGGCGGTCATATGATAGCTGTCGATGGCCGAATACTGTGGAAGCAGGGCCTGTGAGAAGGCAAGACCTCTCCGAGACTCGAGCACCGGTCGCAGAACCACTGCATCTTCGGCCACATCCCGGTCGAGGCCCACCAGCGGCTTGATGACGCTTGTCCCCTGTACCTCGTGATCATACTGCCGGCTGACCCACTCCTTGGAGCAGATATTGGGACGGGAAAGAAGATCGGTGAGCAGCCGCACGAAATCGGCCGGTTCGCCCAGAACCGGTTCGTTCAAGCCCCTTTTTTCCGGAGGCACCCACTCGGCCTCGAATTCCCATTGGGGAAAACCGGATTGGAGAAAATCCATGTCCACGCAGGCGCAGGTCTTTCCATCGTAGGTAAGATGCAATTTTCCGGAATCCGTATATTGACCGATGACGGTACTTTCCACCGCATGCTTCCTGGAGAGTGCATCGAATCTCTGCCAGTCTTCCGGGCGCACGGACACCGTCATCCGCTCCTGTGATTCCGAAACCCAGATTTCCCATTGATCCAGCCCCTCATACTTGAGCGGCACCCGGTCGAGCTGAACTTCGCACCCGTTTGAGAATCGGGCCGACTCACCGATGGAGGAAGAAAGCCCTCCACCGCCGTTGTCGGTGATATACCGGATCAGCCCCTGATCCCGGGCTTCCAGAAGGAAATCGTGCATCTTTTTCTGTGTATACGGATCGCCGATCTGAACGTGGCCGGCGGGGGTGTTTTCGGTAAAAATTTCGGAGGAGGCCGTAACGCCGTGGATGCCGTCTTTTCCCACCCTTCCGCCGCACATGACGATCAGCTCGCCGGGTGCGGTTTTCTTGAGCTCCGCCGGTTCGCTATCGATTTCAACAGGCATGAGGCCTAAAGCGGTGACAAACACCAGGCACTTTCCCATGTAGCCTGGATGAAACAGCACCTGTCCGAAGGCAGTCGGAATACCGCTCTTGTTTCCCCCGTCTCGAACCCCCTCGATGACGCCGTCGAGAAGCCTGCGGGGGTGCAGCTTCGCCCGCAGAGGACCTTCATAGTCCCTCGGCCCCACACAGAACCCGTAGCTTCCCATGATCAGCTTCGATCCCTTCCCTGTTCCGAGCGGATCCCTGTAAACGCCGACGATTCCGGTAATCGCCCCGCCGTAAGCCTCCATGTTCGAAGGGGAATTGTGGGTTTCACCCGTAATGACATAATGATGCTCATGATCGAATCTTCCCACACCCGCATTGTCCCAAAGCACCGAAACGACCCACGGTTTCTTCTCCTTCAAAAACAGGGTCGGTGCTTCGATGCATGTCTTGAAGAGGTTATCTGCGACCTCCTCGATGCCGGTATCCGGTTCTCGATAGAGAAAGCGTCCCCTGAAGGTATTGTGGTTGCAGTGGTCGCTTCTGGACTGGGAGATATATTCGAGCTCGACATCGGTGGGGTCGGAAAGGCCGAACCTGGATCGGCTCTCCCGGACTCCGGGATCCAGAAAATACTTCCGGATGACCGGGATATCCCTGGGGTTTAGCGCGAGGTTTCGCCGATTGCTGATATCCTGGAGAACCGCGTCACTGGTGATCGGCACGGGGGTGACTGTCGGAGCATGGTTGAGTTTGACCTTGGGCAGAATCAAACCGGTCCCTGCATCCGGGTCCCACTCCTGCCTCGAATAGATTCGCCACTGCTGAATGATGTCGTTGGCCAGGATCTCCCCGGCGATCCGGTCTGCATCCGTCTCCATGAGCGATCCACCAAGCAGGCAGTACCGTTTCGAGGTGTAGACCGCCTGGTTCCGCTTCAAAGCGGTGCCGAGCACATCTTCGATGGCTTCGATTGCCGTACTTCCCGGATTGTCTCGAACACCGGGGCGGAAGCCGACCCATATGCACCAGTCAAACGGAATCGGAAGCGCTCTAAATGAGGAGACTTGAGTGACTGGATTGGTAAAAATTTCATCCCGAATGGCCGCAAGCTGATCGTCCGAGAACGAAGCGTCGATGGTTATGATCCGGATCACCCGGACCGAATCCAGGGCGAGTCCGAAGTAGTCTCTCGCCTTCTTTCGAATCCCTTCTCCTTCGGCATCGAAAAGCTGCGGCTTCAAGGCAATTTCTAATCGGTAAGGCATGGTATTAATTTTAGATTTTAGATTTTGGATTTTAGATTTGATTTTGAATCTTCGTAAATAATCCTCTTCGCCTCTGCGGAGAAAATCTTCCCCTCCGCAGAAGGGAGGGATTTTATCACAAAATCATAGAGATTAGGAGAAAAAGATTCTCGAAATGTCGTTGTAAAAGACAAATACCATCAGAACGACGAGGATAAAAATTCCGACCTGCTGCGCGATTTCCCGCATCCGGGTGTTCACCGGACGGCCGATCAGCGCTTCGATAAAAAAGAACAGCAGGTGTCCCCCGTCGAGGACTGGAATCGGAAGAAAATTGAGGATGGCGAGATTGACGCTGAGCAGGGCGATGAAAAAAACAAGGCTTGCGATCCCCTCTTTCGCCTGGCGGCCGGCCATTTCGGCGATCATGATCGGCCCCCCCAGCGTCTTTGTTGAAACGGTCCCCTGAATCAGCTTGACGATACTTAAAACGGTCAGCTCCGTCACCCGGTACGTCTGGAGAACACTCTCGCCCATCGCCTCGAAAAAGCCGAGTTCCCGGACGAAAAAATCCCCTGATGCCACGATGCCGATGACGTATCTTTTCGTTTCCTCTCCGAAAATATTTTGCGTGGTCGTGGTGTTGGGGGTTACGCGGACCACAAATTCGGAATCGCCGCGTTTGACCGTCATCGACAGAGGTTTGCCGGCGCTTTCTCCGATGAGGCCGGACATATCGTCCCAGCTTTCAATGGAGTGTCCGTCGATCGCTTTGATGACATCGCCTGTCTTCAATCCGTTTTTTTCCGCCGGGCTCCCTTCCTGAACCTTTCCGACGGACGGTTGCAGGATGTAGAGACCGGAAGCTTGGAAAAGAGCGAAGAAGATGACAGCCGCAAGAAGCAGGTTGAAGAGAGGCCCGGCGGCCACGATCAGAATTCTTTTCAGCACATGTTTATGGGTAAAAGAAAGCGGGATGTCCGCCGGATCGATTTCGGCATCCGGCTCCTCGCCGACCATCTTTACATACCCGCCCAGGGGGATTGCAGAGATCCGATAATCGGTCAATCCGACTTTCTTACCGAAAATGCGCGGACCGAAGCCGAGAGAGAATTTCTCCACCCCGACTCCGAAAAGCCGCGCCATGAGAAAATGCCCCAACTCATGAAAGAAGATCAGGATTCCAAGAACGATGACGAATGCGAGAATGCTTGTACTCATAGGCTCAATAATAACAACTTTCCTTGACTTTTCAACCTCGTATGAAAATGATGTATTATTTTCTCGTGTTCAAACGATTCTCATACCTCGCATCGCTTGGCCGCTTCCCTCCTCGCCCAGAGATCGGCCGAGAGGATGTCCGGGAGCGTTGGACGGGGAATCGATACATGAGCGGCCATGGTTTCTTCGATCAACTGCGGAATACGCAGAAAAGAGATCCGGTTGTCTAAAAATGCACCCACGGCGATTTCGTTTGCGGCGTTCAAGACAGCCGGCAGAGTCCCGCCCGCTTCGCATGCTTTGCAGGCGAGCGCAAGGCAGGGAAATTTCTCATCATCCGGTTTTTCGAAAGTCAGCGCTGCCAGAGTGCCGAAGTCTGGGAGCGATTGATTCAGAGGAAGCCTCTCCGGATAGGAGATGGCATAGGCGATAGCCCCTTTCATATCGGGTATTCCCATTTGCGCGATGACGGATCCGTCCCGGTAGGCCACCATGGAATGGACGATGCTCTGGGGGTGAATGACCACAGAAATCTGCGCCCGGGAAACGTCGAAAAGATATTTCGCTTCGATCACTTCAAAGCCTTTGTTCATCAGGGTGGCCGAATCGATGGTGATTTTCCTGCCCATCTTCCAGGTTGGATGGTTGAGTGCATCTTCCGGCCGGATCCGGCTGAAATCGGATTTGGGGCGGTTTCGAAAGGGTCCTCCGGAGGCCGTCAGGAGGATCCTTTCGAAATCTTCTCTCCGCTGTCCGGAAAGGCACTGGAAAATAGCGCTGTGCTCACTGTCGACCGGCAGAATCTGAACCCCTTTTTCGGCCGCCCGCCGCATCACGATCTCGCCTGCCATGACCAGGGTTTCCTTGTTGGCCAGAGCGATATCTTTACCCGCCTCGATCGCGGCCAGAGTCGGCAGGAGACCGGCAGCACCCACCATAGCGGAAACCACCATGTGGACCGGAGGGTAGGAGGCGGCATCCCGGTATCCGGCTTCACCGTACCGGATGTCCACGCCGGAACCAACCGGCAGCAGAGCCTTTAGCGCGCTCGCCCGTTCCGAGTCGGAAACGACCGCCATTTCCGGAGAAAACCGGCGGATCTGATCGGCAAGAACTTCGACGCTCCGGTTTGCCGCCAAGGCTTTGACGCAGAATCTTTCCGGAAACTTCTCGACCACTGCCAGGGTATTCGTACCGATCGAGCCGGTAGATCCAAGGATGGTAAGATTCTTCATTCCAAAATTCCCCTCATCAGGTACACAACCGGCGCGGCGAACAGCGTCGCATCGAATCGGTCCAGAACGCCCCCGTGTCCTGGGAACAGCCTGCCCGAGTCTTTCACTCCGGCGGATCTTTTGATCTGGGATTCGAAAAGATCTCCAGCCTGAGCGGCAATTCCGATCAAAAGCGATATCAGCAGGCAGGCTGTCCAAGATGGGGGAACAGATACAAACGCCCTGTAGAGCAGCCCGGCGGCCACATTTCCGGCCAGACCCGCGAGAGAGCCTTCCACGGTCTTGCCCGGGCTGACCATGGGAATCAGCTTGTGCCGGCCGAAGAGGGTTCCTGCATAGAAGGCCAGGGAATCCCCGGCGAATACAACGGCAAAAAGGTAGAATATCCAGTAAATGCCGTCCTGGCCGTTTCTCATCCATATCAGATAGGACAAAAATACCGGAATGTACAGGGTTCCCAAAACCTGCCAGAAAATCATATCCAGGACCCTCGGTTCGAATCGGATACGAAAAAGCGAAATCAGGGCGATGATCAAAAGATTGAGGGTCAATACCCCGATCATCGTCTCCGTTGAATTCAGGTAGGCCGCACAAATCATCGTCGTTCCGGAAACATACCCGACAATCGACATCCATCCCAACGCGCTGCCGCCGAGGAGCCGGTTTACGACATCGAAATATTCATAGAGAG
>QZKK01000179.1 GCA_003599475.1 Desulfobacteraceae bacterium
AGTTTCATCGATGAAACTGCTCCGGATGCAATTCCGTTTTCAGTAGGTGGAAGGCTTTAAGGATCGGGAGGATACCGGCTTCGAACTCACGGCTTCGTTCAACGAGGCAGTTGAGCGCCTCTCGAACAGGTGTTTGGCTCATGATCTACCGTTTAACATTAAAAACCAGGCTCGTATCTGTTAATGTATACATTGAGAATCGGTATCATCCGTAAGGTGGTTTGTCAATACATAACTTGCATACATAACTTCCATGGGCCTCGCATAGGCTGGCGCTGTCGGATGAAATGGTCAAACCGAAGGACCGGATTTAAGTCGGTCCGCAGGCGGAATTTATGGAGTCTTCATTTTTACCGAGAATTGCTGTACATGGGACCACTGGTCTTCCCTGACAATGTAAATTTGTGATATCAGAAGTCTGTCAACAATCTGCGGAATTGAAGTTTTAATGAGGGATTACAAAACCGTCACGACCAAGGAGCATCGCCCATGGAAGTCGTTCGGGGTTTTTTTGGATTGATCGCACTGGTCGCGCTTGCCCTGGCACTTTCCGAAAACCGGAGGCAGGTGGCCTGGAAAACCGTCGCAGCGGCCCTGGTCCTGCAGGTTGCCCTGGCGCTGATTCTGCTCAAGCTTCCCGGTGCAAGGCAGCTTTTCATGGTCCTCAACCTGATTGTAAGCGCTCTGGAGCAGGCTACCCAGGCCGGAACTTCCTTTGTCTTCGGGTATCTGGGCGGATCCGCACCTCCCTTTGCCGTCTCTCCGGGAGCAAACACATACATCCTGGCCTTCCGCGGGCTGCCGTTGGTTCTGGTGGCAAGCGCGCTTTCCTCCCTTCTTTTCTACTGGAAGATCCTTCCGCTGATCGTTCGGGGGTTCGCCTGGCTGCTTCGCCGGTCCCTCGGGATGGGCGGTGCCGAAGGGCTTGCCGCTGCGGCCAACGTGTTCCTTGGCATGGTGGAGGCCCCTCTTTTCGTCCGGCCCTACCTGGAGAAGCTCTCCAGGGGGGAGATCTTCACGATTATGACCTGCGGAATGGCCACCATCGCCGGAACCGTGATGGTCCTATACGCCAGCATCCTCGGTCCGGTCATTCCCGACGCCCTCGGGCATCTGCTGATCGCCTCCATCATCAGCGCACCGGCTTCGGTTGCCGTCGCCAGGGTCATGGTTCCCGCTATACACGGTCTTTCGGAGGATGCGCTCCCCCAGGCTCCTGTCCAAGTCTCGAGCGCGATGGAAGCCATAACCGCAGGAACCATGGAGGGGGTCAAGCTGCTGCTCAATATCGTGGCCCTGCTGATCGTACTGGTGGGGCTGGTCCACCTGGTCAATCTGCTTCTCGGCCTGATCCCTGCCGTAAACGGCCAACCCCTGACGCTGGAGCGGGTGCTGGGCTGGGGGATGTCCCCGGTGGTCTGGGTGATCGGAATCCCCTGGGAGGAATGCCTTGCTGCAGGAAAACTGATGGGGACAAAAACCGTATTAAACGAGCTCCTTGCCTATCTGGATCTGGCCCGAATGCCTGCGGAATCCCTCTCCCCCAGATCTCGCCTGATCATGATCTATGCCATGTGCGGCTTCGCCAATTTCGGATCTCTGGGCATCATGATCGGCGGGATGGGGCAGATGGCCCCCTCCCGGCGGACCGAAATCGTATCCCTGGGATTGAAATCGATTGCGGCGGGGACCCTGGCCGCCTGCATGACCGGGGCCGTCGTCGGGATGTTCTATTGAAGGGAGGATCCGGGGGCTGAAACCAGCCGGTCGGCCGTCAGAAAGCCGAGTATCTTCTGAAACCGGTCCCTGAGCCGCGGAGACCCCTCGGACAGGAGGTGAATCTGGTTCGGGGTCAGGCCGGTCAACCGCATGTCGGCAGCATCGATTTCGGTTTTGACGCTCTTTCGAATGGGGCCTGATTTTTGGAGCAGCTCGGCACGAATCGCCCTGGGCTCCTGAAGCAGAAGAATTCCGGCAAGCACCTGATAGAGCGCTTTGGAGGCTCTGCAACCGGGGTCTTCAACCACAAAGGGGGTAAACCGCCGGACTGCCTTTCGAAGAGCCGCATCGAAGGGAATCGTTCCGAGCACATCGATATCGACAGCGCAGGCCGCTTTTGCCAGTCGCTGGATGGAAAGACCGACGGATGCGTCTTTTCGGCTTTCCGCCATGTTGACGACAAGAGACATGTGGTAGCGGTCAAACTGCTCCCTGAGCTTAATATAGGCCGATGCATCGCAGGCTCGCACCTCGCTTAGAATCAGCTCCGGAGCAAAGCTCCGGCTGCCCATGGAAGACGCGTTTTGAAAGCTCTTTGAAAGATGATGAAGCGAAGGGTGGGCTGCGAAAAACCGATCCAGAAATCGATGCAGGGCCACCTTGATAAAACTGTAGCTGTCCAAGACCGAAGCGGGCTCCGTTCCGGTAACGACGATTTTTTGATCGGCCAGCAGGAAAAAATCGAGTACGTTGTAGGAGGTGTCTCCGCCTAGATCGATGACGACAAAATCTGCCTCCAGAGCCTTCAGATTGCGGATGATCTTAAGCTTTTGCGGATGGGAGATATTGGCCGCCCCAAGTTTCGAAGCGTCTCCTCCGATGATCGTGAGCCCCTCAAAAGGGGTTTGGACCCGCAGTTCTTCGATTGATTCGACCCGCTTTTCCAGGAAATCGTTCCAGTTTTTAGGCAGGGATTTTACCCCCACATAGAGATGTGCATCGGGGCCTCCCAGGTCGAGGTCCGCCAGAACGACCCGGTGTCCCAGGAAGGCGAGTCCGACGGCGATGTTTGCGGAAATGACCGATTTGCCCACCCCTCCCTTGGCACCGCCGACGGCGATGATGGTCTTGTCGGAGGCATCGTTTTCCCACCATTCCAGTGCATTCAGGTGTGAGATCCTCTGGACTTTTCGGTGCAGGATTTGAATGCAGGGCAAAAGGGCGTTGTAGGTCCTGGTCAATTGGCGGTAACGGTCCTGCTGTTCCGGGAGCGCCGCCGCAGAGATGTCCTCGTTTTGCGGGTGCCAGTCGGAAGCCCGGCGCATATAAGCCTGCTTCAATTGAGACGGCGTAAGACGCACAAGAAATTCCGAATCGATCGAAGCGTCCTCGGGGTAGATCTGTCGCAGCATTCGCTTCAGGATCTCGAACCTGTGGCCGTCGATTCCCAAATCTTCTTCAAGACGGATTTCGGCTTCAGGGTTTGTCTCTATGCTGTTTTCAGGCGCCATCGGATCATTTTCCATTTGCATCCCCAAAAAGTGCAGCGTGGGAAAACACAAACTATCGCCGCGCCGGGCCTGAAAACCGTTTTCAACCCGGCTGCTGCAGGAAGAGGCCCCCTCGGCAGCGGCCAGAGAGATCTATTCCACTATATCGGCCCGGGTGGAGCGAAGCTTGAGCAGAACCTGGTCCGATGAAGCGAAACAGAAGGTATTACCGGTGGGCAGGCCGGCGTTCCAAGCGATCGCTCCCCTGCTATTTTCGCACCAGCTTCGTCAAAACCTTCTTCCCCCCGGCGCTCAAACCCAGGCTTTCGATTTCCCGTGACATCTGATCTGCGGTGCCATATCCTCCCGCATATCCATTCAGGCGAGCGGCGGCGGTGGAGTCTACAAAATCCCCGTAGCGCGGATAGATGCGGATCATCTCGTTCTTCAGCGCATCCTGGCGACCAAGAAGATACTTCTGGTGGTAATCTTCGGCCATGGTGAAGGACCGAAGCGGTACGACTTCGGTTTTGACGGGGCCGCCGATTTTTTGCTCCACGGCGGTTTTCGAAGCCGTTGCGGTCAGACGCTGCTGTTCGTTATGATAGAAGATCGCGTTCATGTACTGCCGGGACCCTGATCCCAGTTTCGGCGAGTGGCTCTTCCAGAAAATGTCCAGCAGTTGGGCATAAGTGATGCGATCCGGGTCATAGTCCACCTGGACCGTCTCCGTATGATCCCCCATATTGCCATAGTTTGGAGCCTGCATCCGGCCGCCGGCATATCCGACGCGCGTACGAATCACGCCATCGATGATCCCGAACCGGGATTCGATTCCCCAGAATCAGCCGAGACCGAAGGACGCAGTTTCAAAAACGGCCGGGGCGGCCGCATCGATGGGTGGAATCCCCGGAGATTTGGTTTCGGTTTGATATGCAAGGCTCATGGTGCCCTCCTTTGTATCTGAAGCATGCTCTGCATGTGTTGTCATCAACGTGTAGACGGCGATTAGAAAAGACGCTGTTCCCAGCAATAGTAAGCATCGGATGACAGAAGCGGATCTTCTTTTTTTCATTTCGCTTATCCCCTGTTCGGTTTTTTCCTGCCCACAAGAAGACCTTTAAACCCTCTCTGAACTAGATGACGCAATCATATAATAACCACGATTCGGTCGGGAGTTGTAAAGATTCAATAAAGATTCCCGGAGAGACTATCGGATCGGAAGGAAAAAAAGGACAAATGGAGCAAACCGAAGCGGGCAGGTCAAACGATCATCAATAAATTAAGATCTGACACCCATGACGCACTCATGGAATTCCGCGGTCTAAATGTTGAATGAACTTCGCCATTATTTATCCTCAGCCCTATACTTTAAACTGTCCGACCAAGGATTTTAATTCTTCCGCCACTTTGGAAAGCTCACCGGCGCTTATGCTGACCTGAGAGCTGCTGGCTGCCATTTCACCGGAGGCCCGATTGACTTCGGATACTTCTCGGGCAATCTCTCCGGTAACGTTTGAGCTTTCCGTCACGTTTCTAGTAACTTCCTGGATGCCTTCGGATGCCTGGGCGACATTCGCTGCGATTTCCCGGGTGGTTGCAGATTGCTGTTCCACGGCCGTAGCAATGGTGGAGACGATCTCATCTACGTCATTGATGACTTTCGGCACCTGCTCGATGTCGCCAATAGTGCCGGAAATGGAATCCTGTATCCCCTGGATCTTGTTCCGAATCTCTTCCGTTGCCTCTGCCGTCTGCTTGGCAAGCTCCTTGATTTCATTGGCCACAACGGCAAATCCCTTTCCGGCTTCTCCTGCCCTAGCCGCCTCGATGGTGGCATTGAGCGCCAACAGATTGGTCTGCTCGGAAATTTCGGTGATGGTCTCCGTCACCTTGCTGATTTCTTGGGCAGCCTTCCCCAGGCCTTCCACTCGATCCGAAGAGCTCTTGGCCAGGGTGACCGCGCCGCCGGTAATGCTTCGCGCCTTTTCGGAGCTCTTTGCAATCTCATTGATGCTGGATGCCATCTCTTCGGCAGAAGAAGCCACCATTTCCACAGTTGTAGAGGTCTGCTCCATGGTGGCTGCAATGGAACTCATCCTTGTATTCATTTCCTCGGCAGCGGAAGAGACCGAATTGGTTTTTGACGAGGCCTGCTCCGCGCCGGAAGACATCTGATGGGATATTGCGGAAAGCTCGGTTGAGGAATTGGTGAGGGTTTCGGTATTTTGAGCGATATCTCTGATGATGGTTTGAAGTTTTTCAATAAATACATTGAACCACCTTGCCAGCTCTCCAACCTCATCCTTGCTGGATATTTCCAATCTGTTGGTAAGATCGCCCTCCCCTTCGGCAATATCCTTTAATCGTGCTACGGCCTTTGAGATCGGTTTGATGATGAATCGGCCAGAGATTACCCACATCGTAAGGGATAGGAAAACACCGACCGAGATGGTGATCAGGATGGACAGGATACCGATCTTTCTAAGCGGTGCAAACATCTCACCGGTCATTGCCCCTACACCGACCGTCCATCCGATGGATTTGCTCATTTTAAAAGCGACACATTTTTCTACCCCATTGTAAATGTAGGTGATCATCCCCTCTTTTTTAGACAGCATCTCCCGGCCGAAATCGAAGTCCTTCATGTTCAGCTTCAAAAGTTGTGCCTTATCGGGATGAGCGACAATCAGGCCGCTTTGATCGTAGATAAAGGCATAGCCGCTTTTGCCGATTTTTATCGAGTCGATGGAACTGCCGGTAAAGGCGTTTAGGTCGATCACACCGAACAGGACGGCTGCAGTTGCATCCTTTTCTTTGACCGGCGAGGCGATCATGAAAACAGGGTTTCCGGTTGATTCACTCTTGACGATATCCGATAGAAAAATGTCTCCTTTTAAGGCTTCTTGAAAATATTGATGCTCAGATACGTTGGTACCGATTAGCCGGGGATTCGATGAGGCGATGACTTCTCCCTTCAGATCGGATAGATGGATATCCTCATAAAACTTGTAATCATCCTTAAGCCTTGCCAGTTGGAGATTTGCCGAATTTCGTGCAGTCTTTCCGACAAAGGTCCCTTTTGATGCAGTCTGGTAAACCGGTTGTTCGGACCAATTCCGAATATCCAGCTTGTTTCTTTCAATCCAGGAATCGATGCTCTCCGTAGCTGAATTCGTAATCTGAATCATCTGGTCATCGATGGTTTCCTGGATTGAGCTTTTTGAATTAAAGTAAAAAACGACTCCCTGGATGTTTATCCCCAGCATGGCCAATAGAAGCGTGGGGGCTAAGAATTTCCTTCTCAAGCCGAACTTCATAAATCCTCCTGCTGCTATACATAAGCCGGAAGGTATTTGATTGCGGGAAGACCTTTTCAAAGTCGCATTCAACCAAATACCTCTCCATAGCGGTGAACGCCGATGAATTTTAACTCGAATATGGATACTGTCTATTCAATCAGCGTTGCAGTCTGCAAAATTGTGTAAGGAATCTGAAGCCCCAGTTTTTCGGCTGTTTTAACGTTGATAGAAAATTTAGGCTCCGGGTCTACTTTTACGGGAACTTCCTTCACCGCTTTTCCCTTTATTAAGACGTCCCTGACTGATTGTGCGAGGAGATATCCAAGTTTGACATCGTCCGCAACAAAGCCGCCAAGAGCACCTACCCTGACCGGGTCTGAAGAGTAGGCAAGAACAGGCGTCTTTCCCGCAGCCTCAACGATCTTTGCCGCATTGTCAAGGATCAGGGCCTGGTTCCCGATAATCATGGCGGACACTTTTCCTTTGAATTGCTGGGAGGCTTGGATCGTATCCTCCGGCGAGGCACAAAATATTTCATTGTATTTAATTCCGAGTTTGTCACAGACGGCCTTCGTTCCTTCCTGATCGATCGCTGAACCCGGGTGCCCCTTCTCAAGCAGAAGCAATAAGGTTTCAAGCTTTGGAAGGATGGCCTGAAAGATCTCGAACTGGGTATCGACCGGCAGAAAATAGGTTACACCGGTGATTTTGCCTTCAGGGGCCTTGAGGTTTTTTACCGCGCCAAGCTCCGCGGGATGGTTACACCCCCCGATGAAGGCAGGAATCGCTGGAGGATTTTTTCCGAGCCATTTTGCACCGCTTGAACGAAGGATCACCATTCCATCCTTTTCTTTCTGCCATTTGGCTGCAAATTCCGAAACCTTGTCAATCGAGGCAAGCTCTTTTTGAAATTCGATTTTAATATCCGGAGCAAATTCCTTCATTCCTTTCTCAAATCCCTGAGTCACCCGGTTTGCCATTCCGGATTTACCTTCCCATGCAATGCCGATTTCCTTTGCTATGGCCTGTTGAAGATTCATACCGACCAAAAGGACCGGCACAATTGCTATTAAGGCATATAAAAATTTTCTCATTCCCTCTCCTTTCCTTAACTGATGATTATTGATGAGGAAGGCAACAACGTTTTCCTATCCTGCCTCCCTCCCCGGGTTAATCTTGGAATTTATAAGCAAAATCAATGCCAAACGAAGCAGCCAATACGCAAGGGGTAAAGGAACGCGATTCATTTGTAAAATATCAACAGCGGTTTTATGCATGAAGACCTTGCCGAAAGGCCTTTAAACAATAGAAAAACGGGGAGTCCGAGGTAAGCCAGGCCGCTCAGGAAATGACCAACGGCAGTGCTCAGGTGAGTGCGAGCGCGGTTGGACTTTTCGACATCGGCTGAACGTCTAACCTGCCACTTTGGGATAGAGATATCCGCCTGAGTATCCATTTAGGCGCGCAAAGGCGGTCGAGTCCACATAATCCCGGTAGCGTGATAGATGCGCGGCATCTCTTTCTTCAGTACCCGTGGTTCATGAGATAATACTTCTGATGGCAGCCGGCATCGTCTATGTAAAGGAATGGGAAGGTTTGTCCGATATCAATGTGGTTAAACCAGAAAAAGAGCCTATTTTCCGGTTCCGAATCCATCCAAGAGATTCGATGTTGCCTGTACGCTGTACAAGGAGTCATTCAGAATGGTCAAGATGAAAAAAAATGGTTTGAGGACCAAATTCCTTACGGCCTTTCTCCTCGTTGGATTGATCCCTTTCTCCGTCGTTGGGATACTTTCCTTGGTGAAAACGAAAGCCGCTCTTTCCCGGCAGGCCTTCAATCAACTCGACGCGGTTCGGGACATCAAGAAGAATCAGATCGAGCAGTACATCGCTACCTTAAGAAACCAAATCATCACCTTCTCGGAAGATCAGATGGTCGTGGAATCGATGCTGAAGTTCAAGCAGGCATTCAATGGTTTCATCGAAGAGAACAGCCTGGCAGAAGATGAGATCGGATCCATGAAAGAGAAGCTTAAAACCTATTATACCGGAGAATATGCGGCTGAATATGAAAAACGAAACCCTGGCGGTTCCCCGGATATTGAAAGAATATTCACCGGTCTGGACAATCCGTCCATTGCACTGCAATACCACTATATCCGGGCAAATGAAAACCCACTCGGATCGAAGGATGCGCTTATCGCCGCTTCGGATAAATCGAAATACAGTAAGCTTCATGCGGAGATCCATCCGATCCTTCGAAGCTATCTCAGTAAATTCGGCTATTACGACATCTTCCTGGTGGACGCTGAAACAGGGGATATCCTCTATTCGGTATTTAAGGAGCTCGACTACACGACCTCTCTTTTAGACGGTCCCTATGCCAAGACTCATTTGGGAGAGGCGTTTAGAAAAGCAAACGGCGCCAAAGACAAGGACGCCTGCATCGTCACCGATTTTTCAAGGTATCTGCCGTCCTATGATGCACCGGCCGGTTTTATCGCGAGCCCGGTTTTCCACGGAAGCGAAAAGATCGGTGTCGCAATATTCCAGTTCCCGATCGACAGGCTCAATGAGATCATGACTCAAAGAGCCGGCATGGGAAAGAGCGGGGAAACCTACCTCGTCGGACCCGACAGGCTGATGCGGTCCGATTCGTACCTGGATCCCAAAAGCAGAAGCGTCATCGCATCCTTTACGAATCCTAAAACAGGAAGCGTCGATACGCAGGCGGTGAAAGAAGCGCTTGGGGGAAAAACCGATGCGAAAATCATTTCCGATTACAACGGCCATCCGGTCCTTTCCGCTTATACACCGTTGAAGGTAGGCGATTTCTGCTGGGCGCTGATTGCAGAAATCGATAAGGCGGAGGCATTTGAGGCGATCATAACCATTGAAAGGCTGATGGCAATCATCGCGGTTGCGGGCATTGCCGGAATTGTAATCGTGGCGCTTCTTTTCACGGGGTCCATTACAAAGCCGATCCAAAAAGGAGTCGAATTTGCCGAAGCGCTTTCCAAGGGGGATCTGACCCGCAGACTCGATATCGAGCGGGAGGATGAAATCGGAGCCCTCGTCAAGTCGCTCAATCAAATGGGGTCAGACCTGAACGGAATTTTAAGAGACATCATCCAGGGTGTAGAAACACTGTCTTCGTCATCGACCGAGCTCTCCGCCATATCTCAACAAATGGCGGCCGGAGCGGAACAGACTTCCGGGAAATCGAATACTGTTGCCGCCGCAGCCGAAGAGTTAAGCGCCAATATGACCAATGTCGCAGCAGCCTCTGAGCAGACTTCGAACAATGTTCAGATGGTCGCCACTGCTGCCGAGCAGATGAGCTCGACCATCGATGAGATCTCCGGCAATACCGAAAAGAGCCGTAATATTACCGAAGAAGCGGTCAGCCAGGCATCCGATGCCTCGAAAAAGGTCGATGAACTGGGCAATGCGGCCAGGGAAATAGGAAAAGTCACCGAGGCGATTGCCGACATATCGGGACAAACGAATCTTCTATCCCTTAACGCCACCATCGAAGCGGCCCGAGCCGGTGAAGCCGGGAAAGGCTTTGCCGTAGTTGCAAATGAAATCAAGGAACTGGCAAGACAGACCGCTGAGGCTACACAGGAGATCAGTCAAAGAATCGGTAGCATTCAGAGTACGGTGGAAGATACGGTGTCTTCCATCGGACAGATCACCAGGATCATAAATGACGTGAATGAAATCGTCAATAACACGGCAACCGCTGTAGAGCAACAATCGACAACGACCAAAGAAATTGCAGGAAATGTGGCTCATGCCGCCCAGGGAATCCAGGATGTGAACCAAAACGTTGCACAAAGCTCCCGTGTAGCCGGAGATATCTCAAAGGATATATCCGAGGTAAGTCAGGCCGCTCAGGAAATGTCCAACGGCAGTTCTCAGGTGAATGCGAGCGCGGTTGAACTTTCAAAATTGGCGGAACGACTCAATGATATGGTAAGCAGGTTTAAAGTCTAGCTTGAGCCGACCGTAAACCCGGGGGGTCCGTGCGTCATCAGGAGCCGCGATCCCTGCGCATTCGCAAACCGTCGATCAGCGCTCGGGAAAGACCGCCAGGCTGGCCGAGGCCATGACCACCAGGACGCTGCCCACGTTGTGGACGACTGCAGCCATGATCGGCGTCAGCCATCCCAACCCCCCGGCCGCCACCGCCGCCGCATTGAAAAGCACTCCGAAGGCGATGTTCACTTTGATGACGACCAGCATGCAGCGGGACAGCCTCACCAGCCACGGCAGCTTTGAAATATCGTCATGGGTAAGTGCGATGTCGGCCGTTTCCAGGGCCACATCGGTTCCGGCAGCCCCCATGGCGACACCGACATGGGAAGCGGCCAGGGCCGGCGCGTCGTTGATGCCGTCGCCGATAAACATCACCGGAAGGCCGCTTTCCTGGTACTTTTGAATCACGGCCGCCTTCTCGGCCGGCTTCAACCCGGCAAAAACATGATCGATCCCGACCGAATGAGCCACCCGGCGCGCAGCCATCTCATGGTCACCGGAGAGAATGGCCATCACGCGGATGCCGAGAGTCTTGAGCGCAGCAATCGTCTTCAGGGCCATCGGGCGCACCGGGTCCGAGACATTCAACACCCCCAGCGGCGAATGATCGCGAAAAACCATCAGAGGCGTCACCCCTTTCGCCATGGAGCTTTCCAGACATTGCCGCAGGACCGCGGGCAATGCGGCAGCCTGATCGCCTGCAGGCATGCTGCACACCTCCACCAGGCAACCGTCCACTATGGCATGCACCCCCAGCCCGATTTCGTGAAAAGCGTTCTCCGCCCCGCGCACCGCCACCTTGGCGAAGTGGGCCGCCTTGAGGATGGCGCGGGCCAGGGGGTGGGTGCAGTTCTGCTCGGCGCTGGCCGCACACGCCAGCAGCTCCTCTTTACAGACGCCCTGAATGCAGGCGATCTCTTCGATCCTGGGCTCCCCCAGAGTCAGGGTGCCTGTTTTATCGAAGCAAACGGCTTTGACAGCCGCCGTGCGCTCCAGATACTGCCCGCCTTTGACCAGGATTCCGGCCCTGGCGGCGCGTCCCAGAGCCGCCACGGTCGCGGTGGGCGCGGCCAGGATCAGGGCGCAGGGGCAGCCGACGATGAGGACGGCCACGGCACGCTGCAGCTCGCCGGTAAGCCCCCAGGCAGCGCCCGCGCAGACCAGGATGGCCGGTGTGAACCAGCGGGCGTAGCGGTCGATCAGCCGAACGGCTTCGGGTCGATGCTTCTCGGCCTCGCCGACCAGTTTGATCACCTTGCCGAGGGTCGTATCTTCGCCCACTTTGACGGCGCTTGCCTTTAAGACGCCGTTGTGGTTGAAGGTTCCGGCGAGAATGGTGTCGGCCGCCTGGACCTGCCTGGGGAGCGGCTCACCGGTCATGGCCGATTCATCCACCGAGGAGATACCGGAAAGAATGACAGCATCCACCGGAATCTGTTCCCCCGGCTTGATCAGAATGGTATCGCCCACCCCCACCTGCTCCACCGGCACGACTTTCCGGGTTTCGCCTGCAATCACCGTGGCGGTTCTGGGCGAAATGCGGATGAGAGATTTGATGGCTTTGCGCGCAGATTCGCTGGTGGCCTGCTCGATCAGACTCCCCAGGGTCATGACGAAACCGACCACTGCGGCGGCCAGATATTCTCCCTGGATCAGGCTGGCCACAATGGCGAGGCCGACCAGCTCGTCGACGTTGACCTTGCGGCCGAGCAAACCTGTGATCGCCCCCCAGACAATGGGCACTCCGTTGACCGAGACGGAAATCAGGGCCAGTGCGATGCCCGCCCGGCTGGGACCCGGGGTTTGATAATCGAGAAGAAAACTTGTCATCGCCAAAAGCCCTGCGCCGAAGGCGATATAAAAATCACGCAATCTGAAAAGCTCCCGGTAGATACCGAGCTTCGAAAAACGACCGATCATGAGACGATATCCTATCTATCCGGGTTGTAGGAGGCTTGGTTCCATGTCTTCAAAGAATTTGCGGACATATCGCGCCGAGGCGTCCTGCTGACCCGGTTTGTAGAGAATCGCGGCTTCGACGAGAAAATGGACCGGAGCCCCGTAGCGGAACCGATCTTTGATTTCGTAGAACTTACGGGAGATGCCGTCCGGAAGGATCCGCTCGCCGACATGGAACCCGTAATAGACGAGCAGGCGGCTTCCTTGGCTTGTCCCCTTGAAACCGACCAGTTGGATGCGCCCCGATGACGTCGATAAGCGGGTATTTTCGGCAAGCTTCCACCCCGCCCCCCGGTAGCAGATCGTCGGCAGATGAGAATCGACGCCGTAGGTATAGTGCTTATTGTGGAGGATAATAAACTGAAGGGGGGGCCCGCTGTGAAAGCGATAGGCGCGTGAGGCGATCATCTGCGTGCCGTCTGCCTCTGGCAGGATGACCGCGGAGGGGATCGCGCGCCACCCTTCTTTTACAAACGGAACCTGGAGTGTCCGAATCGGCGTTGTCGTATGGCGAAAAGCGTAGGAAACCAGGACATTTACAATTCCTGTTGAAAAGAGCAGAAGGCCGGCGGCAAGCATCCGAGTCTGCTTATTCATGTATCTTTCTCTTTTCGACCGCGGAAAGAATTTTTTCAACCAGGATGAGCCCCAGAACCGCAGCCATAAAAACGAACAATCCTTCCAGGGTGTGCCATTTCCCAGACACCCACCGGTTTCCCCACTCGACGGACAGGATGGCGGTGGCGGCTACGCGAAGCACATTGGCGCCCATGACGATGGGCAGCACCGACAGGACCAGCAGCCATTTCGTGACGGAATGGCTCAGGGTGAAGCGGCCATAGAAGATAGCCAGCGTAATTGCAGCCATCAGGGAATTGAGTCCTGAGCACGCATCGGTCACCCCGACCGTCTGGGAACCGACGGTGATGATGTTTCCCTGATGGAGTGCCGGATAGCCCCATAAATTCAGAAGGTAGGCAGCCGCTTTTGTCACGCTGAGCTTTAAAGGCGATACCGCTGCATAGTAAAGCTTGCCCGGTATCGGAAACGCGAGCGCCAGAAAGAAAATCGGAACGCACAGCCTTTTTGCCAAGCCGCGTCCGCCCAGACAGTCGGCCAGGCCGAACATGGAGAACGGAACGGCCAGTTGCGACAGATAGGTTATGCCGCAGATTCGTCCCACCAGGTAGAGGGCGATGCCGAGGGAAAGAAACCGCAGATCGCCTCCGAGATCCTCCGGGAAAGAAATACGCTGCTTCCGATGCTCATGGTGCAGGAGATAGATCGCTCCAGCCCATACCAGCGGGGCATGCCGGTACATTTCATGATGCAGCACCCGAAGGGCCACTTCCTGGAAAATCGGGAAAAACGCAAACAGAAAGAGTGCAGACAGCGCGGAAATTTGCAGTCGTCTGGATGTTGCCGTCAGCGGCACCGACTCCTGTCCATGGATCTGTTCCGGTATATGGAAAACCCGATTAGCGTGAAGCCGACCAGCATCATGGCCCATTCTTGAGGTTCCGGCACCGCTGTGAGGGTAGTTCGGTAATAGGTGGTTTTGGAGCCGATGGACCGGGAGTTTCGCACCCACTTGGCCAGGTGTTCGTTGGTAGCAAACTCAAAGGAGAAGGTACCGGTGGCGTACTGGGAAAACTCATTCAGAACCGGAGAATTCAGGAGGTTTTCATTCTGGGTCTGCAGATTGGTCACCGCACCGAAATTGAGGACGCCCTTGTTGAAGTCGATGGTTTCCGCGACCACCGTGCCGGTAATATATGGAGTGGCCCCCGAGGCGGAACCGATCGAAATCTGGAGCGGTTCGCTGGCGATGCCTTTCAGGGAAGTGGACAAGGTCCAGACTCCGGAGGAGATTTCAGCCACCAGCCGGTAATCGAACTGGGTCGGATGCGAGGGGATCCAGACGATCTGCTCGCTTCCCACCAGCGGATCGCCTCCAGCGGATGTATCGGCGATCGTCGCAGGATACGCCGATGAAAGGACAGGAGAGCCAAAAGAGCAGTTCCGCCAGAATTCGAGCTTTGCGGCGCCGGTTGAAACGGACGGATAGGCCATCCCCTCCGCAGCAAAGATCGCCACCAGAAGGATGGGAATGACGATCGCCTTCAGGAAACGGGTTCCCGTTTTCATATCGGTTCCTCCGATCTACTGCTGTCTGGTTGCTCTCTGTTCGAGATCGCTTCGAATTTCTCCGGGCGGCAATCCCTGAATGATTTCTTCTGCTTCCGTGCGCGCTGCCGGGTTACTTTTTTGGGCCAGAAGCGTACGGGCCAGGTGCGCCAGAACGAATCCGCTTTGAGGCTCCAGCTTCAAAGCGCCCCTCAGATGATGTTCCGCACTCTTCAATTCGCCTGTCTTGTAATAGTACCAGCCGATGGTATCCTGGATGCCCGGCTCCTGATTGACCGTTTTCAGGTAGCCGATCAGATCATCGGCTTTTTGGGGCTCATTCATCTCCTCGATATAGAGCCATGCCAACTGGTTCGATACGAGAATATTTTTGGGCAGCCGATCAAGAAGATCTCTATATACTTTTTCGGCAACTTTGTGAAATTTTTTAAGCTCCAATCGCGCGCCGACATTCAAAACAAGGTTCACATCCTGGGGATTTTGGGCCAATGCCTTCTCAAATTGGGCAACCGCTGCGAATCTTTGAACAGGATGTCATCGATGAACCGTTTTGCCTGCTGAAGTTCACCGCTATACAGCAGGGCCTGGGCCAGATCGTAGGCAATAATCGGAATGTTCCCTTTGATTTCGAGCGCCTGCCGAAAATGGCGAACCGCCTCTTTATACTTTCTAAGGCCTGACAGGTACTGCCGATAGGTGTATTGGACTTCGGGATTTTCGGGATACCGGGTGAGCGCCTGGGCCAGGTACTGGCCTGCGGTACTCTGCTCTCCGGCATGCAGGTAGAATTTCGCAATCCGGATCATCGCATCTGCGTCCAGGTCTCCTTGAACGGCGCCGGCAATCATGTCGAACGCCTTTTCTTTTTCTCCTTTTTTTAAATAGAGCTCCGCCACATACACCTTCGATTGTCTCTGGGGTGCCCGACCCGCCTCCCGGATGGCGGCTTCTGCCTTCTCCACAGCAGCGCTGAGGTTATTTTCCGCCAGATCGACCTCGGATTCCAGCAACAGGCCGTCCGGGATCATTTCAGGATTTTTTTTGAGGGCGGCTGCAATCTCTCTGGATGCCGAATAGTCACCCATCAGGAGACTGATTTCACCGAGTTTTTTCTGGGCTTCGAAGTTGTCGGGCTGGAGAGTGACGATGCGCTTGAGATGGGCCTGAGCGCTGGGCACGTCTCCGACTTTCAGATAGGCGTTTGCGGCCAGATAATGGGCTTCTGCATTGGCCGGTTCCTTTTCGAGCAGACTCAAGAGCCTGGTCAGGGCGAGGGAAGGTTTGTTCGCGTTCAAATCGGAGCGTGCTGCTTCAAGCATCTGATCGCGCTGCAGAGGATCGGTTTTCGACTGGGTCTGCTGGATGAGCTGAGCGCTGGTGGGGGAGAACTTGCGCTGAAATTTCGGAATCAGATCGGCTAAATCGCTGAAGAAAAGGGCTACCAAGAAGACTATAATGGCCACCGCAACGATGAGAATTTTCTTCCGCTTTTCTCGGTTATAGAACGATGCATAGTATTTTTCGATCTCGTCTTCCGGGTATTCCTTATCGATAGGGGACGGTTTTTTGTAAAGCTTTGCCATCTGAGTCTCGAAAATCCTGTACAACGAAGCCGCTGCCAGCACACTTCTCAATCTCCGATGGGAAGACATGAAACGAACGCAAGAACCGCAAACATCTTGAACAGCGGGCACCGCACCATGAATCGATATGTGCCCCAAAGACCTGCGGCGGGTTACACTATAGACCAAACTTCCCGAATGATCAAGGCCAGGATTCGGGCTCGGGATCATAGAAGGAGAGTATCATTTGCACGAGCACGATAAAGAAGACAGGATTCTCTTGACATCTGCGTGCATCTGCGGAAATCTGCGGCTGATTAGACTTGAAAGTGCGAACTGGAGCTTTTCAAATGAGAACTGCGGTCTTATCCGATATTCACGGAAATGCTTACGCTCTGGAAGCGGTCCTTTCCGACGTAAAAAAGCGTTCCGCCGATTTCCTGCTCAATCTCGGGGACATCCTTTATGGACCCATCGCGCCTAGAAGTACTTACGATTTACTCATGGAGCACGATTTCGTTACCATCCGGGGCAACCAGGACCGCCAAATCTACGAGAACGCATCTAATGAAATCGAATCGAATCCCACCTTGAGCTTCATCCTGAAAGACTTGGGCCGAAAACCAATCGACTGGTTGAGGTCTCTCCCCTTCGATTGCCGGCTCACCGATGAAATCTATCTTTGTCACGGTACTCCAACCAACGACCTTGGCTACCTGTTGGAAAGAATCGAAACAGGCCGTGCCGGAGTGAGACCGGATAAGGAGATTTTGGAACTGTTGAACGGGAAATCGGCAAAGGTGATCCTATGCGGGCATACGCATACGCCACGCACGGTCGAACTCAGCACAGGGCAGCTTGTAGTCAATCCGGGAAGCGTCGGTTTGCCGGCATATACAGATGAAGAACCCGTCCTTCATTCGATGGAGAATTTCAGCCCCCACGCATCCTATGCCATGCTTGAAAAAGTTGCGCTCGGGTGGACTGTGCAGCATATCAAAGTGGCCTACGACTATCATCGTGCTGCTAAAAAGGCTGCCAGATGCGACCGCAGCGACTGGGTGCATTTTTTGATTACGGGAAGGGGCCTGTGACGAGTGAGCGGGAGCAGCCTTGCTCAGGAGGCGAAAAGGTAACGCCAACGTTGAGCTCTAAAGGATTCCATGCTATGATCAAGCAAGAAATATGAAGACAAATTTAAACATACGAGGCACGAAGGCACAAAGAAAGAAAATGAATTTTATGGTGTTCCTTAGTGCCTTGGTGTCTTCGTGGCAAAGCCTATCATGTCGTTTCATAGAAGCGCACTTCAAATGAAATCTGCAAATATCAAATCAATTTTCGATCCGGTGTTCTTCTGGGACGCCGATGAGATCGATCCCCGGAAGCATGCACCCTATGTGATCTCCAGGATCCTCGACTTCGGAGATTTCGAGGAAGTGTTTGTGCTAAGAAACTTGTATTCCGACGAAGATATCGAACAGGTCATTCGAACCCGGAGGAACCTATCTCCTAGAACCGGAAAATTCTGGGCGATAAAATTCGGCATCCCTCTGCATGAAGTTACATGTTTAGAGAAATACTATCCGAAAAAGCCTTAAAGACCCTTGAGTCCCTGTCGGCAGAGACAGAAAACTTCTATCTGGCCGGGGGAACCGGTCTTGCGCTTCAACTCGGGCACCGGTTTTCCGAGGATTTAGACTTTTTTTCTGAAAGACCCTTTAATATCGATGCCATTATTTCCGCCATTCAACCGGACAAAGTCCTTTATTCCTCCAAGGGAACGATCCATTGTGAAATCAATGACATTCGAATCTCCCTGCTCTTCTATTCGGTCCCTCTTGTTCATACTCCCTTCCACTGGCACGATGTCAGGATTGCCGACATCAGAGATATTGTCGCTGAGAAAATGAAAACCATATCTCAACGCGGCGCAAAGAAAGATTTCGTGGATCTATATGCTGCCATCCGCTTGAAGTACTCGGTTGCTGAAGTCTGTGACATCTTTAAAAAGCGATTCGGAAAATCGGACCTCAACTTCTATCATGTTCTTAAAAGCCTGACTTTCTATGAGGATGCTGAAGGAGAACCGATGCCAATCATGAAAGAACCCTCAAAAATGTGGGACTGGGAAACGATCAAATCCTTTTTTTTAGCCAGTATTCACCTGTTTGAGAAGGGATTGAATCCATAAACAATTGATCGTTCCTTGGAGCGGGGTCACACCTCCGCCCTGGCGGAACGTTTGATCCTCCAGGCTACGAAAGCCGCCACTCCGTAGGCCGCAGCGGCCACTCCAAAAACGCTCCGGAGTCCGAACCAGATGGCAAAGACGGCGCCGAGCATCGGCGCCAGGCACCGTCCCGCGGAGTTGACGCTTGAATTCAATCCGTAGGTGGCTCCCTGGGAGCCGGGCGGAATCCGCAGATTCATCAACGCGCCGATCGCGGGAAGGATGCCTCCCTCGGCAAATCCTGTCAAGCCCTGAAGAAGCACAAGCTGCCAGGCGCTCGAGACGAACGGCTGCGGCAGATAGGCCAGCACCACGGCCGCAAAGGATACGAACAACACCCGGGCGTGTCCGATGCGGTCGCTCAACCGGCCCAACCAGACGGTGCTGAGAGAGCCGGTGACCGCGCGAACACCCAACACCAGCCCGGTGACGGTCGCCACTCCCGGGCGATTCCCCATCAGCTCGGCCACGAAGAGGGCTGCGATCGGAAAGATAAGCGTCCTGCCGAAACTCTGAAGAAAGGCTTCCGAATAGAGTCCGAACATATTGGGTATCCGCAGCACGATTCGGAAACCCTCCATCATTTTCGGGCGATTTGCCTTTGCCACCGGCCTGAAGTCTTCATGAACCCAGAACATGGCCGCAATTCCCGCCATGGCCAGAAGCGCGCCGGTCACCCAGAAACTCTCGCGAAACCCCAGAGTATCGCCGATGATCCCGCCGATCAGGGGACCGATCGCCACGCCGACCCAGGCCCCCATCTGAACCATGCCGAGGGCCTCTCCGGTATGTTCCTTCGGAGTCGTCGCCGCAACCAGGGCGTTTGCAGCCGGAATGGTGCCCGAGACAAACCCCTGGAGCAGCCGGAGCAGCGTCAACTGTTCGGCGTTCGACACAAACCCCATGGCGGCCAGCAGCACGGCCCCGCCCAGGGAGGCACGAACCAGCATCAATTTTCGTCCGTACCGGTCGGCGGCTGCTCCCCAGAAAGGCGCCGATATCATCATGGCCACAGCCTGTGAAGAAAACACCATTCCGGACCAGAATGCAGCGGAACCGCCGGTAACCACGTCAAGCTCCTTTAAATAGAGGGGCAGAAAGGGTACCACGATGCTGAATCCGGACAGAGAGAGCACCTGCACGAAAAAAATGACATAGAGATTTCTTCGCCACTGCACCATGCACATGACCCCGGCTTGGTAATCGGTCAAAGCTGTCATGTATAGCACAAAAGAACGGAGGGCAAAACGGCAATCCGGTCCACCCGGGTATTTCCAGGTTGTCTTTTTGAATGCTTTCCGGTACATGTACGAGTCGGGGTGCGAGTTAATCCAAATTCGAGATGGAGAGGGGTAGAAGCCGATGGAGTTTTTACTGCTGATCGTTGTCTTTTTGATGCTGCTGGTATTTGTTCCTTACATGATGAATAAGCGTGCCGTCGTACAGGTCATCAAAAGGCTCAGGAAACAACAGGCGCTGGATGCCGAATCCGCGAAAACGATCACAGAACTGGGGTTGAACCCGCCCTCTTTCAAGGATCGGCTCATGAAGGTCCGTGATTACAAACCGGCGGCGCTGCAGGGATTGATGCGGGTCGGCATCGTCCAGATGACCGAAGACGGCAGGGTGTACCTTTCCGAAGAAAGGCTCAAAAATTCCAAATTGAGCCATGTCTGATCCGCAGATTACGGTAGATTCACGCAGATTAAACGATGAATGCAGGGGTGCCGTTCCATCATTCCGGCGGTTTTACGATCGATTCGATGGCTTCGAGGACCACTGTGTGCAGATGTCCGTTCGTGGCGACGATTCCCCGGTTGTTGCGCAGCATTCTGCCTGCGGAAAAATCGATCGGGTTCCCTTTGAAATCGGTCACCTGTCCTCCTGCCTCCTCGACGATGATCGCTCCGGCGGCATGGTCCCATATTTTTTCCCGATAGGCGCTTTCTCTGGGGAGCCTCAAATAAATGGATGCCTCCCCCCGGGCCACCGCAGCATATTTCACCTGGCTGTCGATCCGAATCGGAGGCTTGCGGATTCCCAGTCTTTTGGATATCTGCATGTGCACTTCATGGGATGCATGGCGCGATTCAAGCGATTCGCAGATCCTCGCTTCCTCCGGTCCGGAAACCGAATCGACAGCAATCGACCGGGCGGCTCCATTTTCAAGCGGAAGCATTCGAGATCCGCCCCCTTTTACCGCGTAGAAAATGCATCCGACCTTTTCCGGACGGGAAGGTGATTCGGGAAAGTTCGGACATCCCAGGACTCCGAGCACCACCCTCCCCCTGTCCACGAGGGCAAGGGCGACGCAGTATTGATCTCCCCTCAGGAACCCTTTGGTTCCGTCGATCGGATCGATCGTCCAGAATCTTTTTCCGGAATCGGGCTCCCCGGCTGCCGATCCGACCGCCTCGATGATATCCTGCAGGGAGTCTATCTCCGATCGATGCCGAAGAAGATTCAAGATCTGGCGGCCGGTATCGGGATGCTTCTGGAGGATCTCCGGCTTCTCTTCCCCGACGATCGCCTCCCCCGGAAATGCCTGCCGGAGAATTCGACAGACAATCGCCTGTACGGCAAAATCGGCCACGGTCACCGGGGAGCGGTCTTCTTTTTCGATTGCCTTCATCTGGGAAATGCTTTCCACTGCATGCCGGCACACGGATACGGCCCTTTTTACGGCATCGAGCGCAACATCCAACTCTTTTCGATAGGCTGTCATCGTAAATCCTCCAAGAAATCTTGTCGTCATCATAGGGAAAATGGAAAGGGGAGTCAAACTGAGATCTGGAAGTGGGCATAGTGTATGGTATGTCGCCGAAATGGATCCCGGGATTTCAGATGATGCTGTTCTCGGAGTTGCCAATCAGGATTCTGCAATTTTGATCACATCTGACAGAGACTTCGGGGAGTTGGTTTTTAGACAGGCTCGTATCGCACAGGGTATTATTCTGGTCAGATTAGCTGGACTTTCACCAGCCATGAAGGCGGAAATCGTTTCTGCGGTTATTAAAAAGCATATCCCGGAAATTGAACATGCCTTTTCTGTGATATCGCCAGGCATGATCCGAATTAGACACGTAATCGGCGTAATCTGCGGACCTTTTGCGTCTTGGCGCCTTTGCGTGAGGCTATTTTCTTTTCAGCGTCTAACCTTCTAAACTTCTCATCTTCTGGTTTCGCTGTCATCCGTCATCTGGCATCCGTCGTCTGCTTTCTGCCTTCTGACCTCTGACATCCGATTTCTGCCTCTTTCCTTTCTTGACACGATTTTAATTTTTGATACTATGAAATTTATAATTTTAAAGATTTAGAGAAAGTTAAGGAAAATGCTATGCCTTTAGCCAAGGTTAAAAAAAATTACCAGATCACGCTCCCAAACAGCGTGCGGAAGAAGTTCAATATTTCCGAGGGCGATTACATGGAAGTAGAAGCGCAGGGGGAAGATATCGTTCTCAAGCCGGTCAAGGTGGTACACCCAGACCAAGAGTATTTTTATACGAAAGAGTGGCAAAAAGAAGAGGCTGAGGCCGACAAAGACATCGCTAAAGGGGATGTGATTGGACCGTTTGATAACATAAGAGACAGCCTGAAAGCTCTTAAAAAAACAAAAATATGAGGCTGTTTTTCACGAAGACCTTTATCAAGAATTATCGCAAATTGCCGCAGCGCATCCAGACTGCAACGGATAAACAGCTTGAGCTTTTGCTGTCTAACCCCGATCACCCATCGCTAAATATAAAAAAGATGAAGGATCCCAGAGAGATCTGGGAGTGCCGGGTCACAAAATCCTACCGGCTTACCTTTCAAATCCAGGGGGATGATTACATTTTGCGCATGGTTGGCACACACGATATTTTAAAGAAGGTGTAATCCCTCTGACTTTCGCCGCCAGCCGTCATCTGATTTTTGTCTTCTGACCTCTGACCTTGGACTTCCGACCTTCTGGCTCTTCGCTGTCCTCCGTCCTCTATCTTTATCTGTGTAATCGGCGTAATCTGCGGGCCTTTGCGTCTTGGCGCCTTTGCGCGAGGCTATTTTCTTTTCAGCCTCTAACCTTCTGGTCTTCTAAACTTCCCACCTCCTGGTTTCGCTGTCATCCGTCATCTGTCATCCGTCGTCTGATTTCTGTCTTCCGACCTCTGACATCTGATTTCTGTCTCTTCCCGCCCCTTCCTCTCTATATCCCTACATCCCTATTTCTTGACATTTTCTTTCCTTTCCGATAGATACCCCGCCTGAAGTTGCAAACCACTTAGTTCGCTTCGATCATCCCAACCCGGAGGGGGAGAAGACCATTGGAGTCTTTTTTGAATTCGCGCCGATCATCATCCTCTTCTTGGTTCTATCGGTCCTGTACATGGCAATCACACTATTCAAAAAATATCACTCATTGAAGAGGAGAAGGGCGCCATTTACGGATAATTTCCTGAGGAGCCCGGGCGAGTCCCTCCGTTTCAAAATTCAGGAGTTAAACGACGATGTTACCGTAGCTCTATTGTCTATGCTGGTGATGCCGCTGGTACTCTATTCTGCTTTCATCACCCAGATTCATTTCGGGAAAAGTTCAAATCCGGTCTTTACCGTGGTGGTAGGCTTGTCGATCTTTGGTTATTCCCTGGTGAAGACGGTCCTCCTTTTGAATACCGGACGACATTACCGCCTTGGTTACGATGGGGAGATTGCCGTCGCTCAGGAACTGAACCGATTGATGCTGGATGGATATCATGTTTATCACGATGTGCCGGGAAAGGGTTTCAATATCGATCACGTCGTTGTTGGGCCTGCCGGTGTCTTTGCAGTGGAAACCAAAGCACGGCTGAAGACAACAACTTTCAACCACGCTTCAGACGCCCGGGTGAGGTATGACGGTAGAAAATTGCAGTTTCCGAACTGGACCGAAACAAAGTCGCTCGAACAGGCCCAGCTTCAAGGGAAGTGGCTTTCCAATTGGCTTTCATCGGCCGTGGGTCAGCCGGTAGGTGTTCGTCCGGTGGTTGCCATCCCCGGTTGGTTCGTGGAGCGAACCGCATCGGGAGGTAGTCCGGTAATTAACCCCAAAGAATTCAAATTTCTGTTAAAATCTTCCGGCGGGGCTGCATTGGATGCGGTGATGATTAACCGGATCGTGCATCAACTGGAACAGCGCTGCCGGAACGTGCACTCGATTACGGCTGAGATCTTGAATGGTCCAGATCACCCCCAAGCTACCCTGCCATGAAAATGTTTCCCGATTCAGAAGATAGGGGTTCCTCCATGTGTGCGGAATCAGCCTGGTAGCGGCATCTACTGGCAAAATTTACGGTTGACAACTATTCGTTTCTCCAATAATTCTAAATCCATCGTTCTTTAATCCAAAGTGAAGGCCTCGAGAGCCACGTGAGGCCGCCCTCGACCCAACGACGCATCCCTGGATCTGGTGCATTGCGTATGGATTCCATCACTGGTTGGGTGAAGCAGCCAAAGCCGGCAGGCGGATTGGACCACCTTGGTTCACAGGCGCCCTGCATCAACATCTACGCGAGGCTATTGCCGGGAATTACAAATGTCACAGACCGCGCAAGGTATTATTCCTTCTACCCGTGGATCCTCTGGGCTTACGATAAAGAGCACAGCAGCATTAAATGGGCAGAGTTTGTCGAGGTTTTCCGCAAGGCCGATTGTCTATTCACTTTGATCGCCGCTCGCCACGCCAACCAAACTGATCAAAATGACGATAACCATGGAATCGCAATGATCGGCCGCGACACTCTTGTGAAAGCCATCAGGCATTTGGAAGTCGGCCAGTCGATGCGTCTGTCCACATACGCTACTATGGAAAACGGAAACCCCAATCGCTATTTCAAAAATAAACTGGGCGGGCTGGGCCAATATTATTTAGGCCCATTTAAAGACCTCAGCCTTATGGAGGGAAATAGCCGGACAGGTGTCCAGTGCACCAGGGAACGAGCACAGCCGATTGCCGAAGCTATGGATGCCGGAGTCGATCGGAAGCTCTTTTTCGAAACCCTCAGCCGTGATGCAATAACCTCCGAAACGTTAGACCGCTTGGCTGCCTTCTGCCCCTGCCGCTTGATCGAGAAATCATCGGAGCACTCCGTGCTTGTGGACATGTTTTTTGACCGGCATAGCCTGTTTGGCGAAGAGGGAGAACAGAGGCGACGCACGCTTTGCCTGATTATGCACCTTATCGATCAGATCTGCAAAAAAGAAAATGAAGCCATAGCATCCTTCGATCATTTTGTCTTTCGGGCTGCCGTGTACACCGGATACCTGCCGGGCGGTCATCCATGGAAGGTGCCCGAGGCACTTGAGGGCACGCGGGCTGCTTGGGCTGTGTACCAGAGAAATGAGATTCTCTCAGTTGCCGGCCAGGCTGTTTTTTGGGTTGCCCTTAGAATGATACAGGATGCCGAATCCTCGTTCCGGAACACTTCTGATTTCGTCAAATACTTTATGGATTCCAAAATTGTATCGGAGTGCATCGGAAAACGAGGACGATTAAATTTCTCCGACGCGGTAAGAGATGTCAAGTCGCGCATTCCGGAATTAAAAGCTTGGGGCAATCCAAATCATGAGCTTGCTTTGGCTCGACAGATCTATGAAAACTGTACCAAGCAGCCTCTTGAAAAAACGTTATCCGATGCCTTGGATTCCCTGATCCTATTGGCCGCCCGTGATGATGTGCAGGAAAGGCCATATGGCCCGTTCATTTTTCCCGACGGCTATTTCAGCTATTATCCGATCAATTTGAATTCCTTCCGTCAATACTGCGCAGCTACCTGGAGCGGCTTCTCTCTTGAGGAGTTTCTCGCATGGATGGTATGCCAATGGGGGATCGAGACTCACCTTCGTGTCGCTCTCCGAAAGCTTCGCTCAAGTGGCCTGAATACTTTCAAGGTGCACCCGTCCGAGAAAGGGCTTCGAGTCAATGAACCGCCTCAGCCGGTTTTTACGGCCCCTCGTTTTCGCCAAGGGTTGCGAATGTTGAAGGATATCGGGGCAGTCGCTGCGGCAGAGAAAAATGATGAATACAGACTGACAGAGCTCGGTCATAGACTCCTGGGGGAGACGGTTGGAAACTGAGTGGGTCCCAATTCTCGAGATCCTCAAAAAGAAAGGAGGTTTCGAAGCCTCGATCATTACCACTTTTAACGCCTACCTTCCGTTTTATGAAGAGATTATACTCCGGCATCTTATATATTCCGGATGTCGGCATAACGTGCTGATGATGGACACGGGCTGCTTGAGCGAATCGCTTGAAACCCCCACCTTGCGCCCGCAGTTTGCTGGCCACAGATACACGCTCATTCCGATTTCAACAAAAGGAGCCTTTCACCCCAAGATTGCCTTGTTGGTTTCCAAAAAGAAAGGACTGTTGTTGGTGGGCAGCAACAATATGACCCTCAGCGGGTGGGGTATCAACAAAGAGCTGACCAACTGTATCACCTTTGGTGCAGGGGATAAGGAGGGGGTAAATCTGGTATCCCAAGCCTGGGCTTTCTTGAGGACTTGGCTCGACAGCGCATCCGAATTGTTGCCATCAGCTCTTCAAGATGCTTTTCAGGCCGTAAAGCAGTTTGCCCCTTGGTTGAACGACAATCCTCACTCTGAAGAAGGTGAGCTGCGATTCTATGGGTCCAAGCCCGAAGGAGAGACCATCTGGGCGGCAGTCTCAAAATCGATAGAAAAACCGATCGAACGTGTCACGGTGATCGGGCCTTTTTTCGACAGCCGTTTTGATTTCATTCACACTCTCAAACACGACCTGAACCCAAGAGAGATCGTCATTGGAATCGATCCCGAGACAGTCTTTATCCCCGAAATCGATCATAAATCGGAAGTTTTAAAGTTTGTCGATGCCTCACGAATCAATCAATCTTCCGGGTATCTGCATGCAAAAGCAATATTCATCGAGGGGATTTCAAGCAAAAAATGGCTTATCACGGGAAGCGCAAATCCATCAAGACCTGCATGGAATGCGCCCATGCAACACCGAAATGCCGAGGCGGTAATCATGCACAGCGGGCGCCTTGCCGGAGAAATCGGAGAAAAGTTAGGGGTTGCAGGTCTAAAAACGCTTGACCCTTTGTCCGAAGAAAACTGGTCGGAGATAAATAAAAGGTCGCGTTTGGAACAAGCCAAAGAGAATCCCGGTAAACCGAAGCGGTGCTTGGTGGGTATCGCTAAAAAGGGACTCATCCAAGTAGCCAAATCTGGATTCTCCGTTCTGGAATACCTCGGGGCGGTTTGTTTTGATGAATATCAAAAAAGGGTATGTGATTGCAGCCGATGCGAAACCATCGATGATTTCAATTCGATACCAGTTGCGAATGATTTTTCCAGCGTGAGGTTTTTGGAAATTCGCTTGAAGGGGGATCAAAGGGTATTTTGTCTGGTGCACCATGCGGAGGAGATTGCCCGGAGATCCATGAGCAGTCGACAGGTTCAATTCCGGAGAAATCTTGCCGCTCTTCAGGACGGAAGCTCGGATTTAGAAAACTTGATCGTAACCATTGAAAAAATCATTTTTGACGAACCCTTTGAAATTGATCCTTCCGCCAAGCATCGACAGCCACCCGGGAAGAAATCCCGGGTAACGAACGGCACACAAGAGATAACCACTTTGATGACAGATCTAAGCGAAGCAAAAAAGCAGAAGTTTCGAAGACGCATGGTAACATCCGGCGACATTGGTCATCTCTTGGATATTTTGATTCACCATTTGGGTGAAGGGCTCGAAAAAGATCCGGCTGAGTCAACTGATAAGCTCGGCCGGTCGGAAGAGGAACTCATTGGAACCGATGATGAGGAGCCGGAAGTAGAGATAGAGCCCATCGACACCCCTAAACTGGTAAAAATTGCCAACCGAAAAGTCAGGCGACTTGTCCGGAGAATGATCCAAAATTTCGAAAAAGTCGACGGAATAAAGGAAGGTTATGAAAAATGCCTAGTGAAGTTGCTGGGAGTATTGGCCCTTTTGCGGGAACTGAGAGTTTTGGACAACAAACTGGAAGACATTCCGTTTGGAGAAACATTCGTCCCCGTCCACGAACGCGAGCTCCTTTTGAAGCAATCTGTCAAATACCTGTACGGGAGGAATCATAATTTTTTAGCAAAGATCGAGCTAAGCGTACACTCGCACCCCTGGGACGAGGTGTCGCGGCTGCTTGGCCTACTTTTGTGGCTTGCCCACGACTGCGGAGCGCGCCTAAACGATGTCAAAGGATTCAATGAACCCCCGGAAGAAGAAAAGAAGCGGATTTCAAATGTATCTTTAATGCTCCTTATCACCCCTGACGCCGTTTCCGACTGCGAGGCGTCAAATGAGGCAAAACTCAGCATCGAAAAAACGACTCGAAAGCACCGAATGGTGATAGCCAAGGAGTGGATCAAAGAGCACAAAAGAATGGGGGAGAAGCTTTTTCAATTAAAACGGAGAGCTCATATACTCCATAAAAGAATCAACGGTCAGCCTCGGGCAGGGTACGCAGCTTTCATCAGGAATGAGATCAATCCGACGTTTTCCCTTATCCTGAATCCCGGGGATCCAGTTACTTTGACTGACGTTTGTAGCGAAAATGGGAAAAAGATGTACCATGCTGCTAAAGTGGCGGCATTCAAGATCCCTCAGCCGTAAACATCGGATTAGGTTAAGCGGGATGATATGCGGTTGAAGAAAGGGGAAAAATTTCACCAGAGAGAGGAGACACGGTTCCCCGAGAAAGAGGCTGATACTGGCCTTCTATACGCCATTTTTCCCCGATGTACTGGTCTGCAGCCGGGTGATGGGCGAAGGGATTGACCTGCACCGGTATTGTCGGTATGTGATACATCACGATTGGACTGAACCCGAGCGACATCGAGCAGGCGCACCGGCAGGCTAGGATGCAAGGCGAAGGGAAAGCATCCGATTGGCGTCTTTTTTCAATACATCTCCGGAACCGCCGATGAACGGCAGTATCAATGTGATGACCGAACGGGAAAAATGGTTTCGGATCGTCATGGGCCAGGAGGAGGTCTCCAAACTGATCCCCGTTTCCGAGGATGCATACAGGCCGCTTCCGCTGGATGAATTTCAGAAGATATTGGTGTTTGATCTGGGGGTTTGTTGAAGGAGAGGTGTGATTTATATGAGGTTGAGACGCGTATTTTGAACCAAGCCGTTAACAGAAACAAGGGACGGTTTCCCAATGATTTTATGTTTGTATTGACGAGAGAGGAGATCATGAGGATATCACAAATTGTGACATCCTCGAATATCAAATATTCCAAGAATGTTACAGCTTTTACTGAACAAGGTGTGGCAATGCTCTCGAGTGTTCTTAACAGTGATCGGGCAATTCAGGTCAACATACAGATCATGCGTGCATTCACGAAATTCCGTCAAATGCTGTCGAAATATGACGATTTAAAAAAGAAAATCGAGGCAATGGAAAAGAAATACGATGAAAATTTCAGAGTCGTATTTGAGGCAATCAAGCAGCTTATCGAGACGGAAGCAGCCCCGAAGAAAAAGATCGGTTTTACAGTAAAAGAAAAGCAGGCAAGATACAGGAGGAGCTCGAAAGACTCTTAAGGTTTACCTTTGCGTCTTGGCCTGCCCTGTGAAATTTCTATCCCATTTCAATGGGGCGCCTTTGCGTGAGGGTCTGATTCAGCCGCAGATGAATGCAGATGGCCATGATTATTGAGATGCTGGTATTCAACCGAGTTTTGACACGAGGTGAGGTATGGCTTTAACGGATCTTTGGGAAAACTCGAGGCAGCAGATAGAGCGCAAGCATGTCCAGCAAATCATCGCCTTCGCAGGCGACGGCCATCTGCTGGACGGTGGGGTGGCTTCCAATGACTTTCGAAATTTTCTTACTCGAATTCCTACGGCCATGCTCCAAAAAATAGAGAGTGAAATTATCGATATGATTTCTATTGCTTCCCACAAACCGGCTGTAAGCGTAGAGGCTGGTTGGTATTATTGAGAGAGGGAATAGCATGATCAAATCAACGAAAGGTAATTTGCTGGAGGCCAAAGTCGACGCATTGGTAAATACTGTTAATTGCGTCGGTGTGATGGGGAAGGGAATAGCCCTTCAGTTCAAACAGGCATTTCCGGACAATTACATCGAATACGAGAATGCTTGCAAGAAGGGCCAGGTCCGAATCGGGCGCATGTTTATTTACAAACGAAACGATATGTTTTATCCGAAGTACATCATCAGCTTCCCCACAAAGCGGCATTGGAAAGCCAAGTCGAGACTCGAAGATATTGAGATGGAGCTTGAAGATTTAACACGGCAGATTAAAGACCTCAACATCAAGTCCATTGCCGTGCCTCCTTTGGGATCCGGCCTTGGCGGTTTGGATTGGAAGGACGTAAAAGTTCGTATCGTGAAGGCATTCGAAAAGCTTCCTGATACGGAAGTTCTGCTCTATGAACCGAAGGGTGCGCCAAAATCGGATGAAATCCCCATTTCGACATCCAGGCCCAATATGACAAAGAGGCCGAGCCTTATTGATCCGTCTTCTGGAACTCTACCAAAGTCAAGGTTACCGCCACAGCCTTCTTGAAATCCAAAAGCTGATGTATTTCCTGCAGAGTGTCGGTGAAAATCTTAAACTCAAATTCAAGCGAGACCAGTATGGACCGTATGCGGAAAATCTGCACCATGTCCTTCAAAGGATTGATGGGCATTTCATTCGAGGATACGGCGATAGAAGCGGAAGATCGGAAATTTACCTGTTAAAAGGAGCTTCCGAGGAAGCGACATCTGTAATCGAGAAAGATGAGGAAGCTATTCAGCGACTGGAATCGGTAAAAAACCTCATCAAAGGATTTGAAACGCCATACGGAATGGAACTTCTATCTACAGTTCACTGGATCGCAAGCGAGTTTCCGGAAGCCGCTAAGACTCCGGAGGCCGCAGTTGAAAAAGTCCAACAATGGAGCACGCGGAAAAAATTCAAAATGAAGCCCCAGCACATTAAGAAGGCATGGCAAAGATTAAAAGAAGAGGCCTGGACTAAAGACGCTCAATAGGGGGAAGCACCGGGACATTCCATAAAAAGTAAATAACTGGGGGAGACCGGGACGTTTCGTTGACAAGTAGTCAGTTCTGCGAAAGGCTGAAGAGTTGAACCTCGATAGCCGGAGCATCCATGATGACGGTTTCGTCAAAAAAAGTCCGGAAATAGTTTGGACAGACTTTATCGTACGGGAATATCCGGGATCTGTCTTTGGGTGTGTTTTTCGAGGAACCGAATGGTCCGACCGATTTCTTCTACATTCATCCCGTGCTCGAGGCCGCGGTCGTTGTACACCTTTACCAGGGAGCGAATGTCCATGTTTCCTCCGGGCTCAGACGCAAAGGGGGAGCCGCCGACTCCACCCCAGGCGGACTCCCATTGATCGACTCCGGCTTCGATGGCTGCATGGATTGAGGGCTCGGTCATCTCGGGAAGCGGGTGTAAATGCGCTCTTACAAGCACATCCGGCCGGGCGGACTTCAGGCGGCGGATCAAGCTTCCAACCGCTTCGGGCTCGGCGACTCCCACCGTGTCCGCCAGGGTGATTCCCTGCACCGGAAGACCCTGTCCTTCTGCAAAGGCCATCAATTGCTCCAGAAAGCCGATCGTCTGTTCCTCGGTCAGCGCCTCCTCCCGGTCTCCCCACGCCGTAGACAGCAGAAGCGTACTGAACGGGAGCCCATGGGCCTTGAAGGCTGCGATCAACCGGGCCATTTTCTGCTCGACGTGCTCCAAGGAATGCTGCCGGTAATTTTTCTCCCGATAGCCGGAGGTGGCCGCCGTAAGGAAAATCCCCTCGCGGGCCATTCCAGGGTGTTTCAGGAGGTCTTCGAGCCCGCTGGTGTTGAAGTAGAGAGCCCGCAAAACCACCCCGGCCGGAACCCTGGAAAGGGCTCCGCGGGCCAGGCGGTGCGAATCGGAGAACCACTCCGCCGGCCCGAAGGAAGTCAATTCGATGTTTCTGACGCCCGTGCGCACCGCGTGCGCCAGCAACTGGAGCTTGGTATCGACGTCGGCATTTCGAAGATCGATCGGCTGCTGGCTTCCCTCCCGGATGGATACGTCTATGAGAACGTCCACCAGCCGTACGGGATCCCTTCCATGAGTCATCTCCTGCTCCTCGAAACAGATCCGGTATCTTGCACGGATCCCTTGGCCCCCGCGCGCCCCGGCAGGCCGGTGCCTCTGGGAGCCCCCGGTTCTACTCGATGGTCTTGAATTTTTCTTTCGGCGCTCCGCAGACCGGGCATTTGTCTGAAACCTGCTTTTCCGTGACGTAGCCGCAGACCTGGCAGATGTAGTAGGCCTTGACCACATCCCGAAGGATGTTGTAGATGGCCCGCTCGTATAGTCTCGCATGAAAGCTTTCCGCATCCCGGGCATGGCTGAAAGTGATCGCGGCTGACTTCTCGCCTTCGTCCTCAGCGTCCTTTAGAAAGTTCGGGTAATCGATTTCACTGATGGATTTTTCCCGTTGAAAGGAGGCTTTCAGATTGGCATCCGTATCTTTGACCAGGATGTCTTTGATCAGCTTCAGGTGCCGCATGGCATGCACCTTCTCGGCATCGGCAATGGCGCGGAACAGCAGCGCGATCTGCGGGACCGCCTCTTCTTCCGCCTTTTCCGCATAGGCAAGCAGCCTGAAGTAGGCCTTTGCCTCGCCGATAAACGCCTTGTAGATATTTTCTTTCGTTATTTCCTTCATGGCACCGCCTCCGTATCAGAATAGAAGCTCAAAGCGCATCCCCCGTTTTTGTAGCTCCGCAGCGAGCCTTTCCCTGGCTTCATCGAAGAAGGCGTCGGCCGCTTCCTTCTCATAGCCCAGTTTCCGATACATCCCGCTGATTGTGTCCATATAGTTCATCCGGTCGACGAGTATCCGGTCGGCGATCCCATGAAGCTTCGGAATCAGCATCTCCGGTTTTCCGGGCAAAATCGGTCCGATAAAGACAAACGTGCGCACCCCCGCATCGTGAATCTTTCTCAAAGCCGAAAGCCTGTCTTTGATCGGGGATGCCCCGGGCTCAAACCTTCTGGCGACGGTTTCGTCATCGGTTGCAATCGTGAACCCGGCTTCAATTTCCTTGAATTCTTTAAGCAGGTCCAGGTCCCTCAAGATCAGGGTGGATTTCGTCTGTACGGAAACAGGAAAGGGGTGCTCGGCCAATACGGTCAGGCACCGGCGGGTGAGCCGGTATTTCGCCTCGAGCGGCTGATAGGGATCACAGACCGAGGATATCCAGACGGCTCCCCTCTTTGCTTTCTTCATCTGTCGCTTCAAAAGCTCCGGGGCATTGACTTTGACATCCACGAATTTTCCCCAAGGTTCGGGGTGTCTCGAAAAGCGCTTCATGAACAAGCGTGCATAACAATACCTGCAGGCGATCGCACAGCCGGTGTAAGGGTTGATGCAGAAGTCAAAGATCTTGGACCGGTTCAGGATGCTCTTTGCTGTAATTTCCCGGATTTTCATCCTCGCATCTTTCAGCGGCCCGCCTTATGGCCCACCCTTATAAAGCTGTATGAAACTGAATCTCCATCCCGTTAGTATACCGGCTGCCGCAGAAATCGGCAACGGTCGCAGCAAGGATTGCGGTGCCTGCCGGCCTGCGCTAAGATGGCATTTAAAATGCCGGAACAAAAGGAGCGACTGCAATCATGCCGGAACCGAAAAATGCCATGGCCGTCTTTAAGCTTCTGGACAAGTCCAACTGCGGAAAATGCGGAGAGAAGACCTGCCTTGCCTTTGCCGGGGCGGTGTTTACCGGTTCCAGGATCCTTTCGGAATGCCCCAAAATGGCCCCAGCCGACCCTTCCGATCGGTTCGACGGCGCGCGGGCCCGAGAAGATGTCGAAAGGAGCCGGGAGGCGCACCTGGAACAGCTCAAAAGACAGATCCCCGCAGTCGATCTGAACTCTGCCGCAGAAAGGACCGGGGGCCGGTCCGAAAACGGCCGCCTGACGATCAAGGTGCTCGGGAAGGATTTCAGCATCACCCCGGCCGGTAGGATTTCCACCGAGATTCATGTAAACCCCTGGGTGACTGTCCCTTTTCTCAACTATGTTCTGTTTGGAAAGGGGCTTAATCCGACGGGGGACTGGCGCTCGTTCCGGGAACTGACGGATGGCCGGGAACGCTACCCGCTGTTTCGGAAACGCTGCGAGGAGCCGATGAAACAGGTGGCCGATCGCTATACCGACTTTTTCGACGATCCGGTTCATATG
>QZKK01000163.1 GCA_003599475.1 Desulfobacteraceae bacterium
GCTCCAATACCTCCGCCATACACGCAACACTCGGTACGAGTGGCTGGCTAAGCCTTACTCGACGGGGACTTTCACCCCGCAAGAAGCACCAAGCTTGCTTGGCGCACCTTTTATCGCAAGTCAACCCCTATAATCCCCGGTAGACCACTTAATAGTCCCCTCGTTTCACCCTGATTCACTTTTCACCAAAAACCCCATGATATTGTTCGATCAAATATTTAGCACCGCAACTCATGGGTTTTTTATGGCAATCGAAACCACCCTCGAAAAGATCGAAAGAGTCCAAGCAGCACCGCAGAAGCCAGCCAGGAAATCCGAGGCCCTTCAGGAAGCGTCCTGCGGCCGGAGCTGAAGGTGCTTTACTATCGGGAGGCTGAGCTCCTCACTCGTTATTATTGCGAAACCGGTAAGAGCCTGGCTCCCGTGGTGCACATCATCCTTTTATTGAGGCCGTATCGACCATGCGCCAAGTCCGGCGCTTTTCGGACCGGACAACCTCCCTATTCTCCCCTCCGCAGCCTACGGCATAAAACGCGAGGCCGCAAAGCGGACCGGCAACCTCAAAAACCGGCTTCCCAAATACCTGTTCGACCGCGAAGCCGAAGCCATCGAGCGACGTCTGATAGCAGAACGGACAATCGATCTCGGGTTTATTACCTAGTGTCTTGGTGGCCATCAGAAAATAGCGTTTGGGCCACAAGACTTAACTGTCGAGGCCTCCTGTAATCGGAGTGTTCCGAAACGAGCCGATGAGGGTGAAGCGGCCGCCGCTGCGGGGGTTTCCGGCCCCACACAATTGGCTGTTTGACATGTATTTCGTCATATGAGATGAAATATGACGATGAATGCATCAAATGACAGCGAAAAAGCCGGCCCAAAAATCGAACGGATTATCGATTTGAAAGGCTTTCTGGCTAAGAAATCGCACTTTCTTTTTGGTCCGCGGCAACTATCTATTTTTTGGTTCGATCGTTAACCTCGCGGCCCCGCAAGCGGCTTTCCGTTGCGCTCCAACAAGCTCTGGGGGAATGCTCTCCGATTTACCGCAAAACCGGCGACCGTCTTTCCATCTTCGCGGATCTCAAACGCACCGGCTTCCGGGAAATCTTCTCCCCCGAGCACACCCCGGGTATGCCCGTATCCGAAGCTGTCCGGATCTCCATGAGCATCCCGCTATTCTTTGCAGCCGTCAAAAACCCCAAAAGCTGCTATGTCGACGGTGGCCTGTTCGGAAATTATCCGATCAAACTCTTCGACCGCATGCGCTACATCGATTTTCCGGAAAACACAAGGGATACCGCCTACCTACGAAAAGCCCAACCGGCGCCGCCAAACTCCCGATCGCCTGATATACAACAAAAAACGCTGGGCTTCCGCCTCGACAGCACATCCCAGATCGCCATCTTCCGCGACGGCGACCGCCCCATCTCCCACCCGATCATCGATTTCTGCGATTACCTCCGCGCCCTCATGGCAGCCGTCCTGAACGTCCAAGGCAACCAGCACCTGCATTCCGACGACTGGAACCGGGCGGTTTATATCGACACCCTGGGCACCGGCACCATCGACTTCAACCTTCCCGACGACCGCAAACAAGCCTTCCTCGCCTCCGGTTGCGCCAGCGTCGAAAGATATTATGATTGATGAATTCGTAAAAAGTCAGAAATTGATCTTTTCTGTCATTCCGGCGAAAGCCGGAAACCAGTGATTTCAATACCTTCTGGACTCCGGCTTTCGCCGGAGTGACGGGTTTTAGGACTTTTTACGAGTTCATCATGATTGGTACGATTCATTTCCGGCCAATTCAGGCACCGTACGAGCTGATCAAAATTGATCAGTTTTAAATCGTCACTCACTGCTGTCCCAACGTTTTTAGGTAAATGTGCCTTAACATACTTTAATAATAGAAGAAATTCGATCCATGCCTGTTACCGACTTGAAATCTTCAAAAATACCTCCTAAGAGGGCCCCCCAGGACAAAAGGGGGGATAACCATGTATGTAGGCCAGATTGTATTCTCACAGGTAATGGATCACCTTCCGATGCACATCTTCCGCCGATGTGTGAATCGGTATCAAGGAAATCGCAAAGTAAAAGGCTTCAAATGCTTGGATCACTATCTTTGTATGGCCATCGCTCAACTGACTTATCGAGAGAGCCTGCGCGATATCGAGGCCTGTCTGCGGGCCCAGAAGTCCAAATTGTACCATATGGGCATTCGAGCAACCGTATCCAGAAACAACCTGTCCAACGCCAACAGAGTCCGGGATTGGAGAATCTACGCCGACTTCGCTCATGCTCTTATCCATATCGCAAGAAAGCTTTATCAAGACGACAGTTTCGGTGTCGACCTGGATCAGACCGTCTATGCTCTGGATTCGACAACCATCGATTTGAGTTTATCTCTTTTCCCATGGGCAGTTTTTCGCCAAACCAAAGCGGCAGTAAAGCTTCATACACTTCTGGACCTTCGAGGAGCACTGCCTACCTTCATTCATATCAGCGACGGAAAGCTGCACGACGTAAACATTCTGGATATCCTAATCCCCGAACCGGGCGCCTTCTATATCATGGACCGAGGGTATCTGGATTTTGCACGGCTCTATACGATAAGTACTGGTTTAGCCTTCTTCGTCACCAGAGCAAAATCCAATTTTCAATTTCAGCGCCTCTACTCCCATCCAGTCGACAAGGCCACTGGACTCAAATCCGATCAGACAGTGGTATTGACAGGTTTTTACAGCCGGAAAGATTATCCGGAAAAACTGCGCCGCGTCAAATATCACGATACCAAAACAGAGAAAACGTTTACTTTCTTAACCAACAACTTCTCGCTTCCCGCTCTAACGATCGCTCAGTTGTATCGGTGTCGTTGGCAAGTCGAGCTGTTTTTCAAATGGATCAAGCAGAACCTTCGAATCAAATCGTTTTACGGGACCACAGAAAATGCGGTCAAAACCCAAATCTGGATCGCCGTGTCGGTCTATGTCCTGGTTGCCATCATCAAAAAGAGGCTCAACTTGGACATGAATCTCTACACAATTCTACAGGTTTTGAGTGTTACTGTGTTTGAAAAAGCCCCATTAAATCAAGTGCTTAATTTTACTAGTTACGATATTATAAATGAGCAAAACGATAAGCAGACTGAAATTGTTCATTTAAACGTTGGGACACTAATGATCGTCACTATAATTTTTTTTCTTGCTTTTTACGTATTTACCCTTTATAAAGGCACATTTATTTAAATCTCAAGGGCTAACCTTTCAGCCTAATCATCCGAACCGGAGGCAAATCGCCTGCGTAAAATATTATTATGGCCGAACACAATTTTAAAGTCCTCACAAATCCTGTAAATGCCCATCAGAGGGCAGCTGACTTTATTCTGTTCTTTATCCATTCGTACCTCTTATTCTGGATTTGGATGTATTTACAGGGACTTTTACAAAAGTCCAGACATACAATTTTTGAACCCAGCCTTTACGGAAGGTTATGAAATATGATATTTTGTATTTATGGATTCCTAAAAAATCATTACTTTGTTTTAATACAGATTTTAGGAAACCATTTCAGATAGTTAGGCTATTTTAGAATTTTGGATAATCTGTCGATTGTTAGATATAGGAACTTTGTAAGAAATGAACTAACACAGCCTAAAGCCAGCTGTATAACAAATTTTTAAAATTTTTGTAACGCACCATAATATCAAAGGAGGTCATTATGCCGATTGAATCAGTAAAGCAAAGTTACAATCCGTTAAACACTTTGGCTTGGGCAACATCAATTGCCATGCTTGCCCTTACGAGAATAGCTAATGGCAAGGATATTGATATAAGCCATCAGAATGCACTTGGTGAGGTGAAACAAAAAACACAATTGCTCCACCGCGAGAGCCAACTCGATTCTGAAGATTATTTAAATGGCAGTTTGGCCTCATCTGAAGAATTGATAGATCCATTCTTGTTTGCATTTAGCTCCAAAGATTATTATGCCTCGAAAAAAATTTCTGAAGAACAACTTGCTCAGGCTGTTGTAGACTTGGATCATATAGTTGGTATGTTAAATACAAATATGGTATCTCAAATAGAACCTACTAGAATCCAAAATGCTCGAAATTTCTGCTCAAACCTGCTAAGCCTTTTGAACAGCCAACCCGATGCAGACGACCTTGTGACTAAAACTAAAATGGAATAGGAAATGGAACAATTACATTGGGAAGCGGAGTGTATTAAAAGTAGGATTAGGTCTCTACACAGCGAAATCAGTCGTATTCGTAATAAAGATCATCCTTTTTATGAACCATTGCTTATTTATGATACCTTTCAAAATATTTTAGAAAATGAATTGAAACACATCGATTGCTGTCTTGAGGATTATTCAAGACCGACTGACCATGAATCACTAAAGCAGTCACTAACAAGATCTAGTATAAATATTATGGAGTGCGCAGAGCAATTTAGATATGTTGATCGTGTTGACAGTTCTCGGATTCCATTTGAAATCCTGCAATCTCTTTCGTCTGTAGCAGATTATTTAATCGACACAGAGTTTAGACATTGTTCAATAATCAGGTTAGATCCCCGTCAGGCTTATACTATTACTTCAGCTAAAGATCTCTTCAGCCGTTTGTTTACTGCAGGAGCATGGGAGAGAACGGTTGAACTATCTGAATTTCAAAACTTGGACCCTTCATCGCTATTGCTTTTTGGATTTCCGTCTGAAGATGCCAAAAAGATTCTTCATCATGCTCTCGCCGCCCATGAATTTGGTCATTTTGTAGTCAGTAAAAATAACATGAATTCTAAAATTCTGGCAATCATTGAAGCCAATAAAGGAAAGGCATACATCACATATAGAGTAGCAATAGAAGAAAAGATATCTGAAATAGCGGAAAGGGTTTATCTTAAAAAAAGGGGCACATTATCCAGGTCTGAAATTCATAATTTATATGAAAAACTAATAAACAAGCATGTTGCAGATGTAGTAAAAAGCTGGGTATATGAAACTTTTGCAGATTTGGTTGGTTCCAGACTTATTGGTCCAGCTTATATAGCAGCTTTAGATCGAATGCTAATCACTTCGAGAGACTTTCCGTCAGATTCTCATCCACCGCGACTCTTAAGATTGCAAATTTGTTCAAAATTCATTAATGATCTCAATAATACCTACTTTTCTGATGATCCTGTTTGGAAACTAGTAATAAATAGCTACACTGGGAAACATTTCGCATTCACTGAAATTGACTATGAAATGGCAATGAAAACGATAGAAAATGCTGAGTCTGAACTGATCACAGCGGTCAATTCTATCCCTTCCCTTCTAGATAATAAAGACTTAGATATCTTAGTAAGCCAAATAGAGGACCACATATTTCATCTCGCTCCCCCTAGTTGCCTTATTGAAATTAAAGGAAATAAGAATGATGCAGCCGGATTTTGGATGATTCTCCTAGCCGCCTGGCATTTTAGACTATGTGAGGATAAATTTAAAAAATTCCTTGAACGATACGGGTGGGGAGATAACATCGAAAAGGGCGAAGAGGTTTTAAGCAATTTAGTAGTTCACTCTCTAAAATCCCTTGAAATCATGTCACATTCTTTGCGAAATGGTCAAGGATAATGGAGGAGAAATGGTTGTAAGTCGGGCAGTGATTAAGCGTAGAATAAGTGAAGAGAAGGATTGGACTAAAAGATTAATTGTAGAACCTTTATTGAAGCCGATTATATTAAATGAAGTTTCTATTTCTCTTGACTTTCACCTTGGGAATCGTTTCGCAATTTACCCGCGGAGACGCATAGGGCATCACCGCCCAATATCTGAGTTATTTCACGATATTTCGCTTCCAGAATTTTTTGTTCCAATGGGAAGAGACTTGATTCTTCACCCTGGTGAGGTTCTTTTAGGAACAACATTAGAATGGTTTTGTTTACCTTGCGACTTGATGGCTTATGTAATAGGAAGATCTATTTGGGGAAGACGTGGGCTTGTAATTGCTACTGCCCTTGCAGTTCAACCTGCCTCAACTGGTTTAATCACCCTTGAACTAACGAATGTTGGAGACGTTTCTATATATTTAAATCCTGGAACTTGTATAGGTCAGCTTTTCTTCCACCAGGTCCATGAGCCATATCTAGACGATTCTGGCCGACGATCATCTTTTTCCGGTAGCGGCCGACCGCAATTAGGCGAATACTGTATGCAAGAATCAGAAAAAAAATTATTTAGATACCAAAGGCAAGAAAAAATGGCATCCCCAAAAATGCGTGAAGGTGAATACTGTCGGATGTCCTTTATGGGGCCTGTTTAATCTTGTATATTCTATATTCGCAATGCAGAGCTATAGGAGGAATCTATTGGGAAAAGACATATATTTAGATTTAATGAAAAAAACTATAGAGCAACAAGCGCGACAAGATCTCTTTAAGATCCAACCAAAATTATTAAATGAAACAGCCGAAGAGATTATTGATTTATTTGTAGCTATCGAGAAACCAAATGATAGCCACGCGAGTAAAGATCAATACAGTTTAATTGTTATTGATTCGACCGGCAAGCATCGCCCAATAAGTAGAAAGATTGGTAATTTAATTCTTAACTGGCCAAATCTAATGATTAATGCAGGATCTAGGGTATTAGAGACATTAAATTCCGAATGGGACTTATTAACTATTATTTTTGTTTGTCTTAAGTTTTGCGTTAATCTCTACTGCGATATTACTATTGAGCTTACGATTGATCATGGTCTCGTTTACCAATCCCTTTGGAAAGAGAAAAATAATAACTATATAATAGCAGAAAATACAGTTAATGAACTAAGCCGCAAGCTTTCGATAGCTAACCCCGATCTAAACGAAAAGCTCATAAAGGAAATTATAAATGATCTAGAGACAATTCGGTCTCTAAGGATTTTGCCCAATGGCGATATACAATTAATTGAAAGTTTAGAAATTGGAGTATTCCAGTCTACCCCGTTCTGAAATTTTATATAGGTCAGGCGACGGGGTCGCATCTTAAATATTAACTATTTTCATTTTGACCCACGTTTTGAATACGTTCCCACCGATCTCGCACACTCCGGACACCAACTCCCATAATGCTTCACATTATTCAGGGTCGCCCACCAACGATGCCCTTTCGAGCACTCCCAGAGCAGCTTGGTAAAACAGTTTACCTATTTTCCGGATAGGTATTTTCCCCTTCGCCCAATAGCAATTTGCCGCATTTCGGAAATGGTCGACTTCCTGCCGTACTTTGAGCATTTCGGGCACCATTGCCTCGACTGCACATTGTTTGGCCTCATTTCGAACTGGTGCCCGGCTCCGCATTCCCACCGGAATTTATCGGTGATTGTGGTATATTCGGTGGAAAGGCCCCAAAACAAAGCCGTAATCCCTCCGCTCCGCATCTGGACATGGCTGGCAGCCCGCCTTGACTTCGACATCAGTACCACTGCACCAACGACATATCGCCGCCGGAAACCTCTGCGGAGTACCCACAGTTGACGGTCTCGTAAAAAGTCAGTGACCTTCTGCATATGGGCGTCTTCGCGGGACGTCCATAAATAAGTAAATAAATGCGGCATAGGCGGAAAATGAGAACGAATATATTGTATGAAAAGCAGGAAACCGGGATGGTTCAAAGCCAAATAGATTAAACATCCCTTGGGTGTTTAGAAGGGGAAAAAGCCTGCTCGGCCACCGGCTGATCAGGCTTTTTTCATTCAAGAAATTTTCAAGCGACAATCAACACTCCCTCATTAATCGGGGCCGTATCGATCATGCAATATATGATCATCTCCCGTGACCGTCGCTGGCGGGACTGCAAAATGGCAGCTAATGAAACACCTCCGGTTCGCTTCATCGAGGCGGACGAGAAAATCGTGGCGGAACTTTTTCTTCTGGAAATTTCCAGCGCGGGCTTCCATTGTATCTCGCAGCTATTCAATCATTGACAAGTCAGAAGGATGCTTATAATTTCTTTAATATAGAAGGTTTTGAAGACCCTGCAGCCCCGGCAGCGGGATCTCCGCTTCGCTCCGACAAGCTGCAGGGAATCTTCCTCCGTAAAGAATTCTATCTATTTAGATTCGCTCGCTAACCCCGCCGCAAGCAGCGGGGAATGCGTTCGCTTTTCGGTTCAACAATCCTTTAGAGATGATCCAAGAGGTTCCACATGACAGTTGCTGCGAAAGAAAAACCATATCTCCATATCGGGTTCAATCCAAATATCGCAGGCGGCAGACCGATTGTAGACGGAACACGAGTCACTGTCCGATCCATCGCCGGTTATTACCAGATGGGAATGAGCGTCGATGAAATCCTGACAACTTTGCCGCACCTTACGGCTTCCCAGGTACATTCCGCCCTGGCATACTATTTCGACCACCAGGTGGAAATCGACGCGGATCTGAAAGAATCTTCGAACATGGATTATTGGAAAGACAAGGTTGAAACTCCCCCCTGCAAATGAAACTCAAGTTGTTTCTGGATGAAGATGTTCATGCGGGATTAGCCCATGCTTTGCGGCAAAGGGGATACGACGTCGTGCATGCCCAAGAACTGGAGCTAAAAGGATGCTCTGCGATCGCCGCCAGGTCCGCGATGTCCTCAAGAAGCTCCTGAAATTGGCAGGACGGCAGAAATTCTTTCCCCGGCTGTGAAGATCTGTGTACCATTACAGCCCCGTAAAAAACAGGCGAGGACTGACTGCGCGGGCAGCCGCCTGGCGGAGTGGGCGAAAATAGACGCACTGGCGGACCGCGGTCTTGTTCGGATCGATGGCGCCAGCGCCGAGGCTCCCCCAGTGGGAGGGCGTTGCGAGATTTGAAGCGTTTCAGAATTACGCCGGCTGCAGGCATTTGAAATACACGTTTCCTGGGGCTGACAGCTCCTGCATGGATTGCCGGAATGCTTCAAACAGGAGAATTGATATTACCGGCCCACCGAATTCTTCCTGTTTGACATGTTTTTCGTCATATGAGATGAAATATGACGATGAATACATCAAATGACAGCGGAAAAGCCGGCCCCAAAATCGATCGGATTATCGATTTGAAAGGCTTTCTGGCTAAAAAATCGCACTTTCTTTTTGGCCCGCGGCAAACGGGCAAGACGTTTCTCATCCGGCATACCCTGACGGATGCAAAGGTCTACGACCTGCTGGATGCTTCAATTTTTCTGGCCTTAAGCCGGAATCCGGGTCGAATGGCGGAGGAGCTTTCGCCGGGGGATCAGGAGATTGTAATCGATGAGATCCAGCGTCTGCCCGAGCTTCTCAATGAAGTTCACCGCCTGATCGAAAGCCGCGGAATCCGTTTCCTGCTCACCGGTTCGAGTGCCCGGAAGCTTCGACGCGGCGGCATCAACCTGCTCGGAGGCCGGGCACGCACGAAATATCTCCATCCGCTTACCTACAGGGAGCTAGGCGGGCATCTCGACCTGGATCGTGCGATGGAACGCGGCCTGCTTCCTTCCATCTATTTTTCGGATGATCCCCGTGCCGATTTGAAGGCTTATGCCGGTTCTTATCTGCAGGAAGAAATCATTGCCGAAGGAGCCGCCCGAAACATCCCTGCATTCAGCCGATTTTTGCGGGTGGCTGCGTTTTGCAACGGTACTGTCGTAAATTTCACCAATGTCGCCAGCGACGCTCAGGTGGCGCGAACCACCGTGTACGAATACTTCGAAATCCTGAAAGATACCCTGATTCTCCATGAACTTCCGGCATGGCGAAAATCAAAGAAGCGAAAACCGCTCGCTTCTTCCAAATACTATTTTTTCGATATCGGTGTTGTCGCCGGGCTTCAGGAGAGGCAATTCCGCAGGGGCACCCCTGAATTCGGAGAAGCCTTCGAAACCTACATCATGCATGAGCTTCTGAGCTATAGAGACTACCTGTCGGATGAGCCGCTGAGCTATTGGCGCTCGACCTCGGGATTTGAGGTGGATTTCATCATTGGAGACCACACGGCCATCGAAGCAAAGGCCAAGGAAAACGTTTCCAGCTCGGATTTAAAATCCCTCAAGGCGCTTTCCGAGGAAAAAAAGCTGCGGCGCTTTTTGTGCGTGAGCCTCGAACCGCGCAGGCGCCGAATCGGCGATGTGCTTGTTCTCCCCTGGAAGGATTTTCTCCAATCGCTTTGGAATGGTGAGTACTCGCCTGAAAAATGAAATTTTGACTTGAAGCTCCCTTTAGCAAGCTGCTGCGCCTCAGCGTCTCTGCGGGATTCGTTTGTCCCTACTGCGGGATCGCGGTTTCCGGTTTATAGACCAGGAGCATGGGGAGCGGGATTCTCAGCCTGACGGCTCCGGGCACGGGACAGACCGATACGCACCCGCTGAAGTGGGAGCACTCCTTCGGGTATGTCACGCGGGGAACCCGCCCCGGTTCGGATCCGTAGAATACATCCTCGGAACAGATCTCTACGCATTTTCCGCATGCAATGCATTTCTCCTGGTCGATGACAGGCGGCATGGCGCTTCCTCCTCAATAATTTCTCCACCGGATGACGGGTTTTCCATCTCTAAGGCTTACGACATGGACCTGGTTCAGGGTCGGATCGGTAAACGGGTAGTCCGGGCGGACATGCAATCCCCTGGTCTCCTTTCGGTCAAGGGCCATCAGAAACGTCAATTCGCCGATGTCCATCAGGTTGAGCACCTCCAGGCAGCGGCCGAGCTCATGCGGGTTTCGCGCCGCGAGCGATGCATCGGCCTTTTCCTTGAGCCTGCGCAGATGGCTGAGCCCCTGCAGCAAAAGAGTCTCGTTTCGGATGGAACCCGCGTAATCGGCCATCGTCTGCTGCAGGGCGATATTGGCCTCTTCCCAATCCGGACCGTTTTCGCGGCCCATCAAGCGGTCGATCCGGCCCCTCTTTTCATCGATGACGGTGCGATGGGACTCCGCATCCGCGAAATTTGCCGACCGGGCGAACTCGGCTGCGTTTTCGCCAGCGATCCAGCCGAAGGTGGCCGCGGCGGAAATGTCTCCGAAGGCCTCGTCTCCGGCGGCATAAAGCCCATCGATGCTTGTCTCCCCCCTTTGGTTGGCGGCGATCAGGCCGCCTCCCCGGAGAGGATAGGTGGCAAACTCGACGGGGTGTCTTCTCAGGTCGATCCCCTCTTCCTTCATGTGATCGATCAGCGAGAGGTTTCCCTCATGAACCATCCAGTGCATCATGTACTCGTAGTCCTGCGGGTCGATGCCCGTGCAGTCCATGTAGAGAGGGCCTTTCCCCTGTTTTACATACTGTTCCGGAGCCAGCTTGTTGACCTCGCAGATCATGTCCCCGTATTTTCGATCCGGCTTGGCGGCGAAGGTTCCGGCCGGCTTCCCATGCCAATCCCTGACGACGCCCACCCAGGTCGCCTGGCCGAACTTGGTGAAATATTTGGGTCCGATATGGCGCTGGGGCATCTCCAGGTTCTGGAGCTCGGCCCCGGCGCGATACGCCATGGCGCGGCCGTCTCCGGTCTGCACCCCGCCGTGGGGATCGTTGAACAGCCACCCCGGTGTAAGAGGAGGATAGAGCCTCGAGCACTTCCCCGTTCCCAGTACGACGGCTTTGGCATGAAACACCATCACCTTTTCTTCCCGTGTGCGGATGCCCAGAGCCCCCGAAACCCCGTCCCTGCCGCGAAGCAGATCGAATACCATGACCCGGTTCATGACCTCGGCCCCACGGTCTTTTGCCTGTTTGAGGAGGACCTTTTTTTGAAACCGGCCTTCGTACTTGATGTGGGTCATGGCCCTTCCCGGAAACGAATGGCCGGCAAACTCCCACTTTCCCTTGTATTTCATTGGAATTCCCCATCGATCCCACAGCTTCACGATGTCATATGCCTTCGTGAACTGGGCACGCAACAAGTCCCTGCCGATCAGAATCTCCCCTTTTGCGGTCCTGAGGAGCTCCTCGATAAAGGCGTCTCGGTCGATTCCGTGGGCTTCGGGGATGTAGGTCTCGAAGTGATCGTTTCCCATGCGGCCGCAGCCGCTGTATTGGACATTTCCCTTTTCGGCCACAACCACCTCGGCACCCATTTCACGGGCCCGTATGGCGGCCATCATTCCGGCGATTCCTCCACCGATGCAGAGCACATCGGTTTTGATGATTTCTTCCTCCATGCACGCTCCTTGAACTTCAAAGTGTTCAGCGTTCAGTGTTCAGCGTTCAGCGTTCAGCGTTCAGCGTTCAGCGTTCAGCGTTCAGCGTTCTTCTCTTCAGTTTCTGATTCGATTAAACAGGCCGCTTCATTCACCCGGAATCCAGCATCGAGCATCCAGTGGTCAGCGGCAGAACAGTTGCAAGTTTCTTTTTCGATCAAACTGGCTGCTCGCAGCCGTCGGCCGGGCTTACACCATATGATAACTTCTCGAGACGAACCGGCGTCCCGGCCATCAGGATAGATCCCGGTCCTGCTTTTAACGAGCTTCCGGAAAGATCCTTATATCCCATTGGCGAGATTTTTCAAACCGGGGCGCTCCCTGCCCGGCCTTTCCGTCGACCTGATCAAACGACGAGTCATTGTGACACAATTCTTTTCTTCTCGTAAAAGGTCGAAAATTCACTTATATTGTCATTCCGGCCCCGTCACCGGAAACGGGGTCGGAGTCACGCGTACGAGTGATCATTCCTGAAAGGATCTTAAAGAGGGAAAATTCAATTGAATTCTGCATCGAAAGATGGAGCCCCAAATGAACCTGAGGAGTCAAAAAATCCTGCAGCGCCCGCGCTGGACTAAGGTTAGAGCCCTTTACAAATCCATGGGGTATGGCGATGAGGATCTTGCGCGACCGCTGATCGGGGTAGCCAATTCCTGGAACCGCCTAGTGCCGGGCCATTTCAATTTGAAGCTTCTTGCCGAATATGTGGCTCAGGGGATCCTGCAGGCAGGGGGGACCCCGATGGAATTCGGGGTGATCGCCACCTGCGATGGGGTTTCCATGGGTCACGAGGGCATGCGCTACAGCCTGCCGTCGCGCGATTTGATCGCGGCAAGCATCGAGACGATGGTTCAGGCGCATCGACTGGACGGAGTCATCATGCTGGGGTCCTGCGACAAGATCGTTCCCGGCATGCTCATGGCGGCCGCGCGGCTGGATCTGCCGGCCCTTCTGGTGGTCGGAGGCCCAGCCGAAGGGGGATGCGAGTTCGATGGAAGGCCAAGCGATACCACCTCGATTTCCGAGGCGCTGGGGATGCTCAAGGCCGGGCGGATCGACGAGTCCGCTTACAACCGATTGGAGGACCGGGTCATGCCGAGCTGTGGTTCCTGCTCCTTCATGGGCACAGCAAACTCCATGGCGTGCGTTGCGGAGACCATGGGCATGTGCCTGCCCGGTACGGCCACAATCCCGGCCACCCACGCCGATCGCCTGCGAGCGGCCCAGGCATCCGGCCGGGCCATCGTAGGGCTTGTCCGTGAAGGCCTGACAGCCCGAAAATTCATCAACCGCAAAGGGATCGAAAACGCCGTTCGCTTCACAGCCGCAATCGGCGGATCCACGAATGTGGCTCTGCACCTGAGCGCTATCGGTTATGAGGCAGGCATCCCGGTTTCGTTATCCCGGTTCGATGAGCTTTGCCGCACGACGCCGCACATCGTAAAACTGAATCCGGCCGCACCGGCAAACGCTTCCGATTTCCACAGAGCCGGCGGTGTTCCCGCGGTGATGCGCGAAATATTGCCGCTGCTGCACGGAGATGCACTGACCGCTTCCCGCCTTACCATGTCTCAAACCCTGGAAAAAGTGCCGGCAGGAAACCGGGAGCTCATCAAAACGATCGATGATCCCTGGAGCCGCCAAGGGGGGCTGGCGATCCTCTTCGGCAATCTGTCGCCGGACGGCTGTATTACCAAACCGGCCGCAATCCATCCCGATATGCACTCCTTCAGGGGCCGCGCGCGCTGCTTCGACTCCGAGGAGACTGCCACCCAGGCTGTCCTCGACGGGAAGATCCAACCGGGCGATGTCGTAGTCGTCCGTTATGAAGGCCCGAAGGGCGGACCCGGGATGCGGGAGATGTCTACGACCATAAAGGTCCTTTACGGGCGCGGGCTTCACCTGAGCGCCGCCATCGTCACCGACGGGCGCTTTTCCGGAACAAACAGCGGCTGCTTTGCAGGACATATCTCCCCTGAAGCTGCCGATGGAGGACCGATTGCCGCTGTCCGTGACGGGGACAGCATCACAATCGACATCCCGAACCGAAGCATCCGCCTGGAAATCGACGATGCAGCGCTTCAGTCCCGCCTTGCGAAATGGAGCCGCCCGCCTGTAAAATCATTCGGCGGATATCTGGATCTATACGCGAGGCTCGCCTCATCCTCTGCGGAAGGGGCAAGATTGCAGATCTGAGCGCACCATCGGCAATTTCTTCTTCGGATTCGAGCTTCTCCTGCAGGAGGGCCATTCGGCCTTCGGCTTGCCTGGATGCTGCTGAAAGACACCGAAAGCGGTATTGAAGGCCGGTTTCTCTTTTCTTTCGATCGGAGACCGGTTTTTCTTGACAATCAATTCTCCCTTTGCATAAATTAGCCGATCTGAGATCGAGTTCACCATTTTCCTTTTCATTAACGGTTTCGCTTAACCGTTGCCTGCCCCGATGAACGCTGTCGAGACATGGGAAACTGTCGTTGACAAGCAAATATCAGTTAAAACTTCGGACTTCAGTGCGTATCCATCACCGCCATTTCAGCATCAAACGAAAGAGGAGCAGAAGATGAGAATCCGAATCAACAGGACATGTGTATTTTTCATGGTTTGTGCTTTTATCTTTCTTTCCTTGAGCCCTTCGGCTGCGGAGTCTCGGAAAAAGATTTCCCTGAAAGCCGGATCGCCATGGGGAGAGTCTCACAGGAACAGCATCGCTCTGACATATTTCGGCAAAAGACTCGAAGAGCTTTCCAAGGGCGATCTGACGCTGAAGATCTTTTATGCTGGATCCATTGTAAAGGGTCCGACAGAAATCGATGCCCTCCAGAGAGGAATCGTCGATGTAGGAACCGTGACCCTTCCTTATCATGCCGGCTCCATTCCCGAATCCGTCCGCATCGCAGTCATGGTGCCCTTTGTCAGCGATTTTGATTCTTGGCTGTGGCTGGCGAAAAACACCGACTGGTTCAAGAAATTCCTGGTTGATCTGAAACTGCGACCTCTCTACTATGCTCACGCGGAGCTGATTTTCTCCCTGGTCAGTCCGATACAGGATATCATGAATCCGAGTCTCAAGGGGCGAAAGATCCGTGCTCCGGGCCTTGGGTTCAAGGAAGTAATCAACTTCATGGGTGGGGATACGGTTACGATGCCGTCTGCAGAAGCGCCGGCAGCATTGGCGACCGGCCTGGTCCAGGGGCTCTATACGACCCTGGACACCTGGGAGTCGGAGGGGATACAGGGCGTCAGCCCGTATGTTTACATCCTGCACACTCCCTTTACCTCTCCCCACTGCATGAACGATGCGGCATATGGCAAGCTTCCTGACTGGGCCAAAAAAATTGTCGATCAAGCCTCGGATGATACTGCAAAATACATGATCGATTGGGCGCGAAATTATCGGAAGTCTCTGATTGACAAATACAGCGGCCACGCGAAAGTACGGTTGATCGTTCTAAAAGAGGAGGAGATGTCCTCTTGGAGCGCTCAGTTGAAGCCTTTTTATAAATGGATGACGGACAAATACCCGGAGATGAACCAATACCTGGAGGATTGTCAGAAAGCGTGGAAAGCAACGCATCAAACTCCGCCTCCACTTGTCCGCTGATGGATCCATCGGAGATGCGGCGGGAATCGGCGAGTTCAAGTTCATGCCGGTTCCCGCATGCCGCAGCGACGGTAAGCGCATCAATCCAGGGGAGGACGAACAACCGGAGGGAATCGGCCAGTGAATTCCAAATCGAATTTCAAGATTGATCGGATCGGTGAATTGCTCCATCAGATCAGCGGGTTAACATGTTTAATGCTCCCTTTGATCATCATCGTTGTCGTCGTAATCCGGGCGACCGCTCCCAGAGGAATTCCGATGTGGTCCATCGATATCTGCGAGCTGCTGATGTGGTTTGTGACTTACCTGAGCCTGGGTTACGTCTGGCGGATCGGGCGCCATGTCCGTGTGGAAGTCATCCTGAATCTGGCACCTTTAAAATGGAGAAATCGGATCGAGCTGATCTCGACTGCAATCGTCTTTGGAATGATTCTCATCATGCTGATTGGCGGGTTTCAGGTCTGCCTGGATGCATTTGCATCGCATAAAAAGACAACCAACGAGTTTCCGGAATATTATTTCAGCATGGCGATTCCTCTCGGACTGCTATTTCTGATGTTCGAGGTGTCCGTTTCTCTCTGGAAAAAATTGATGCCCAAGACCTCCGCCCGGACCGGCGCTTGAAAGAATCGATCATGGAATGGTTTCCTCCTTTTCTTTTCGGAACGATCGTATTAATCAGTTTGATATTCTCCGGGTGCCCGGTCGGGTTTTCGCTCCTGGTTACAGGATTTTCCGGTCTGTGCATCTGGGTCGGGGTCCAGCAGGCTTTTGCTCTTTTGAGCTTTGACAGCCTCTACAGAACGCCCGTGAATTTTATGCTCCTGGTGATTCCTCTTTTCATCCTGATCGCCCAGATCATCTCGAAATCCCGGGCGACCGATGCCCTGTACCAATCCTTTTGGGAGCTTTTCTCGGGAGTTCGCGGCGGGCTCTCCCTGGCGACGGTAGGAATGGCAACGGTTCTTGGCGCCTGCATCGGGGCAAGCATTGCAAGTGTTGCTGCAATGGCCCAACTGGGCTTGGAGCAGATGCTTCGAAGGGGATATAAGAAGTGGCTCGCAGCCGGATCGATCGTGGGCACCGGAGGCCTTGCGATCATCATCCCCCCAAGCATCCCGGCAATCATGTATGCGTTCGTCGTTGAACTGCCGATATTGGATATGTTTGCTGCATGCCTGATTCCAGGATTTCTCTTGGCGTTGGGCTATGCGATGGTCGCCCTGATTTATGCACAAATAAGACCCGATGCGGCTCCGGCCGGCCCCGCTCTTTCGCTCCGAGCCAGAGGCAAAGCCTTTTGGCACATACTCCCTTTTCTGGGTCTGATCGTACTGGTGCTTGGAAGCATCTTTTCGGGAATCAGCGCAATTACCGAATCCGCCGCATTCGGCTGCCTGGGGGCGGTTCTGATTGCCTGGCTCAAGGGATCCAAAGGGCTTCGGATGAGAAGCTATCTGTTGAATGCAGGGCGGGATACAGCCGTAACCACCTGCTATCTGATGGTCATCATTCTGGGAGCAAAATATTTCGGCCAATTTTGGACGTATACCGGAGTCATCGAAAGCGTATCGCGGACGATAAGCGGAATCGCCGTATCCCCGATGGCGGTGCTGCTGATCATGAATGTCTTGATCCTGTTTCTGGGATGCTTAATGGATGCCGCAGGGATCATTCTGGTCGTGCTGCCGATCCTGGTCGCGGGCTTGAAACCGCTCGGCTTCGACCCGATACATATCGGTGTCGTTTTCCTGATCAATCTGGAACTGGGTTTGGTGACTCCTCCGGTCGGGATGAATCTTTTTGTTTTTGAAGCAGCAGCCAAGGGATTTGGGGTGAGCTACCAGGACACCCTGCGAGGAACGATCCCTTTTGCTTTCGTAAACGTGCTCGTCCTGATCGTTGTCGTGCTCTTTCCCGAACTGACCCTCTGGATCCCCCGGCAGCTTCATTGAACCGATTGGCTTACTGAAACGTGAATGTCATTGCCATCTATGCCTCCCGGCGGTACCGGCCGTCTATGAGCCGCGGTGGCAGGAATCCTTTCTCAGGCTCATTCCGGTCTTAAAAACCCGATCTCCTCACTTCAGCTTCAGGATGCGCTCGACGATATCCCGGCCCACTTGAGTGCAGGTTGCGGTGCCGCCCAAGTCCTGAGTGCGAACCCGAGCCCGGGCCAGGCTCTCCTCCACCGCCCGGTCGATGGCGGCGGCGGCTTCCTTCTCACCCAGAAAATCAATCATCATGGCCGCGGCCAGGATGGCGGCCAAGGGGTTGGCCTTGTCCTGGCCGGCAATGTCCGGTGCCGAACCGTGCACCGGCTCGAACATGGAGGGGTACTTGCCATCGGGGTTGATATTGCTGCTGGGGGCCAAGCCCAGACTGCCGCTGATGGCTCCTCCCAGGTCGCTGAGGATGTCGCCGAAGAGGTTGGATGCAACCACCACATCAAAGATCTCGGGCCGGATCACCAGATGCATGCACATGGCATCCACGTGCCACTTGTCCACCTGCACATTGGGGTACTCGGGCTTAATCTCCTCCAGAAGGCGGTCCCAGAGGCCCATGCCGTATCCCAAGGCGTTGGATTTCGTGGCCATGGTCAAGTGCCGGCGGGGTCGACCGGCAGCCAGCGCAAAGGCATACCGCAGAATGCGACTCACCCCGAAGCGGCTGTGGATTGCAGTCTGCAGGGCAACCTCCGCCGGCAGTCCTTCGCGAAAAGTGGTACCAACCTTCAGGTACTCGCCCTCGGTGTTCTCGCGCACAAAGAGAATATCGATATCGCCGGGCTTCTTGTTGGCCAAAGGAGTGCTCACATTGGGGTAAAGCTTGGCCGGACGAAGGCTGACATACTGGTCAAAAGCCTGGCGGATGGTGATGATGGGGCCGGTGGAGACATGTTCGGGCACGATGCCGGGCACGCCCAAGGCGCCGAGGAAGATGGCCTGACCCTCCTTAAGCTGCTCGAGAAAGTCATCGGGCACAACCTTGTTCGTGGCCTTGTAAAGATTGTACCCCCAATCCACCTCCCGCATCGTCAGATCGAACGCAAAGACATCACAGGCCGCCTTCAGCACCTTCACTGCCTGTGCGGTGACCTCCCGCCCGATGCCGTCGCCGGGCAGGACCGTAATCGCATACTTGGACATATTGATCCCCTCAGTTTGAATTCGGTTGCCTAATATCCGTTGCCTCTTCAGTCCCGCCGAGCCGGGATTGAATCGCTTCTGGACTCCGGCGCTTGCCGGAGTAACGCGTTTTGGGACTTTTTACGAGTTCATCCTCTATGTCTCAGCGTCTCTACACGAGAATTCGAAATCAGGCAAGTCTATTTGATTTCCGAATGGCGTGGTATCTTCTCATCAGCCATCATAAGCGAGCAGGCCCTTTTATCAAGGACGCAGTAAACATTAACTTATTTCAATCGATACGCTTTCTCTTTTGCCAGCTTTTAGCCTCTCTTGACCCTTGCTAACCGCAGGAGATGAAGAGGAGGGACGGTCGTGCATAAAAGCATTAAATTTTCACCAGGCTCAGCTTCATGTCAGCTACAATTTCTTCACCCCGCCCGATTGCACGGCTAATCGCAGATTGGCCGATACCATTCGGCTTTATTCCTGTCGGTTGACTTAGTTCACTTTCTGGTTTATTATCGGACTATATTGAACATGAACTTATGGCCATCGTGGTAAATTCAGGGCCGATGATCGATTCGGTTATACCTGGATCGATCGATTCGGGGAGCAATCTTATGATTCGACTGAACATTCACGAAGCAAAAACCCATCTTTCAAAATATCTCGATCGGTTGGCGGAGGGGGAAACCATCATTTTATGCAAGAGGAACATTCCGATTGCCGAGATTCGGCCTATTCCCTTCTCGGACAAAACGCCAAGGCCCATCGGTCTGGCGAAGGGACAGTTCCAGGTTCCCCGGGAATTCCACGAACCGCTGCCTGCCGAAATTCTGGCCGCATTCGAAGGCGAAGCAGGATGAAAATCCTTCTGGACACCTGTACCTTCCTGTGGATCATCACGGATGCTCCGGACCTCTCGAACAAATCCCGCGATCTTTTTGCAGATTCCCTAAACGAGGTTTACTTAAGCGCCGTCTCCGCCTGGGAGATTGCTTTCAAATACGCGCTGGGAAGATTGCCTTTACCGCAATCCCCAGGCGAATATATTCCGGAGCAGAGAGATAAACACCGCATCATCTCCCTCCCTCTGGAAGAGGATGCAACGCTTTACTTGGATCGCCTGCCCGAATATCACAAGGACCCATTCGATCGCATGCTGGTCTGCCAGGCCATCGTAAACAGCATGGCGATACTGACGCCGGATGAACGAATCAAACAGTATCCCATCCGCTATCTATGGTAAGAGAACCTTGGGGTTCAAACAGGCCTTTGAATGGAAAAGGAGTCGATATGCGCTGGAAACAGTTTTTTACCCCGGTTCAGTCCATGAATTCCGAGGATGCCAGGAAATTTATGGCCGGAAAGAGCCAGGATGAGTTTATTCTTCTGGATGTTCGCCAGCCCGGCGAGTATGAAAAGAACCACATCCCCGGTGCAAAACTGATCCCAATCGGTGAGCTCGATAACCGACTGGACGAAATCGACCCGGGCAAACCGGTGCTGACCTACTGAGCGCTCGGCGGACGAAGCCGGGTGGCTTCACAAATGCTTGCCGGCAAAGGATTCGATCAGGTCATCAACATGTCCGGCGGCATCCGGGCCTGGGACGGCCCCATGGCTTTCGGATCAGAAGAGCAGGGACTGGATCTTCTCACGGGCAGCGAATCCATCGAAGAGACATTGGTCATCGCCTATTCTCTTGAGGCCGGGCTGCGAGACTTCTATCTGGCGATGATAGATGCTGCGGCTGTCGGCGATGTCAAATCCCTGTTCCGGAAGCTTGCGGATATCGAAATACTCCATCAGAACCGCGTACTCGAAGAATACGGCCGGATCACCGGGAAAGAAGTGGACCGGGAGGCCTTCGAATCGGAGCGGGTGGAAAAGATCGTGGAAGGGGGGCTTACGACGGACGAATATATCGGGTTGTACAAACCGGATTTGAATGCCCCCTCGGACGTTGTCAGCCTTGCCATGTCGATCGAGGCCCAGGCGCTGGATCTCTATACTCGGGCTGCGAATCGCAGCAGGGACGGACGGAGCCAGAGGGCTCTGAAAAGACTTGCAGAGGAAGAGCGGGCGCACCTGGAGGAGCTTTCGAAGCTGATGGACCATCTGCAGGTGTAGCGGCAGGAAAAAATTCCCGGGTGCCAAGCCGAAAAGGATATGCCAAAAGGATAGGATCCCATGGGAAAGCAACTGGTGCTTGTCGGCGGCGGCCATGCCCACATGGTGACGATTGCCAATCTTCGTGCTTTCGTGGAAAAGGGCCACCGGGTGACGGTCATCGCTCCCTCTGAGCATCATTATTATTCGGGGATGGGGCCCGGTTTGCTTGGAGGAACCTATTCTCCATCGGATGTTCGTTTCGCCACCAAACAGACGGTGGAGAAGCAGGGCGGGGTTTTCGTGATGGGGAAAGCGGCTCGTGTCAGGCCCGCCGAGAAACGGATCGAGCTGGAATCCGGGGAAACCGTCTCCTACGACCTGGTTTCCTTCAATGTGGGAAGCGATGTTCCGAAAGTAAACGGCTCCGAAGGTGCCGAAAATCTTTACCCGGTCAAACCGATTGAAAACCTCATCAAGGCGCAAGCCGGAATCAGGTCTCTGGTTTCGCGAAAACCCGCCGCGATCGGCATCATCGGGGGCGGACCTTCTTCTTCGGAAATTGCAGGAAACATCCTGCATCTGACGTCCGGGTATGCCAATCGACCCCGTGTGAAAATCTTTGCCCGCGGCGGCCTGATGGCCGGATTCCCGGAGGGGGTAAGAACCCGGATCGAAAAATCCCTTATGAGCCGGGGCGTGGAGATCCATAGGAACGCCTGCGTCCAAGTCGTTGAACGGGGGGGCATCCTCCTTGAGTCAGGAGAGCGGCACGACCTGGACTTTATTTTTCTGGCCGTCGGGGTCAGGCCGAATGCGCTGTTTGAAAGATCCGGGATTCAGACGGGACCGGATGGAGGGATGGCGGTCAACTCCTTTCTGCAGAGTACGGCCTATCCGGAGATGTTCGGCGGCGGCGATTGCATCTACTTCCAGGAGCAACCGCTGGACAAGGTGGGGGTGTATGCCGTCCGTCAGAATCCGGTTCTATTCCAAAACCTGATATCCGGGTTGGAGGGAAAGCCGCTGAGGGCATTTAGTCCGGGCGGCGACTATCTGCTGATCTTCAACATGGGGGGCGGAAAAGGGGTTTTACGGAAAAAGGGGCTTACCTTCGGCGGAAGGGTTGCGTTCCTCCTCAAGGACTATATCGACCGAAAATTCATGAAGAAGTTTCAAGCGATCGAATGAAGTTTTAAGTGTCGATCCGGTGTGGCAGGCGGCGCGGCTGCGGCCGGACTCATTTACGGTACCCGCAGGTTTTCGCCCGGATACTGAATGATGGCAACATTTTATATGTATGAACCAAACACTCCACATCACAAGCAGCCGCCTGCTGCAGACGCTTGATTCCAGGGCTGCCAACTGCCCCCAGGCAGGCTCTCTGACCGGCATAATTGTCAAACATCGATTCGGAAAAACTCCCATCAGAGATTTTTTTACTTGACAATACGGATAGTTAAAAGTATTCAGCCGATACTGTTTCTCACCTTTACCGATGAGGTTCTCCATGGCCAAGACCATCACGAAAGCAGACGTTGTCAAAGCAATTCAAGACGAGAATGGATATTCCAAAAAACAATCCATCGACATCGTAGAAACCCTGCTGGAGATTATCAAAGGCACTCTTGAATCCGGAGAGGATGTGCTGTTGTCGGGTTTCGGCAAATTCCATGTAAGATCCAAAAGAGCTCGAAAGGGTCGGAATCCTGGCACCGGTGATGATTTGATATTACCGGAACGGAGGGTGGTCAGATTTCGGTGTTCCGATCGCCTCAAGGATCGAATAAATGGGGGATGACGGAATAACCGGCTAAAATAGCCCACACAACCTGAATTGGGGAGGGAAATGATCGATGCCATTGCCGGAGATATGATCGGTGCACCCTACGAGCATTATCCAATCAAGCAATCCGCATCATCTGCCTTTCGATGTTCGAAGATCACGATATGGCCTCTTCCGCCTTGCATTCCGGAGCCAGTGTTTATTTAGCCAAATCCGGTGACACCGTATTAAAAAAATCTCCTCCGATTCGAATACCTGGAACGCTCTGACCCCGTTCAAGATCGATCGATCGGCTTAAAAACCGTGAATACTGTCCAGATTGTTTATAATGCATGATTGACCCCATTTCGCTCTCGGTACTCCATGATAATACCCTATGTGCAGACATCGCAAGCATGCATCATAGGAGCTTCTCGGTTTTGTCGGATAGAGCCAATGTTAGCCGCCAGGTCATACATTGCTGCCGCTTGAGCTATACACTGCGCTTGTAAGGGGGTGACTCATGTCGAATCTTCTCGGGAAAAAAGCACTCGTAACAGGAGGCAGCCGCGGAATTGGCGCAGGCATCGTCAAGAAGCTGGCCGAGGGGGGCGCTGACGTTGGCTTTACCTACAGGGGCCACGAGGATGCCGCGTCGGCAGTTGCGAAGGATGTCGAAGCGGCCGGGCGCCGCGCGATTGCGATCAAAGCCGACAGCACAAAACCGGACTGTCTGACAGCGGCTGTCGATGAAGCTGCCGATTTTCTCGGTGGGATAGACATCTTTGTCAGCAGCGCTGGGAGGCTTCTGTTCAAGCCAATCGACGAGTTCACTATAGAGGATTTCGACGATATCGTGTCGCTTGACCTGCGCGCCGCTTTCGTTGGCTCCAAGGCGGCATTGCAGCATATGAACGAGGGCGGCCGCATCATCTTCATCTCAAGCAACATCGCCGACTATGCAGCGCTTCCCACCACGAGTTTCTACTCGATGGTGAAAGCCGGACTGGACGGGCTCTGCAAGGGCATGGCGCGGGACCTCGGTCCGCGCGGAATCACGGTGAACTCGGTCCACCCGGGACCCATCGACACGGATTCCAATCCGCAGGATGGCAAATACAGCCAGGAGCTGAAGCGGCTCATGGCGACCCCGCGCTACGGAACCCCAGCGGACGTCGGCGCGCTGGTGGCGTTCCTCGCCAGTGCCAATGCCGGTTTCATTACCGGTTCGATCCACCACGTCGACAACGGCTTTACCGCCTGATTGCGGACGATGAGCGCCCCGGCAAGACACGAGGCTCACCAGACGGCTCGGTACAACCGCGTCTGCAGACCGACGGAAAGCTCGGCGGCCTTGTTTTCACACGAATAAAGGAAATCTGCTCCCGTCATGAGATGCTCCAGCCCATCTCTTCGCAATTTGCATGCTACCAAGTCAGAATGTGGATATTTTTCTATATTATTTTGGAGGATAAAATCATGTCAGCCAAAAACAAAGAAATTGTTGAAAAGGTGAATGCAGCTTTTGCCGAAAACGATGTTGAGGGATTCTTATCGTTCTGCACGGATGAAATTGAGTGGACGATGGTCGGCGAGAAACATGTTAAAGGGAAGGAAGACATTCGCATCTGGTTAAACTCGATGGATATGGAACCGCCAAAGTTTACGGTCGATGCCGTGATCGCTGAAGGCGATTCCGTCGCAGCTCACGGGAGCATGACGATGAAAGACAAAGACGGAAAGGCCATCCCCTACGCTTACTGCGATGTATACCGGATTCGCAATGCTAAGATCGTCGAATTGATTTCGTTCGTAATCAAAACTGAGGCAAAGCAGGAACACAGGAGCGGTAAGTAAAAATCAACAAAAGGAGAAGTGACATGATGAAGCCAGCAAAGAACACGATTTGCCTTTGGTACGATGGTGACGCCGAGCACGCGGCGCGGTTTTACGCCAAGACATTTCCCGATTCATTTGTCGGCGCTGTGCATCGAGCCCCGGGAGACTTTCCGTCCGGGAAGAAAGGGGACGTATTGATGGTCGAGTTTACCGTGATGGGCATTCCCTGCCTTGGTCTCAATGGCGGACCCGATTTCAAGCACAACGAAGCGTTCTCGTTTCAGGTCGCAACCACTGACCAAGCCGAAACAGATCGCTACTGGAACGCGATCGTCGGCAACGGAGGCCAGGAGAGCGCCTGCGGCTGGTGCAAGGACAAATGGGGATTGTCCTGGCAGATTACGCCGATCGCTCTGACGAAAGCGGTCACCGATCCCGATACCGCTGCCGCCAAGCGCGCATTCGATGCGATGATGCAGATGAAAAAGATCGACATCGCTGCAATCGAGGCGGCGCGCCGCGGTTGAGGCTGCAACCTTCGGAGGGTGCGTTTCTTGGAAGCGCAAGGGGAACATGACGGGCGAACCCGAGGTTCGCTTAAACAAGGAGAGTAACGCATGCGGAAGATTATTGTCGGCGCCATGGTTTCCATGGATGGCGTCATGCAAGCGCCCGGCGGGCCGACCGAGGATCCGACCAAGGGCTTCAAGTTCGGCGGCTGGGTGATGCCCTATTTCGATCAAGCGTTCGGCGAAGAGATCGACCGCGTCTTCAAGGAGAAATTCGACCTCCTGCTCGGCCGCAAGACCTACGAGATTTTCGCCGCGTACTGGCCCTACTACGACGAAGACGCTCCCTATGGGGGCATCGCCAAGCTGTTCAAGGACATCAAGAAGTACGCGGTTTCGCGCTCGGGTGAGGTCGATACGAGCTGGTCGGGCTCAGTGCTCCTGCGCGACATCGCCGACGTGAAGCGCCTGAAGCAGGAAGACGGCCCGAACCTCGTCACCCAGGGCAGTACCGAACTCGTCCACGCGCTGCTCGCCAATGACCTGGTCGACGCGATGAGCATCTTCACGGTGCCGGTCGTGCTTGGTGGCGGCAAAAAGCTGTTCGCCGACGGCTCGGCGCCGCATTCGTTCAAGCTGACTGGGTCCCGCGTCTCTCCAAATGGCCTGATCGTCGGCCATTACGAGCGAGAGGGGGAGATCAGGATTGGCGACACTGCGCTCCATTCCCCCAGCGAACGTGAGATTGCCCGCCAAGAGCGGATGAAGCGCGAGGACTGAAGGTTCGCCGACGCCGTCGAGCCGGTGAGCACCGGAAGCGCGTCAAAACCGTGGATGGTGCGCACCAGGTCGGCGTCTAGAGCTTTGTGGCGAGGGCCGAACACGAGCGGACGCAGCGGGCGCAGATCGATCTGTGTGAAGGCATCGGGATAGGCGGCCGCCGCCCGAGGGGATCGGGGGAAGGTGAAGTCAGGCATTTAGAGGCATCGAAGGAATCAGGTGCAATGAGAAAACCGGAACTGGTGAGGTTCGAGATTGAAGGTGCCGAATTGGCGGTCCGCCTGGCGGGCGATCGGGAGAAGCCGGCGCTTCTTCTTATCCACGGTTTTCCAAGCTCCTCGGAATCGTTCCGGAACGTGATCGGCACGCTCACGTGGGACTGCTTCGTGATCGCCCCGGACCTTCCGGGGTTCGGCGGCTCCGAGCCGGTCGAGCGGCCCTCATTCTTGCGTTTCGCGGACATGATCGATGGACTGCTCGCGCGGCTCGGAGCTACCTCCTTCCACCTCTACCTCCACGACTATGGAGCGGCGGTGGGCCTTCATCTCGCCACGCGCGCGCCGCACAGGATACGCAGCCTCATCGTCCAGAATGCCAATGCCCATGAGAGTGGGCTGGGGCCGCAATGGTCGGCGACTATGGCCTATTGGGACGATCCCGCGCAGGACCGGGAAGCAGAGGCGACCGCGCACCTGACGTTTGAGGGGACGCGCGACCAATATGTGGGCAGCGTGCCCCGGGACATCGCCGAGCGCATTGATGCCCGACGGTGGGAGGAGGACTGGCGGGTCATGTCGCTTCCCGGCAGACTCGAGACGCAGCGTGCGCTGGTGCTCGACTATCGCAATCATGTCGCGCGGTTCGGAGAAATCGCCAATTATCTTGATCGCTGGCAGCCGCCGGCGCTGATGCTATGGGGTCGGCACGATATCTTCTTCGATCTCCAGGAGACCCTCTCGTGGATGAAGGCGCTCCCGCGTATGGAGGCACACATCCTCGACGGCCCGCATTTCCTGCTGGAGACCCATCCGGCCGAATGCGCCGCGTTGATGAGCGCCTTCGTCAGGGCCGTGGAGGGGCCGCGACTGCTGAAAGCCATTTACGGGAAAACGGAGATTCCGGATTGAAAAACCTCGGATCGAACCCGCCTATCTGTCAATTTCATTAATAATTTCTATTTTGTTCACTCTCCATCTCGGCGATCTCCCTGATCAGCCGCGGATCCAGCTCGTTGTGCCTCTAGGGGACGTTCGTGTGCCTCTAGTGTGCCTCTAGGGGACGTTCGTGCAGAAAGTGCTTGTTCTTTTGATACCCAATATGAAAGCGAGATATCTTGGTATTACCATTTCGCAGAGGGAAAAAGAGGATATAGAGGATCTTGATTAAGCGTTCTGAACGTTCTGCACGAACGTCCCCCTATTCTATTCTTAAGGCATTCCGGGAAATTCTTTTTCGCCCCGGCGGGGAGCCGCCGCGAGCTGGAGACGAGCTCGATGAAAGCTGATCAAAATGGCTCCTCATGCCTTCATTGAGTGTGGGCGGCCTCTGCGGCTTTGCGTCTCTGCGGCTTTGCGTCTCTGCGTGAGAATTCTTTTTTGGCTGGTGGTCCCAACGGGGATCGAACCCGTGTTTTCCCGCTTGGGAAGCGGGACGTCCTAGGCCCTATCCAAATGAAAAACAGCGGAGTTTCCAAAGGCTGATATACCGGCTGGTGGTCCCAACGGGGATCGAACCCGTGTTTCCGGCGTGAGAGGCCAGCGTCCTAGGCCGCTAGACGATGGGACCATGTGAGACGATGACAGATGATTTAATCGAAGCGGCTGCATTTGTCAAGGACCGGCGCAGACTGGTGCAAAAAATTACTGAAACCAAAACCGACCTATCGTTTGCGATAAATCCTCTTCGATTCCTCGAACTGTAAGCGTTTTCACTTCGATTCCCCTCGTGATTGCAGAATATGAATTCAATATGAATGCATATTATAGCATCTCTCCTTACACAGTCAACAACCCGCGTGCCGCCGGAACATCTCCCGGTAATAACGGCGACCGGAGAGTCTTTCCGGCCGATTCCTTCAGCCGCTCGATCTGCAGGTCCTGCAGCTTGGATGCGGGCGTACCCGCTCCTTCGAATGAAAACGACGACTCTTCAGAAAAATCAAAGACGGGGAGCTAAGAAAAGATCGCCGGACGGCCAGGGGATTTTGGGATTTGGTATGGTTAACGGGAAGTTCCAGTTAAACCACGAAAAACACGAAACAGAATGCTTTATCTATTCTCTGCGCCTCTGCATGAGAGAGTTTTAGGCTGATGATCCAACGGGCACATTCAGGTTTATCCAGTAGAGGAGGGAGGGCATTCCCCTCCCTTGCGTCAAACCGGACGTGCGGATTCCCTAAGCTTTCGGTTGATTCTTTCTATTGGACGCGGTGCCGGTACATGCCCTTGCCCATAATCGGTCATGAATCGGCCGGCGTGAGAGGGCTTAGAAGTATTCAATCGGAACGAGCGCAGCGTGAAGATAGCCAACGATCAAGCGATCGAGGGTTCTCGCCACTCTTCCGTCCTGCCAGTAATCCCTCGATGCCGATATGTTCATCTATGTCAACCCACTCAATTGCATATCCATCCCCCAATAGCTGCCAATTCTGCCGCTCCGATTCGGAAGCATACAGCAAACGCGGATACCATGCTAGGGGGATCACGATACGCCGGCCATCTGTGAGAGTGACGGTCAGTTCATCATCTGACACAGAAACGTCTATTGCCGTAGGTTCTGTTTCAAGCACCAAAGTACTCATTCCAAGCCTCGAGAAGAGCCGACTCATGCTTTGCAACAAGACGGCTGATCTGGTTCAGCTCATGTCCCGCAAAGCCTCGGCTTTTTGCAAGGATAACCGGACAAAGCCAGAACTTGACTATCCTTCGTTCACGTTTCACGTGTATATGCGGAGGTTCTCCTTTATCAGAACTGAAGAAGATGAAGCTGTATGGACCATCCTCTAACACAGTCGGCATCGTTGCTTCTCCGTAAAGCTCGTTTAGATCCTCCGCCATAGCAACTCGATGCTATTTTAATTTACACGTTTGTACACACAGATGCAACTGTACGCGAATATTTTGCGAATACGACTAAACAGAGCGTTTTCTCTATTCTCCGCGCCTCTGCGTCTCTGCGAGAACGATGAACTCACTAGATGTGCGGCTTTTTTCCCTTCCTGAATCCGAAAGCGAAATAGACGACCGGACCGATGAAAGGAATCAGTGCAACCACCCCCCAGATCGCTTTTTTTTCGATCCCGCCGAAATCCCTTTGGGAGATGTCGATGACGGCCCAGCAGGTCAGAAGAAAAAACAGGACGCCGCCGCCGATGATCGCGGTTGCAAAGTTCAAGATCAGCCTTCCAGTTTGTCGGATATCTTCAGAATGGTATCTACGTAGTAGTCGCTGTGGTTGTAGGACCAGACCACCTTGAAAGCCTTTTCCCGATCGATTCCCGGACGCCAGCCGTGGCGCTTGAGGTAGTGGGCTACACTCGCGATGGCATCGGCATGGGTGAAAAGGTCGATTCTGCCGTCTTCGTCACCGTCCTTTGCGTATGCCAGAATGTTGCTCGGCATGAACTGGGAGATGCCGAGCGCTCCGGCAAAGGAGCCCTTGAGCTTTGCAGGATCCATCTTTTCACGTTCCGTATACTTGAGAAGCGCCTTGAGCTCCCCGTAGGCCCAGTTGGATTTTCGGCCGACCCACCCGTCGAATCGTTCCCGGGTGATGTCGTTTCCTTCCGAGACCGCCTTCCAGAAAAGCTCCCGCACCCGGGAGTCCTGCAGCGCCGCGATCGTCGACAGCGTGCTGATGACGGAGCTGTTACCGGTTCCGGTACCCAGCCGGGTTTCCACCAGAATAATGGCGGTGACGATCTTCGGGTCAACTCCGTAGGCCTGTTCGGCCCTTTTCAACTCGCCCTGGTATTCTTCCATATACTGCTTTGCCTGGCGGATGCAGCGGCGGGAAACGAACTGATCGTAGTTCAGTTTGGCTTCCCGGTATGTGAGGAATCGCGAAACCCCCTGGACATTGAATCGGACCTCAGGGCTTTGATAGATTTCGATGACTTTCTTTTGATCGAAGCCCTCTTTCACCAGTTGTTCCTTCAGAGATTCAAAAGCGGCATCGAATGGGACCTTTTCCTGTGCGGTTCCTTCGCCCGCAGGCAGCACCGTCATGAAAAAGACGGCGACTCCCCACACCCATGCCTTGTTTCGAAAATTCTTCATGTAGGCAACGACTCCTGTCAGGATTCCTCGGATAGAATGTTCCGGGTATTCGAGCGTTGACTCGTTCAATTCCGGTATCCCCATCGGGACGAAGCGGCCGATTCCCTACACGATCGGGACGCTCTTTTTCGCGCGGTTTGAAAAAGTCGTCAATCGGTCATAGCCTGCTTCAAAAAGCAGCTCTCCGGCCTTATCGAAATGCCTCCCGATATGCCGGGGGGCATGGGAATCGGAACCGACCGTAACCGGAATATCCAGAGCCCGGCACCGTTTGAGAATCTTTAGAGACGGATACGGCTCTCCGACAGGATGTTCCAGGCCGCTGGTATTGACCTCCACCGCCAGATTCCGCTTTTTCACTTTCCGAAGCACCGAATCCAGCAGTTCATCATAAGGCTCCCTCGGGATCCGATTGAACTTTTTGAACAGGTCGAAATGACATAGCATATCGAAAAAGGGATAATCCAGTATTTTTTCGAGCTGCCCGAAATATTGTCTGCAGACCTGATCCGGATCGCCTTCTCCGTTTCTCCAGGCGGAACCCGAAGTAACGATATCGAAGTGGTCCAGGTAGTGAAGCGAACAGCCGATGACATCGAATGCATGGGCCTCGATGATCCGCTGCATTCGATCGGCATGCTGCGTATCGAAATCGATTTCGAGGCCGGCCTTGACCTCGATCGCCTCCTGATACCGGTGCTTTAGCCGCTGAACCGCTTCGAAATACGACGGCACCTCTTCAGGCGTCATGGAAAGCCCGGGATCCACATCCCGAATCGTAAGGTGATCCAGAAAAGAGATTTCGCTGAAGCCAAGCGCGATCGCCCTTTGAACATAAGCTTCCATCGGGCCTTCGGCATGTTTGCAAAGCGGAGTATGAATGTGATAGTCGATCTTCATAACAAGTTTTGTTGCCTGTCTTAACATGAAATGCTAATAAGCTCAATGCCCGAAAGAATTCAAAATTCAAGAATTCAAGATTCAAGAATTCAAGGTTCAAAAAGGCACGAAGAGTTGAATTTCATATGCTGAAATCATCGAAAACCATCTTCACCTGCCAGCAGTGCGGCTATCGGGCGCCCAAGTGGATGGGGAAATGTCCCGACTGCGGCTCCTGGGACACCCTGGTCGAAGAGATCGGATCGATGAAAAATCCTGCCCCTGCCGGTTCCTTCGCCCAGCAGCCGGTGCCGATCGATTCGGTCGACCTCGAGCCGGATGTGCGGATGACCATCGGGATCCGGGAACTGGACCGGGTCCTGGGAGGCGGGCTGGTCTCGGGTTCATTGATCCTTGTCGGAGGGGATCCCGGAATCGGAAAATCCACCCTCATGCTCCAGGCGCTCCATGCGCTCTCCGCCGGGGGGAGCAAAGTGCTCTATATTTCCGGTGAGGAGTCGACCCGTCAGATCCGCATCCGGAGCAAGCGGCTGGACGCCGCATCTTCGAATCTTCTGGTGGTTTCCGAAATCGATCTTGACCGGATCCTCTCCATGGTGGAATCGGTCCGGCCGTCGGTGCTGGTCATCGATTCCATTCAGACCATGTACAGTGCGGAGCTCACCTCAGCCCCCGGAAGCGTGAGTCAGGTGCGGGAATCGGCCACCCGGCTGATGCTCATGGCCAAGAAATCCGGGATTCCCACCTTTCTGGTGGGCCACGTCACCAAGGACGGATCGATTGCCGGACCCCGCCTGCTCGAGCATATGGTCGATACGGTCCTCTACTTCGAAGGGGATCGAACCCACGCCTACAGGGTTTTGAGAGCGGTCAAGAACCGCTTCGGCTCGACCAATGAAATCGGCGTCTTCGAGATGAAGGACAGGGGACTTTCCGAGGTGCCGAATCCTTCTGCGGTTTTTCTGTCCGAACGACCCCAAGACGCCCCGGGGTCCGTTGTCACCGCGAGCATGGAGGGGTCCCGGCCGATACTCGTCGAGCTTCAAGCCCTGGCGAGCAGCACAAGCTTCGGCACGCCGCGAAGAACCATCCTGGGCCTGGATCAGAACCGGGTCTCGCTGCTGGTGGCGGTGATGGAGAAAAAACTGGGGCTTCACCTGCTGGGGCATGATATCTTCATGAACGTTGCCGGCCGCATCCGGGTCGATGAGCCCGCCGTCGACCTGGGTATCGTCTCTGCGATCGGATCCAGTTTCCTGGATCGACCGATCCGGGAAGGAACGGTTGTCTTCGGCGAAGTCGGGTTGACCGGAGAAGTGCGGGCCGTCGGCCAGGTGGAAACCCGTGTGATCGAAGCCGAGAAGATGGGATTTACGCGCTGCCTGATTCCGAAAAGCAATCTGGACCGCCTCCCGCACCTGGAGGGAATCGAACGGATCGGAATCAAAAACATCGGTGATGCGATGGACGTCCTCTTCGACTAGCGCACTCGAAAATCGATGAAAGGGCAGGGCATTCAAAACGGGATCGAACCGAACAGCACAAGGCATTCACAAATTTCGCGCCTTGTCTGTTCATTCGATTTGTCTTATAATGCCGTGTTTTAGGCAGGCAGGATGAAAGGCAACAAAAACGTTTGGGCGGATCACTACACGCGGCAGGCGCAAAAGGAGCATTTTCCGGCAAGATCCGTTTACAAGCTGAAGGAAATCCAACAGAAGTACCGCCTGATCAAATCCGGGGACAGGGTGCTGGATCTAGGGTGTTCGCCCGGATCCTGGCTGCTTTATGCAGCCCAGATCGTCGGAGCGGAGGGACAGGTGACCGGCATCGATATCGAGCCGGTGAATGTCAAGCTGCCGCCCCATGCTGCAGTCTATCGGGGGGATATCTTTTCTCTGGACGATCAACTTCTCGAAGCGATCGGAGAAGGCTATGACGGGGTCCTCAGCGACATGGCCCCTTCCACGACGGGAAACAGAATCGTCGATGCGGCCAAGTCGTTCGAGCTTTCTTCCGCGGCCCTCTCGTTGGCGGGGAAACGCCTGGTCCCCGGCGGGTTCTTTCTTTGCAAGATTTTTCAGGGGCCTGATTTCGAAACATTCAGAAACCTGTTGAAGGAGCGTTTTAAACAACATAAGATTTTCAAACCCCA
>QZKK01000021.1 GCA_003599475.1 Desulfobacteraceae bacterium
ATTTGTGTCCTTTTAGGACCTGCAGCGACTATCGGGCGGAGACCGGATTGGCGAGCACCCCCACCCCCTCGACTTCCATCCGGATATCGTCCCCGGGGCTGAGGAACCGGCCCTGCGGGCCCCCCACTCCTCCGCAGGTCCCCGTTGCGATGATCTCGCCGGGTTTCAGCGTGATCTGTCTCGAGATATACGCAATCTGTTCGGGAATGGTGAAGACCATCTGGCTGCTGGAGGAGTTCTGCATCAACTCTCCGCTGATCCATGTTTTCATGGACAGGTTGTCGACATCGGAGATATCCTCGGGCATGGTGATCCACGGGCCCATCGGGGCGGAGGTCTCCCAGGATTTGTGTTCGAACCAGTCGCTTACAAACGGCCAGTCCTGGCGGCGGTTGTGATCGCGCGCCGACAGGTCGTTCATGATCGTATACCCGGCAACGTGGGACATGGCCTCTTTTTCCGAGACGTTGGCGGCGGCTTTTCCGATGACCACAGCGATTTCGATTTCCCAGTCGAACTTTTTGGAATGGTCGAGGGGCAGTCTCACCGGTTCGCCCGTACCGATGACGGCCGAACTCGATTTGATGAAGAAATAGGGCCTGAGCTTTTCCTTGACGAGCTCTTGACCGTATTCCCTCGCGTGATCGTAGTAGTTGGCGGCTGCACAATAGATGGCTGCCGGGCGGGGCAAGGGGGCCAGAAGCTTCAGCCCTTCCAGAGACCGGGGCCGGGTCCGGGGCCTGTCCGCGATCCGGTGAAAGAGCGGCTTTGCCCGCTCCCAGTCGTTCAGTGCGGCTTCGAGGTCCGGGTAAGGAAGCCGGGATGCCTCATGGATCGCCATTTCGTCTCCGATATCGAAGACGGATGAGTCGACGAAGATCCCCGGGCGCGCGGTCCCCGCTTCGTTTGCATAGGTCAAGAGCCTGAATGAAGTCACGATACGATTCCTTTCTGCGGTCATGAATGCCCGCAAGAGCCTTAGCCGATCGGTGTTTGCTTGTCAAGTACATCGTTTTCCCGGTTGATAAAACTCTTGTCATGTCAGTGACTGTAAGTAAGTCGATATGCCTGCTTGACAGAAAATACCGGGGATTTACATTTGATTCATGAGGTTGACATAAAACAAAGTATGCATTCTTTAATTGCCGGTTATGTACAATCGGCATTTTCAGGTCATACATACGTTATCCTTATCCCTTCGCGACGGAGCTGTCGAAATGAAATCCAAACTCTTTGCTCTCACAGCACTGTTGATGGTTATGGCGGAACCCGCACCGGCAGCCGATATCGTTGACATGGCGCTTGTCGGCACTTGGAAGCTGGAATGGCAGCACGCGGGCCTTTTCTGGGCAATACGTTCCGATGGCGTCTACCGGATGCACGGACCGGGCGCTGCCGCCCGCCAGCTCGGCAAGATAGAAGCGAAACAGGGGCGATTTTCGATGAAGGCACCTTTTTGGATGGATTCCGGGCCGTACAAGCTCAGCAATGCCGACACGTTGGTGATCACCGGGCAACTTGGGCCTGGCACCTGGAAGCGTGTTTGGACACCCACGAAGACCGGATCTAAAGAGCCTGCAGGTCCGGGCGCCTGCGGTCTGCTGGCCGCGGATGAAGTGGCGCAGGTTCTCCGCGCTCCGGTTACCGGCGGGCAGGACCCCCGGGCGGGTGAGGGCGGGTGCATGTTCCGCTCGCAGCTTGGGTCTCTCGACCGGGTCTCGATCGGCATCCGGCAGAACACCCCCGGTTTTTTTCAGAATAATCGGAGGTCTAAGGGGGAGAGCATAGTCGATGTTTCGGGCGTGGGCGACCAGGCGTATGCGGAGCTCGTCGCCGGAGACAATTTGGGCAGGCTCCAGTTCCTCAGGCGTGACTTGTGGGTCACTATCGAGGCGGGGCTGAATCCACAGGCGACCATGGATGACCTGCCCTACCTCGTCGAGCTTTCACGCGCGGCTGATCGGCGGCTGGGCGGTTTTTCACTGCCGGGTCCTAGCGACTCGGCGCGAAAGAGAATGGAGGCGTTTGAGAAAGCGAAAGCGGGTGGATGGAAAGGGAGATTACCAGCCGGTAAAAGCATTCCTCCCCAGAAGGGTCCGAAACCCTTCAAAGGGTGGTAAAGGATTCCCATGTGCTTCCACCGGAGCCGCTTTATCTTCCAACCATCAGCGCTTTCTTGATCCTTCCCGGGGTCATGGGGAGCTGAAACATTCTCGCACCGCTGGCATCGAAGACGGCATTGGCCAAAACCGCGCCCATGGTGACGATGGCCGGTTCTCCGCCGCCCTGGGGCGGGGAATCCGGATTTTCGAGGATGACGGTTTCGATTTTGGGAAGCCAGGAAAATCGCGGGATCTCGTAGGTGTCGAAATTGAGATCCAGGATATCGCCGCCTTGAAAGCGGATTTCTTCCGTAAAGGCGTATCCCATGCCCATGGTGATGCAGCACTGAAGTGCATCATGCGTGATAAAAGCCTCTTGCAGGGGGTGGAGCTTCCCGCCCGCTGCCAGCCCTTCGATGGTCACCACCTGTTTTCCGTGGGCTTTCCGGACGGGCGTATTACAGGAACGGACGGCCTCGCCCTCGATCAGCACGGTGCAGGCGCCGCACAGCCCTTCGCCGCAGCCGTATTTGGTGCCGGTCAAACCCAGATCGGTCCGCAGGACCCACAAAAGCGCCCGGTCCCCGTCGACCATCATCTTGCGGGGGGTGCCGTTGATCGTAAATTGTATTTCTTCCTTCATCGCGGGCTCCTTTGAAATCATACCGGAAAAGTCGAAGTTAAAAAGGAAATTTCACCTGAATCGAATCTGAATCGTGCCGAGGACGGCCTGCTCAGAGTACCAGAGGTTCCGGATCAAGTAAACCATGAGCCTGCCCCATCGAACGGCGCTAACAGGGGCGAGTGCCTCCAGGGGGAGGTCATGATAAAAAACCGAATGGCCTCCCCGAGATGCCGCTGTTACACCCTTTGCGCCCGCTTCAAGGGTTGAGAGGCGGTCGAGATGCAAGATTGCGCGTGCAACCGAGGAGGCCAAGCAAGTTCTTTGGTAGCAAATTCCGACCGGACGGGTCAAGTGGATTTATCGGTGACGGGACAGCGATTCAGGCGTATATTTAAAAGCCGGATTCGGGCCATCCGGCTCGCGAAGATCCACCGGCTGGTTCTGGCATCCAGCGCATCTGATCATACGGATTTTCAGGCCATACGGATTTTTAAGGCCGTCGAAGCCGCCGAAGCGAGCGGTTTTTCAAGTCTCAGGAGGTTCAATGAATCGGTTCGAGGAACATGACCCCTTCACCCCTTCCGATCTCAAAAGGGGCGGAAGGCATCGGGAGGGAGCAGGGGATTTTATTTTTCAGCTCGGATACGACGGCCCCATGCAATGGGAAATCCTGGTCGGATTTCTCGGAAAGCGGAGCATCGAAGGGGTGGAGTCGGTGGCGGAACTGGTTTACCGGCGAAGTGTCCGGCTGCATCATCGGGATCGGGAGCATCTCGGATGGATAGAAGTCTTACCGGCGGCCCGATGCGAGAAGTTGGAGGTCCGGGCCTCATCCACGCTCACGGAGGTGATCCCTCAGGTTATGGAAGGCGTCAAGCGACTTTTCGATCTTGGCTGCCGGCCGGCGGAAATCGCGGCCGTATTAGGGCCTCTCGGAAGCAAGAGACCCGGGATTCGGGTTCCGGGAGCATTCGACGGTTTCGAGATGGCCGTCCGGGCCATCCTGGGCCAGCAGATCACCGTCAAGGCGGCAAGGACGCTGGCGGGCCGTTTCGCAGCGGCCTTCGGGGAGCCCGTGGCTTCGCCTTTTCCGGAAATCCGGCTTTCTTTTCCCGAGCCGAAGCGGATCGCTCGGGCGAGCATTTCCGAAATCGCCTCCCTTGGAATCGTATCCCAGCGGGCCCGGTCGATTCTTTCCCTGGCCGGCGCCGTTTCGGATGGAGCCTTATACCTTGCTCCCGGCGTCGATGTGGAGGAGACGGTGTCGGCCTTGAAGGCCATTCCGGGAATCGGCCCCTGGACGGCCCAATACATCGCCATGCGGGCCTTGTCCTGGCCGGATGCGTTTCCCCATACCGATTACGGAGTCATGAAGGCTCTGGGGGAGAAAAATCCGGCCAGAGTCATTCAGGCGGCTGAAAAATGGCGGCCCTGGCGGGCCTATGCGGTGATGCACTTATGGCACGGCGAAGGGGAAGAAAAATGAGGATTCGACGCCGGAAATCCCATCTTAGGGGCGGGTAAGCAAATACATCGAAAAGGCAGCGGCAGGTGGCACCTGACCCGGATCGGATCCGGACGAGTGATCCGGTCAAATGTGGTATGTCATTTTGATATGCGTCGAGAAGCTAACCAGCGATCAAGCGATCGAGGACTCTCACCACTATGACGCCCTGCCAATAATCCCTCTATGCCGATATGCTCATCGATATCGGCCCACTCTATCGCATATCCACTTCATAGATTTTCTGATCGCCCCACATGTGATATAGAAGGCGGTGACCAGGCTTTTTGCGTCGAAAACTCTAAAGCCATGAATAGAATAGGACCTGTCCATGAAAACCTCTATCATTAAGATTTTTCTAATCGTCTTGCTGGCGCTCGCTCTGCAGGCCTGCGCAACCAACAAGAAAATGACGATCGGCGCTGCAGCCCTCCTGCTAGAGGAGGTTGCAAGATCTTCCTATCGCCAATCCGATTTGAAGATGGTGCGGGAAGGGACACCGGCATATCTGATGCTGATAGACGGAATGGTGGGAGCATTCCCGGAGAACGCGCAACTGCTGCTTGCAGCCGCTCAAGGTCATGCGTCCTTTGCTTCCATTGTTGACGAAGATCCGGATTATGCAAGAATGCTCTACGGGAAAGCCAAATCCTATGCTTTGAAATCACTGGAGAAGAGAGGAGTTGGAAATCCGTATCAAGGATCTTTCGAGGATTTCGAGAAAGCGTTAAAGAAGTTTGGGAAAGCCGATGTTTCCTATCTGTTCTGGTCGGCTTCGTGCTGGGGAAACTGGATCGGGCTGAATTTAGGTTCCATGGAGGCCGTGGCAGAGCTTCCCCGGGTGGAGCTGATGATGAGAAGGGTTCTTGAACTGGATGAAGCATATTATTACGGCGGACCGCATTTGTTTCTGGGAATATGGTATGCAGTGCGGCCCCAGATGGCCGGGGGAGACCTGAACAAATCCCAAACCCACTTCAGGAAAGCCATGGAGCTGGGACAGGGAAAGTTTCTGATGGCCGATGTCTATTTTGCCCAGTATTATGCCCGAAAGGCTTTTAACAGGGCGCTGTATGAGTCGACGCTGAAAAAAGTGCTGGACACTCCAGCCGATATCCTTCCGGATTCAACCCTCCTCAATACGGTTGCCCATCAAAAAGCCAAAGAGATGCTGAGTCGCACCGATGAATACTTTTAGCGAGGATAGAAAATGAATTTAATTCGGACTGCAAAAAAGAGCATGTTATCGATTTTCATCTTTTCCCTTCTCCATTCCGCCGCATTGGGCGCCGAGAAAAACATGGTGATCAAGATGGTGACCCTGGCCCCGGAAGGGAGTGCCTGGATGCAGGTCTTTAATGAATTGAATGCCGATGTGGCGGCAAAGACAGACAAGAAAGTGGAATTCAAGATGTATCCCGGCGGGGTGATGGGGGATGAAAAAGATATGCTCAGAAAGATGCATATCGGACAAGTACAGGCGGCCGCCCTTTCCGGAACGAGCCTTTCGACAATATTCAAAGAGATGAACGTATTTCAGGTTCCCTTTCTCTTCGAAACCCATGATGAGGTGGACCATATCCTCGGCAAGATGGATTCATCCCTTAAAAAAGGCCTAGAAGAACACGGATACATTTTACTGGGCTGGTCAGAGGGGGGATTTATCCGGCTTCTGTCGACGGTTCCCATCAATACGCTGGATGAATTGAAAAAGGCAAAGGTCTGGACCTGGGAGGATGCGCCCATGGCAAAGGCGATATTCGACGAAGCGCAGATTTCAGCAGTCCCCCTGTCCATCCCGGATGTTCTGTTGGGCCTTCAAACAGGAATGGTGGAGGTTGTATATGCTCCGCCTGCAGGAGCCATTTCTCTACAGTGGTTCACCCGGGTCAAATATTTGACCGATGTACCCGTGATTTATCTGGCCGGGGCAATCGTGATGAAAAAAAATGTTTTCAACACCATGCCGCAGGCCGTTCAGGACGTGATCGTCGAAAGCTTTAAAAGCTTTCAGGGCAGGTTCAAAGAAGTGGTTCGAAGCCAAAATCAAGAGGCGATCAAGGTGATGGAAAAACACGGGATTCAGGTACTCAAGCCGTCAAAGGAAGAAATCCAGAAGTTCAGGACCCTTTCTTCCAAGGCAATGCAGCACCTGGGAACCAGGTACCTGTCTAAGGAAGTCCTCGCTGAAGTATACGGCTATCTTGAGGCATATCGAAAGGCAAAGAAATGATGGACCGATGGGAGCGGATCGATGAAACGCTCGGTCGAATCGAGCAATATCTGGTGTCGGTTTTCCTGAGTTCCATGATTATCCTGGCTTTTTTGCAGATCACTCTCAGGAACTTGCTGTCAACGGGTTTTTCCTGGGGCGATGCCTCCGTCCGTTACCTGGTGCTATGGGTCGGTTTCATCGGGGCCGCAATGGCGGCCCGGGAGGGAAAACACATCACCATCGACGTCGTCGCAAAATGCATTCACGGAACCGGCAATACAGCCGCTCGGCTGATTGCGAATCTTTTTTCATCCGGGATTTGCTGCCTGCTGACCGCAGCCGCCGTTAAATTCATACGGAACGAAGCCCAGCTCGGAGGTGCCGCGTTGTTCGGACTTCCCCCGTGGGTGCTTCAATCCATTATCCCGATCACATTTCTTTTGATGGCGGTGCGTTTCGGCTTGCATTCACTCAGAGCCTTATCTGATCTGCTCACCCGGAAGGAATCATAGAGAAAAGAGAATGGATGTTCTTTTCGCCGGTATCATCTCAGTTTTTCTCATGCTGTTGGGGACCCCCATCTTTGTCGTCATATCCGGTTTTGCACTCTACCTGTATCATGCGAGCGGAATCGATCTTTCGGCCATTGTCATCGAAATGCATCGTATGGCCACCACACCGGTTTTGGTCGCTATTCCCCTTTTTACTTTCGCAGGGTACCTTCTTTCGGAAAGCAAGGCTCCTAAGAGGCTGATACGGTTTTCTGATGCCACGCTGGGCTGGCTACCCGGAGGGCTTTCACTGATAGGGCTTGTGACATGCGCCATATTTACCGCATTGACCGGAGCCACGGGGCTTACCATTATCGCCCTCGGAGGGATTCTTCTGCCGGCCATGCTGAAGGGAAAATATCCGGAAAGTTTTTCCCTGGGGCTTTTGACGACGTCGGGCACCCTGGGGCTTCTATTTCCCCCGAGCCTGCCGCTCATCATCTATGCCATCGTGGCAAAGGTTCGGATCGATCAGCTATTTATCGCCGGCATTCTCCCGGGGGCACTGCTGCTGCTCCTGTTGTCGGCTTTCAGCATTCATCGTTCGATTTCCGCCGCAGTTCCAAAGACCGCCTTCCGTTTGGAAGAATTCTTCGGGTCATTGAGAGAAATCCTGTGGGAGCTGCCTCTTCCCTTCATCGTGCTGGGTGGAATATACAGCGGTTATTTCGCCGTCAGCGAAGCGGCTGCCATTACGGCCGTTTATGTGCTTCTCAGCGAAGTGGTCATCTATCGGGAGATCGCATGGAGGGCCATTCCGGAAATCATGAAAAAAAGCATGCTGCTGGTCGGCACCATTTTGATCATCTTCGCTGCCGCCATGGGGCTGACCAACTATTTAATCGATGAACAGCTTCCAATGAAGATGTTGGCCTTCTTCAAAACCCATATCGAAAATCGGTATCTATTTATGGTGGTCTTGAATCTGTTTCTTCTTGCAGCGGGTTGTACCATGGGTATTTTCTCTGCATTGGTGGTCGTCGTGCCGCTGCTTGCACCTATCGCACAGGCCTATGATATTCACCCTGTTCATCTGGGGATCATTTTTCTGACCAACCTCGAAATCGGTGCCTCCATTCCGCCCCTGGGGGTAAATCTGTTTATTGCCGCCATTCGTTTCGAAAGACCGGTCATCAGTCTTTATGTGGCATCGCTTCCCTTTATCGCCATTCTTCTTCTGGCATTGGCCCTGGTCACCTATTTTCCCTGGTTCAGTCTGACGCTTCTCGAATGAGTCAGGTATTCTCGCCTTCCTTCATCTTCTTGACAACTTCTTTCCCATAAGCATAGTTTTGAATGACAAAGATTGAAAAATCCGGCATGCTTCCGACAGGGTGCCGGATGTTTTCGCTCGGATCATCGGAACGACTGCCGGCACTGTGATTTGAACCGTTTAACAGGAATTCATGGAGAGACAAATGGAGTATCGGGTACTAGGGAATACCGGCGTTCAGGTCTCCGCCCTCTGTCTGGGGACGATGACCTTCGGAAAGGAGGCGGATCCGCAGGCATCCGCCGCAATCTTCAACCGGGCCAGGGAAGCCGGCATCAATTTCATCGATTGCGCAGACGGATACGGCAAGGGAGCAGCCGAGGAGATCCTCGGCGGGATCATTTCCGGATGCCGTCATGAATTGGTGATTACGACGAAAGTCTTCAGCCCCATGAGCGGAGATATCAACGACAGGGGGCTTTCCCGTCGCCATATCCTGGCGGCTGCCGAGGCCAGCCTCAGACGGCTTAAAACCGATCATATCGATTTTTATTTCCTCCACCACTTCGACCCGAAGACTCCGCTCGAAGAATCCTTGCGGGCACTCGAGGAGCTGGTCTCCCAGGGCAAAGCGCTGTATACGGGTGTGAGCAACTTTGCCGCATGGCAGGTCATGAAGGCTGTAGGGATCTGCCGAAAAGAGGGGTGGAATCCCATCCAATGTATCCAACCGATGTACAGCCTGGTAAAGCGGCAGGCGGAAGTGGAACTGCTGCCGATGGCGCTTTCGGAAAGAATCGGCGTGATCTCCTACAGCCCGTTGGGCGCCGGATTGTTAACCGGTAAATACATCGACGCTCCGTCGAGTAAAGAAGGCCGTCTCAAACAAAACCCCATGTATCAAAGCCGGTACAGTCAATCGTGGATGCACGAAACAGCCAAACGCTTCCGTGAATTTGCCGGGGAAAACGGATTCGAGCCGGCAAGTCTGGCGGTAGCCTGGGTTCTCCGGCATCCGGCCGTCACGGCGCCCATTATCGGGGCACGGAATACCGAGCAGCTAGAAGGATCGCTGAAGGCCCTCGACATCGACATGACATCCGGACTCTATTCTCAAATATCCGGGCTTTCTCCGCAACCGCCTCCCGCAAACGACAGGACCGAAGACCCCGCCACCATGAATCGATAGGGGTATGTGGAGCGATAGAGAGACCGCCCCGGCTTTAGAGGGCGCATGCGCGTGGTGGCAAACCGTGCAGTTGATATCCCCCAAATGGGAGGGCTTGGAAGTAGACAGCTCTGAGCTATTTGCAGAGTGAATCCATCTCAGAGGAAGACTCTGTAACGGGATGAAGGCGATTGGAAAATAAAAAAGGGGCGGCCGGCGGCCGCACCTTTTTCGGTTAAATAATGAGCCGGATCAGTGAACCGTGATCTGTTTCGGCTTTTCGTGCTCCGGTTTCTGAACTTCGATTCTCAGAATCCCGTCTTTGTAATCGGCCTTGACCTGCTCGGGCTTCACATTGGAGGGGAGGGTAAAGGATCTTTCGAATCTCCCGTATGAGAGCTCTTTTCGATAAAACCTTTCTTCCTTTACCTCTTTTTCCTCTGAGCGCTCCCCCTTCAGGGTCAAGATCCGATCTTTCAAGTCGATGGAGATGCCTTTTTTATCGACCCCCGGAAGCTCCGCTTTGATGATGATATTGTCTTTGTCATCGTAGACGTCCACCTTGGGTTGCCAGTTGCTCATCGCCATGTCCTCGGTTCCGAATCCGGGCATGAAGAAGGGTTCTTCAAAGAATCGATTCATCCGATCCTGCAGAGACATCATTTCTCTTCGCGGGCTCCATCTAACAAGTGCCATTGCTCGATCCTCCTTTTGGGTTACAGGTTTCGTTGTTCTTGTTTTACAGATAAAATAATCCAAAAAAGTTTTATGTCAACAAATAACATTACTTTTTTCTAACATTGCTTTGAATAATGAGGGTATGCATCGAAGGGCGGCTAAAAACTTATGCTGGATCCTGGATGCTGGATCCTGGATGCTGGATCCTGGATGCGGGGTGCTGGATGCGTGTTGCCGAATTCTCCGTATTCCAATAATTCAATTCAGCTCTCTCATCGAGCTGCCCGCAACCGGGATACCGCTTTTTCCGCGCAGGCGCCTGCATCCGATTGACAAATTCCATTGCGATGAATAAACTACAGGTAAATTTAACGGTCCAGGGGGTTGAGGACAAATATCTTAGGAGGATAACATGGTAGAAGTTACATCGTCGGCGACGCAGCAGATTTCCGAATACTTCAAAGGCCGGGAGGTCGCACCGATCCGGATCTTTCTAAACGAGGGTGGGTGAGGCGGCCCCTCCTTGGGAATGGCTCTGGACGAGCCGAAAGAAAGCGACAGCGTCTTTGATATCGAAGGTTTTCAGTATCTTATTGACAAAGCCCTCCTGGAGAAGGCAAAACCAATCAAGGTCGATTTCCTGAATGTCGGATTCAAAATCGATTCAAACCTCAAATTCGGCTCCTCCTCTTCCTCTTCCGGATGCGAGGGATGCTCCTGCTCGTAAGATGATAAAAAATTATTGCTCTTGAATGAAAAGGCGGTGTTTGAACCCGCCTTTTTCATTTGATTTTCTTTTTCTCGCGAAGAGACCGGGAGGCGCAGGAAAAAAGTCCGCCCGCCGTCCTGCATCCCCGGCACCCCGCACCCGCAATCCCGCCGCGGCGGAACAACCCGCAACCCGTAACACATAACCTGCAACTCCTATTTGATTGACATGGCCGGATGTTCGATTTAACCTACCGGGCGGTTGATTGCCGATTCGAGGCAATCGGCGATCTCTGAAATTCAGTGATCGCACCGAACGATCGAAATAAAGGTGCGCTTCTTCTGAGGCGAGAAATCTGCGGTGGACATTTGCACATTATGCGGTAAAGAGAGAACCGGCGCCGGATCCTGCATCGTGAGCCGTATCGTGATCGAGGGCCGGAACTTCCATCCGGTTCCGTTCAGGGCAAAATCCAAAGAAGATTTTGCAAAGGGTGCATCTTGCCGATGTCCCGAATGCCATGTCCAAAACGGCGGCATGCACCATGTGGGCTGCAGCCTGGAAGTATGTCCTCGGTGCTCGAATCGCTGGATATTCTGCCGGTGCAACGGCACGAAACTCCGCTTGAACCAAGCACCGGCAGATATCGATGGAGAAAACGTCGTTCGACTGCCGATTCCCTTGATTTTCAAGAAATCGAATGTGAAAGGGTGACGCATGCCTGAATGGTTTATTCTGGTTGCCCTCGTCGCAGGAGTTGGACTTCTTTTCCGCCTTTTCTTCCGGCGGAAGAAGGCGGCCGGTAAGAATCGAACGTATATCTGTTTGAATTGCGGGGAGACGGATTGTATCTGCCACCAAAGCGAAGACCCGAAGAAATGATACCGATGCAGTGGAGGTTGCCATGCCCGAATTTACCAAGGTCCTAACGGAGCGAAGGAGCGTTCGTCATTACACGGGTGAAGCGGTGCCGGAAGAGATCGTCGACAAGGTGCTTGAGGCCGTGCAGTGGTCCCCTTCGTGGGCCAATACCCAATGCTGGGAGATCGTTCGCGTAAAGGATAAAAACATCCGGGTGCGGCTTCAGGAGACGATGTCGAAGGGCAATCCTGCGACCGAGTCGATCGTTTCCGCGCCGGTGCTTTTAGGAATCTGCGGCAAGCTGAACAGATCCGGATACTATAAGGGTGCGGTGACCACTAAATTTGGTGACTGGTTCATGTACGACCTGGGGATCGCCACCCAATCGCTGTGCCTCGCCGCCGAAAATTACGGATTGGGTACCGTGATCGCCGGATTGTTCGACCATCGGAAAGCCGCCGAAGTCTTGAGAGTACCCCAGGGATGCGAATTGGTCAGCCTGATACCGATGGGATATCCGGCAAAAAAGACCTCCGCTCCCAAACGGAGGGAGATCAGGGAATTTCTGCACATCGACGGGTTCTAGAGAAAGTGTTCAGCGTTCAGTGTTCAGCCCAGCCGTGCCGTTTCCGGCACCTGAACGCTTCCAATTGATTTTATACCTTAATTCGATGTTGAACGTTCGACGTCCGTCCAATCCCTTCCTTACATCTCCGCGTCTCCGCGTCCCCGCGTCTTTCCACTCCCCGTTTGCCAACCCCTTTTATCATTCCTATATTGAATGAATAGCTGATGAATTCGTAAAAAGTCAGAAATTGATCCTTTCTGTCGTTCCGGCGAAAGCCGGAATCCAGTGATTTCGACAAGTTCTGGATGCCGGATCAAGTCCGGCATGACGATTCTAGGACTTTTTACGAGAACATCAATAGTTGAGAAGTTGAGTTGTCGAGAGGAACCTGGAGACCGATCGACGACCTCAATTAAAGGGTAACCTATTTGACCACTCAACCGATTGACCACTCAACCAATCCCCAAAGGAGATCGAAGATGCCCTCCAATCGGTTGATCCATGAAAAAAGCCCGTATCTTCTCCAGCACGCACACAATCCGGTCGATTGGCACCCATGGTCCGATGAGGCCTTTGAACGAGCCCGATCGGAGGATAAGCCCATTTTCCTTTCCATCGGGTATGCCACCTGCCACTGGTGCCATGTCATGGAGAAGGAGTCCTTCGAAGATCCGGAAGCCGCCCGTTACCTAAACGATACGTTCGTATGCATCAAAGTGGATCGGGAAGAGCGGCCCGATATCGATTCGGTCTATATGGCAGCCTGCAATATGCTCACCGGGAGCGGAGGATGGCCTTTGACGATTTTCATGACTCCGGAGAGGGAACCGTTCTTTGCGGCCACCTACATTCCGAAAGAGACCCGATTCAACCGGATGGGTCTTGTCGATCTATGCCGGAGAGTCAAGGAGATGTGGACCGGCGAAAGAGAGAAGCTGTCGAGCTCAGCCGCCGGCATATCGAAAAACCTGGCGAATGCCTTCGACTACGTTTCGGATGGAGATCTCGATGAAACCGTTTTCGAAAAGGCCTACGATCAATTCGAGCGAAGCTTCGATGCCCGGAACGGCGGCTTCGGAACTGCGCCGAAGTTTCCTTCTCCGCATCAGCTTCTGTTCCTTTTGCGGTACTTCCATCGCTCCGGAAAGTCCATGGCGCTCGAGATGGTTCAAAAAACGTTGAAGGCGATGCGGCTGGGCGGCATCTGGGATCATGTCGGATTCGGTTTTCACCGGTACTCGACCGACAGGCAGTGGCTGCTTCCGCATTTTGAAAAGATGCTCTATGACCAGGCACTGATCGCTCATGCTTTTCTAGAGACTTATCAGATCACGCGGTCTTCTTTTTTCGAGGAATGCGCCCGCGAGATCTTCACTTACGTGTTGAGGGATATGACTTCGGAATCCGGAGGATTTTTTACCGCAGAAGATGCCGACAGCGAAGGAGAAGAGGGAAAGTTCTATGTCTGGAGCCTCGACGAATTCCGGAGCGTGCTCGGTGACGAGGCGCTGCCTTTCGAGAAGATATTCAATTTGAATCCCGAAGGAAACTTTCTCGAAGAGGCGACCGGAAAAAGGACCGGAGCAAACATCCTTCACCTGGACCGTTCGATCGGGGGATGGGCCGCAGAGGCTGAACCGGAGAATGGAACAGATCGAAAGAAGATCGCAAGACAATGGGAAAAAGCCAGACGAAAACTCTTCGATGCACGGGAAAAGAGGATTCATCCGCTCAAGGACGATAAGGTGTTGACCGGTTGGAACGGATTGATGATTGCCGCAATGGCTATGGGTAAAAGGATTCTGAACGAAGCCTCCTACGGAGAGGCGGCTGAACGGGCGATGCGCTTTATTTTAGACACGTTGCGGAAACCGGACGGGAGACTGCTTCATCGATTTCGGGACCAGGAGACGGCAATCGAAGCTCACGCAGACGATTATGCCTATCTGATTCTCGGCCTCCTTGAGCTCTATTCTGCAACATTCAAGCCGGTTTATCTGGAAGAAGCGGCCGTTCTTCAGCGTCTCATGCTGGACGATTTCTGGGATGAGGCCGGAGCCGGCTTCTTCCTGACGGCAAGAGGACAAAAAGAACTCCCGGTTCGCCCCAAGGAACTCTACGACGGAGCGACACCTTCGGCAAACTCGGTTGCACTCTGCAACCTGCTTCGCCTGTCGCGCCTTACCGGAGATACTTACTGGGAAGCCAAAGCCTCCGCCATGACGAATGTTTTTGCCGGCAGCGTTAAAAAGCAACCAACGGCTTTCACCTATTTTCTCATCGGATTCGATTTTGCCGTACTCGGCGGTCCGGTAGAGGTGGTTATCGCAGGAGATCCGGACTCCGCCCAGACCCAGCGGATGATCACCGCACTGAACAAGGAATTCGCACCGCATCGTGTCGTGATGCTGAAGTCCGAAAAAAATGCCGAAGCGCTGTCGCGGGTCGCCGGATTTACCGATGCATTGAGGATCGTCGAAGGAAAGGCCACCGCTCATATGTGCAAAGGATTTTCCTGCACCGAATCGACCAGCGATTTCGAGAAGATGGCAAGGGAGGTGCTGGAAAGGGTCAATCCGGGGAAACGTTGATATCGTTCACCTTCCTTTTTCCTCTCTTCCAGCAAAGCCTTTGTCATGGATGGCTTCCTTTCAGCGCGCCCCCCAAAGGCTTTTATCGGATCCTCAGGCAACGGTTCGATTACCGTCTTGCCTTCCATCCGGATGAAATTCACCTTCTGGCCGGGTTGGATGCCGAGCTTCCTTCTGATCTCTACGATTGTAACCGTTCACCGGTTCAGCGTTAAAAGGTTTAAAGGTTGTTGATTTCAATGCCTTAAGGACTTTATTCAAGGAACTCTTGATGTTTTCTGATTATTTAGGTCGAAAACCTGTAAACCAGCACAGTTCTGAACCTTGAACCTTTGAACCCCCTGAACGCTTACCTACGATTTGTCCCTTTGAAGATGTCTTAACGACTTCAATTTACCTGAGAAACGCCGGATAAATAGGGCGATTTACCCATTGGATTCGATTGTAGAGACCTTATTATCAAAAAAATAACATCTGCAAAGAAGGCTGAAAATGCGGGCTTGATTGTGAAATGTGAAGCGATCTGGATAAAGGCCATCCTATCTTTCACGAATCGTACGAGGCGATAGAGAAAAATGAAAAATCTCAATAATATGAAATATAGCTGGGGAAAGATCCTCGGCTTCTTCTTTCTTTTCTTGGCATTCCTGTTCGTTCTGCGAAGCTGCAACACATATGAGGCCAACTCCATCAGCTACGACGATTTCCGCAATCAACTCTCTAGAGACAACATATACAAAATAACCGTCTCCGGAGACAAAATCTCGGGGCAATTCAAGGAACCCATTGTAAGATCAGGTCTTTCAGTTCCGTCTGAAAACGAAAACATGGGCTTTTATGCCGTGGACAGGCAAGGTGAACAGACTGGAAAACAGCCCGTCGTCATGAACGATTTTATCACCTACCTGCCCTCGTTCGGCGACCCCAACCTCTTTTCATTGCTCAGCGAAAAGAAAGTGGGAATCATCACCAGACCGAGAAACGTAGGGGGATTTTCGGGATGGACCAGCTATATTTGGATTTTCCTGCTTGTCGGCGTCGGGTTGATGGCTTTGCAGGGGAGAAGAATGCAGCGGTCGGATGTGTTTTCCTCCGTAGATCAAAACCGAGCGAAACGATACGACAGCACCGGGAAAAGAACGTACTTCAGCGACGTTGCCGGAGCGCACGCGGCCAAGATGGAGCTTCAGGAGATCGTTGAATTCCTGAAAAACCCGCAGCGCTTTCTCCACCTGGGAGCCAAGATGCCGAAAGGAGCGCTTCTGGTGGGTCCTCCCGGAACCGGAAAGACGATGCTTGCGCGTGCAGTCGCCGGAGAAGCGGGGGTTCCGTTTTTCAGCATTTCAGGATCGGACTTTACAGAGGTTTTCGTCGGCGTCGGCGCCTCCAGGGTAAGGAGCATGTTTAAAGGCGCCAAAAAGGCGGGACCGAGCATCATTTTTATCGACGAAATCGACTCCATCGGCCGCCGGCGGAGCATGGGCTATGGGGGAGGCCAGGACGAGAAGGAGCAGACATTGAATCAACTGCTCTCCGAGATGGACGGTTTCGAAGCCAATGAAAGCATCATAATCATGGCTGCCACCAACCGGCCCGACATTCTCGATCCTGCGCTGCTCCGGCCGGGAAGGTTTGACCGTCACATCAATGTCGACCTGCCATCCATGGAGGATCGGCTGGAGATCTTGAAAATTCACGCGAACAACAAGCCGATCGATGATACCATCGTATTCAGCAACATCGCTCGAAGCACGGCCGGATTCAGCGGAGCCGATCTGGAAAATCTCCTCAACGAAGCGGCCATCCTGGCTGCCCGCAGGCAGAAGAACGCCATCAGCGAGGAGGAAATCCAGGGCGCCTGGGACAGGATCATCATGGGGCTTGAGCGGAAAAACCTCATCATCACCGATAAGGAACGAAAGATCATCGCATATCACGAGGGAGGGCATGCCGCGGTTGCGGCTCTGCTGCCGAATGCAGATCCCATTTACAAGGTGACGATCATCGCACGGGGGCCTGCCATGGGAGTCACCCAACAGCTCCCCGAGCAGGAGAAGTTCATATACCCCGAGGAATATATTCTGGATCGCCTGGCGGTCATGCTTGGCGGACGCGCTGCAGAAGCCCTCGTCTTCGATACGGCCACAAGCGGCGCCGAGCAGGACCTGAAACAGGCCACCGAACTTGCACGTAAGATGGTGATGGATTGGGGGATGAGCAAGAGGCTCCCGCATGTGGCTTTCGGGGGAAAACAGGATTCGTATCTCGATGGGTTTCAGCGAAATTACAGCGAAGAAACCGCAAGGATCATCGATCAGGAAACGCAGTCGATCCTGGACCAGGCGTACAACTGTGCAAGCAAGGTTTTGCAGTCCAACAGGACCGGCCTCGACAGGCTTGCGGAACTGTTGATCGAGAAAGAGGAGGTTCAGGGCAAGGAGGTCATTGAATTGCTGAACCCCAGACCTCGGTTGGTCGGTTGAGGGGAGTCAACCGTTCAATACGATCAGCGCATCGACTGCAATGGGCGATTTCCCCCTGAGAATCAAAGGATTGATATCGATTTCCCGAATCCTTTCATGCTGGAGGCCGATTTCACCGAGTGCCAGGAGACACTCGGCGAGAGCTTTCAGGTCTGCGGCAGGCATGCCTCGAAAATCCGACAGGATTTTTTTCCCTCGAATCTCCTGCATCATTTCGAACGCATCGACTCTTGAAAGCGGAGCGGCTCTGAAAGAGACATCTCCAAGGGCTTCGGTGAAGATCCCGCCGAGCCCGAACATCACGCAGGGGCCGAACTGGGCATCGCGGGTCATTCCCATCACCAGCTCGCGGCTCCCTGCGACCAATTCCTGGACGAGAAAATCGACCGGGTGGTTCTCGATCGATTCCTGCATGCGAGCGAATGCGGCGGCAAGCTCCTCTTCATCCCGCAGATCGACCGCGATCAACCCGCTTTCGGTTTTGTGTGCGATCTCATCCGAGCAGGCCTTCAAGACAACAGGGTATCCGATCCGAGCTGCGGCGGATAACGCTTCATCGCGGCTTGAAACGAGCTCTTCCCGGGTTACGGGGATCCCGTAAGCGGAAAGAAGCTGTTTGCTGCGGTATTCTGAAAGCTGGCGGCGCCCGTCTGCAGCGGCCGCATCGAGGATATCGTTTACTTTTTTCATGATGACTCCGATCCGTTTCGTTCTCGTTCCATGAGCCTTCGACAGCGGTTTAGGATCGAAAGCACCTCGAACGGCTCCTCGATCAGTGGAAAGGTCGGGACTCCACGGGGTTCGAGGAATGCCTTTGCCGCATCCATGTGTTTCTTCTGGGCACTGAAGGTGACGTAAACCGGCTTTTCGGCGTATTTTCGCGCCAGATCGACGATGAACGACAAATCCGGAACCCCGGTCTCGTCCGTAATCATCATGACCGGGACCACGGCATCGATATTGGGATCTTTCAATACCGCTTCCATGGCTTCGCCGTAGGCGTACTCGATTCCGTGTACGATCGCGGAAGGCCAGATATCCACCGGATTTCGCATGCGAATATAGGGAGGGCTGATCTCCTGCAGGCGTTTTCTTGTGGACGGTTCCGGATCGGGAACCTCCAATCCCCATTTCTGCCGGCAGAGATCCGTCAAAATGACGAGCATGGCACCGGAGGGTGCCATGAAACTAACCCGGTTTCCCTTCGGCATCGGCATGGACGAAATCGCTTTTGCAGCGAGAACAAGATGGGAATATTGATGAATCCTGACAATGCCGGCCTGTTTGAGCACGCCGTCGATGATCCGATCGTCGGATGCCAGAGCCGCGGTGTGCGCGACAGCGGCCTTTGCCCCCTCGGAGGTGCTTCCCCCTTTGAGAAGGATCATCGGCTTTTTTCTTGTCATTTCCTTTGCGATTGCAAGGAATCGGCGTGGGTTTTTCAGGCTCTCCAGATAGGCGAACACGGCCTTGGTTTCAGGGTCCGCTGCATAGTACTCGAGGACGTCGCACTCATCGATGTCGACCTTGTTACCCAACCCGACCACCCGGGCGACGCCGAAATGCTCACCCGATGCGATATAGCGCATGGTATGGGTGGCAAAGTTTCCCGTCTGGGCGATATAGGAAACATTTCCCCCGGGTATTTTCCCGAGCGGGAAAAAACTGGATGTGAAACTTGCCGGAGTCGAGGTATGCCCCGAGGTGTTCGGCCCGAGCACCCTGACACCGGTCTCCCGCACGGCTTCAAAAAGCGCCCTTTGAAGCTCTTCCCCTTCCTCATCGACCTCCGAGAAACCGCCGGCAGCCAGAACGATCGCCCGAATCCCTTTCGAAGCGCAGTCCCTTACGGCCTGGGGGTTGAGCTTTGCCGGAAGGATGACAACGGCAAGATCGATTCCCTGCGGCAGATCCTGAATGGACGGGTAAGCGTCCATTCCCATGATCTTACCGGCTTTGGGATTGACCAGATAGAGGCGACCCCGGTATCCGTTGGCAAGGATGTTTACAAGAATATGGTTTCCCGGCTTTCCCTCGACCGCTGATGCGCCGATGACCGCAACACTTTCCGGATTGAAAAACTTTTCGATGGAACGGGACACAAGATTTCCTTCCTTATTAAAAAAACTGCAGGTCCGCCGACCGGATCTGCGCCTGAGCTTCAAGCCCGTCTCCGGGGCACTCACCCACCCGCTGGAGCTTGGATTCGGGGTGTGGAAAGCTCCCCTTTTATACCGGCGCCGTGCACAGATCAATCAAAAATTGATCAAGAATGAGAGAATTCGAAAATCCTGATCTGATTCAACCCGGATCGCATGACCTGAAACTCGGGCCTATTCATCGACTGCAACGATGCTTCCCCCGGTCATCTCCTGCAGCTCGGACGACCTCAGCTCGAAAACGGCATGCGGAGTTCCGGCGGCCGCCCAGATGATTTCGCTTTCCAGGAGGGCTTGATCCACCCAGGTTTTTATCGGTTTTATGTGGCCCGCGGGCGGAACCCCACCGATACTGAAACCCGTGTGACGCCGTACGAATTCCGCATCGGCTTTGACGACCGGCTCTCCGGCCCGACGGCTCAATTTCGCCTCGTCTACCCGGTTGATTCCGCTGGCGATTACCAGATACGGCTCCCCCGTCTGCTTTCCCATGAACACCAGCGATTTTGCAATCCGGCTGACGTCGCACCCGACCGCGCGGGCGGCTTCCTGAGCCGTACGCGTCGACGCGGGGAGTTCGACCACCTTGCAGGAAAATCCTCTTCCTTTCAGCGCTTCCTGAACTCTTTGGGCACTCGGGCTCAATTCTGCAGCCATATGGGGGTCCTCCTTGTGCGAAACTTCACCCCGCTCAAAGAAAATTCCAAATTCCAAGCACCAAAATCCAAACAATAAGACAAAGTGTTCAAATAAAGAAATAATCAAACGAAGCGTTTGTATGAAACTTCACATGGGAATGGCTCGCCACGAAGACACGAAGGAATAGTAATAAATGCATGCTCTTCTTTGTGCCTTTGAGTCTTTGTGGCAAACTTTTCGTAAGTTTCTCCCTTCGATCAAATTGGCTGCTTGCAGCCAGCGGCGGCGCTTATATGAAACTTCCAAATGCCGCGAGCGGCACGGCTGGTCTTGTAAACGATGAATCTAAAAAAAAGGACGCCTGCTGTCAAATGCGAAATGGAAGGCCTAGAGAACACCCGAAACCGCCGGATTCCCCGCTTGACCTGAAAAGAGCAACGGGTATACAAGTTAAAGCCGAGCCAAATGAAAAAGTATGTTTCGGGATTAAAAATTCCGGTCCAATCCGTTTCCAAGGCTGAACAAGGGAATCGGTGCGGCCGGATATTTTATGGAGAGTGAAATGCGAAGATACGACATTGCCGCCATTCCCGGCGACGGCATCGGCAAGGAGGTCATCCCAGCGGGGATTACGGTTTTAAAGAAGCTCGAATCGCTCGGTTTCTTCCAGATGCGTTTCGAGACCTTCCCGTGGGGCTGCGATTACTATCATGAGACCGGACAGATGATGCCGGAAGAGGGGCTCGACTCCCTGAAGGAATTCGATGCAATCTATTTCGGTGCGGTGGGGCACCCGTCGGTTCCGGATCACGTTTCGCTCTGGGGGTTGAGGCTCAATATCTGCCAGGGTTTCGATCAGTACGCCAACGTGCGCCCGGCCCGGATCCTGCCGGGGATCACCAGCCCGTTGAGGAACCGAAGCACCGGAGACCTGGATTGGGTGATCGTAAGAGAAAACTCCGAAGGAGAGTACTCGGGGGTGGGCGGCAGAGCCCATCGGAGTCTTCCGGAGGAAGTCGGCATGGACGTCTCCATATTTACCCGATCCGGCGTGCGCCGTATCATGGAATTTGCATTCAAGCTGGCGCGGAAGAGAACCAAAAAACAGCTTACGCTGGTGACGAAATCGAACGCACAGCGCCATGGAATGGTCATGTGGGACGAAATCTTTTTCGAAACAGCCCATCTTTTCCCGGAGGTCGCTACGGATCGAATGCTGGTGGATGCAGTAACGACCCGGATGGTCCTCCGCCCGGACTCCCTCGATGTCATGGTGGCCACAAACCTTCATGCCGATATCCTCTCGGATCTGGCTGCAGCGCTTTCAGGAAGCCTGGGAATCGGGCCCACGGCCAATCTCAATCCGGAGAAGAAATTTCCTTCCCTGTTCGAGCCGATTCACGGATCTGCCTTCGATATCATGGGTAAGGGAATCGCCAATCCGATCGGAACCTTCTGGAGCGGTGCCATGATGCTGGAGCATCTCGGCGAATCGGAAGCGGCCGGCCGTCTGATGAAGGCGATCGAAACGGTCACCGCCGAGGGGAAGGCTTTGCCGAAGGATCTGGGCGGAGAAGCCTCCACCCTCCAGGTCACGGAAGCCGTCTGTAAAGCCCTGGAGCGGCCCGTTCGCCAAGACTAAACCAGGTTCCACTTAACCACGAAAGACTCGAAAAAGGATTGAGTTTCTTTGGCATCCTTTCGTGTATTTCGTGTGTTTCGTGGTTGGATTCGAAATTTTGCCCGACATTCTCCTCATTCAACCCCCCATCCGGGATTTCTATCTGACCGCAAAGCGGACGATCCCTTACGGTCTTTCTTCCATTGCGGCTTCATTGATTCGGCACGGGTTTTCCGTCGAAATCCTGGACGCGCTGGCCACAAAAAAAAACCGCACCCTCGAGCTTCCCGCGCAGATGGCCCCATTACGGGAATTCTATCCGGAACCGGACCTGTCGCCTTTTGCCCTTTTTTACCATTTCCGGCACTACGGACTTTCCTTCCGGCATATCGAAGAGGCGGCAAGATCGTCAGGAGCCTATCTGGTGGGGATTTCCGCACTCTTTACCCCGTATATCGACGAGGCGCTCGAAACCGCCGTACGGGTCAAGAGAGCCTGCCCGGATTGTAAGATCGTGCTGGGCGGCCACCATCCCACTCAGGAGCCGGAAAGTGTCATGCAATGCGGCGCGGTGGATTTCGTACTGCGCGGAGAGGGTGAGTTTTCCATGCCGATGCTGGCAAAATCGTTGAAAGGCAATCTTCCGATCGCTTCGGTTCCGGGCATCGTCTATCGAAAGGGAGGAATCGTCCGGGTTTCCGAGCCTGCGATCTTAGACGATCTGGATTGTACCCCGCCGCCTGCCATGGACCTTGTGCGGCATTCCTTCTATCGGAGGGGGAATCGGGGCAGTGTGGCGGTGGTCGCCAGCAGGGGGTGCCCTATGACCTGCTCCTACTGCTCGGTGAATGCAGGATCCTGTTACAAGTACCGGCGCAGAAGAGTGAGGGACGTGTTGCAGGAAATCGAGACGGCGGTCACCCGGTTTCAGGCGGGCTTTATCGATTTTGAAGATGAGAACCTCTCGCTGGACCGGAAGTGGTTTCTTACCCTGCTGGATCGCATTGCCGGGCGTTTTGCAGGTTGCGATATCGAGCTTCGCGCCATGAACGGACTCTATCCGCCGGCCTTGGACCGGGAGATCGTCTTTGCAATGAAAAAGGCCGGTTTCCGGACGCTCAACCTTTCGCTGGGCACCACGGCAGGGGATCAGCTCAAGCGGTTTCGGAGGCAGGACGTCACCGTCGCGTTTGAATCTGCGTTGCGCCTGGCAGAAACAGCCGGGATGGGTGCCGTGGGATACATCATCGTCGGCGCGCCGTTTCAGTCCGCAGGCGATTCCATCGAAGACCTCCTTTTCCTTGCCTGCCGGAGGGTGTTGCCCGGCGTTTCCATATTCTACCCTTCCCCCGGAAGCGCCGACTATGCGCTCTGCAGGGACCTGGGCCTGCTTCCCGGCAATTTTTCCATGATGCGTTCGACGGCATTTCCGATCTCTCACACCACTACCAGAGAAGAGGCGGCGACACTTCTTCGGTTGGGAAGAATCTTGAATTTCATCAAGCATCTCAAGGACGAGCGAATCGCTCTTCCGGAACCTGAAGGGATCCGCCCGGGCGATGCTTCGGATCCGAAAGATCGGCTGGAAACGGGAAAAAGACTGCTTGCCGGATTTCTACATGACGCGAAGATCCGGGGGATGCGGCCGGACGGGTCGATTTTCGAACACCGGGTATCGGAACCGCTGGCCGGCCGATTTCTTGACGGACTCCGCCGCGTGCCGGTAATGGGATGGAAAGATTGCGGGAGTGCACGAAGTGCCGTAGCGATGCAGAAGGTGTCTGCGTAAGAGACAGGGTCGTAAAGTCCCTTAAAAAATGTGATCAGGAAACATTGACTCTCTCCAGGGTACCTTGTATTTGATTTAAAGAAAGCTGAATTCTTACTCATCCTTATTTCTAACCGAATTATCGTTGGAGCTCGTTCCCACGCTCCCGCACGGGAAAGGGGCACACTTCGAAAATCTAAAAATCCAAAATCCAAAATCCAAAATCTAAAATTATTCCTATGGTTCCTCAACTCACTTCATCCATTGCTTTGTTTCTCCTGGTCCTCGGTCTGGCAGCCGCTTCGATCATGCTCGAGATTCAAGGAAATCCGAGAAAGAGGGAAAATCTCCGATTCCTGACCCGTGTACATAAAATCCTGGGATATCTTTTCGTCATAATCTATCTCGTTCTATCCGGGATCATGATCGGAAAAGCAGCGCACTATTGGCAGGAATTCCCGCCGAGAGTCGTTTGGCACGCCGGGCTCGCACTTTTCCTGCTTCCGCTGCTTGCCTTCAAGCTGGCGATCGCCCGGCGGCAGAAGCGCTTCTATGCCTATCTGCCCGTTATCGGCGGTCTCATCGTCGCCGCCGCATTTGTTTTTATCAGCTTGACGGCCGGCTACTATTTCCTTCACCGGCCAAAGGTCCGGCACACCCCCGTCACCGATGCCGACCGGAAAATCTACAATGAGCGTTTCGCCGCTGCATTTCTGGGTGAAAAATGCCGGAAATGCCATCCGCTGGAGCTGATTTTCGGGGCAAACAAATCCCGGGCGGGGTGGGTTGAAACGGTAAATCGGATGGCACAAAAAGATGTGCCGCATATCCGTCCATCCGAGATCAAACAGATCGTCCTTTATTTGTCCGGGACCCGGGAAGCCGCCGAAAAAAAAACCGGGGAAGCTTCCGGTGAGGCGGCCGGCGAGTCTCTCGTGCAGCAGAAGTGCACGCTGTGCCATGAGCTGGATCGGGTTTTTGCTGTACGCCAGGAGGCTTCCGCCTGGCGCAAGACCATCGATCAAATGATCGAGAATGCGGAAGAGATCGGAATCGCCGGCTTTCTCACGGAAACCCAGGCCGAAGAGATCATCCGCTTCCTGGCCGGCAGAAAATGAATTGCGGGTTAGGAGTTTTTCGCCGTTGTTTCATTTAAGCTCAGCCGCTGGCCGCTTCCGGCACTTGATCGAGCAAGAAACTATGAAGAAAAATTTTGCCACAAAGGCACGAAGGCACAAAGAAAGAATATGAATTTTATTGGTGTTCCTTAGTGTCTTGGTGTCTTCGTGGCAAAGCGCTTATCATGTAGTTTCACACAAGCTTTGCTCGAATGGTTCAGTTCTATGGGCTTGAGTACAAATCTGTCCGCAAATAACAGCAGAGAAAAAAAGGAGGATGCAATGGTTAAAAAAGGATTCTTATTTGGGATGGCGGCTTTGTTTATTATCACAACTTCAGGAATTTCGTATGCTCAGGACGTTTTAAAATCGGATATGAAGGACGGCGTCCAGGTCGTGAAGGCGAGGAAATCCCTCATGCAAGCCGTCAATGCGAACATACAGGATGCGGATCAAAAATTGAAGGCCGGAAACGTCAAGGAAATCGGTGCAAACGGAATCAACATCGTGGCAATCGCTACGGTGCTCCCGCCGTTTTTCAAGGAGGCACATGAAAAGGCATACCCGATCGAAGGATCGCAGACCTTCTTTAAGGGGGCGCCCGCGGCAGAGTTCGAAGCCGCAGCCGATAAGATGAGAGCCGCAGGCATGGAGATCCGGCAAGCTGCCGAAAAGGGGGATAAGGCCGGCGTGGAAGCGGGAATCAAGTCGGTGAAATCATCCTGCGGCGGCTGTCATTCTGCATTTCGGGGGAAAAAATAGGATTTCGCCGGGAACAGGCAGAGGGCAAAGCATCGAGCAGAGGGTAGAATTCGAGCCTGCGCTTGGATTTTACCCTCTTTTTCCATTCGGCTCCGAACCCCGCCTACAGAGGATTTCTGTCTTTCCCTGACCAGCCAGAGAATCGCCTCCCATAATTGACACAACGGTGTGCTTGCGTATAATAAGCGCGATAAGCCGGAAGTTGCGGCATTCGCTTTGGAGAGGTTTTTTTCACCTGAACTTGATTTACAGGAATTCGTTTCAGAAAGGAGAGTCTATGAAGCTTCCATCGAAAAGTTCCAAGCTTTGCTTTTTCGCTGCGGCAGCCGCTGTTTTATTGGTATCGATCCCCCTTGTCCATGCAGAGAAACTGAAACTGGCCCACACCATGAGCGTCAATGACACCATGCATGAGGGGACGGTAAAGTTTGCAGAGCTCGTCAAGCAGAAGACAAACGGCGAAATCACTGTCGATGTTTTTCCGGCCAGCCAGTTGGGAAACGACAAGGCCATCATACAGGGAGCCCGGATGGGCAGCGTCGATATCTCCATGACCGGAAACCCCTTCTATACCGGAACCGAAGCCGCCCTGAACGTTTTGGATCTGCCCTACCTGTTCAGGGACTTCGATCACGTATATCAGGTGCTGGACGGTCCGATCGGAGAGCAAATCGGTGCGCTTCTTGAAAAACACGGCCTCAAAGAGCTCGGATTCATGGAGATCGGCTTCCGGAATGTGACCAACAGCAAGCGCCAGATCAGAAAACCTGCAGACTTCCAGGGAATCAAGATCCGTGTAACGCCCAATCCCGCCCACGTTCAGGCATTCCAAATTCTTGGAGCAGTCCCGACACCGATGGCGTTCGGTGAGGTGTACATGGCGCTGAAAACAGGGACGGTGGACGGGCAGGAAAACCCGATCACCCTGATTCACGGACAGAAGTTTTATGAAGTCCAAAAGTTTCTCTCCCTGACCTATCACGCATACTCGACCTCCCATGTGACGATGAACCTTAAAAAATTCGAAAGTCTCAAGCCGGAGCATCAAAAAGCGCTGGTCGAATCCATGAAGGAGGCCTCCGCCTACCACCGGAAACTCAACCGGCGGCTGGAAGATACGCTGCTTAAAGAGATGCAGGCTTCCGGCCTGCAGGTGGAACTGGAGCCGGACCGGAAGGCCATTGCCGAAGTGGTGCAGCAGAAGACTCAGGAAAAATACGCTGAAAAGTTCGGCTGGGATCTGGTCGAAAAAATCAAATCCGCAGGAAAATAAGGAACAAGGTGCATGCCGGGTGCGTTCAAGCGAGCGGCCGACATGATCCTGGAGACCGTCGGAAGCCTTCTCCTGCTTGGAGTCACGGTCCTTGCGGTGATCCAGGTCATTTTGCGGTATGTATTCAATTATGCATTTATCTGGAGCGAAGAACTCTCCCGGCTTCTGTTTGTCTGGATCATCCTTCTCGGGGCCGCCCTCGGTATTTCCTACCGAAAGCACATGGTCATCGAATTCGTCCAGCAACGATTTCCCGGGGCGGCCGCAGCCTGGATCGCCCTGGGGCTTCAACTCATGGGGCTGGTATTTTTGGCTGTCCTGGTCGTCAAAGGCATCCCCCTGATCGCACTGACCAGCACCGATTACTACGTAACGCTTCCGTTTTCGGTGATGTATGCCTATCTGGCCGCCGTTGTGGGGGGAGGGATGATGATCTTTTATTGGCTGTTTGAAATCGGTGCGACGCTTCGGCGTCTGCTGAAGAAAGATGATTAACGGATTGTACAGGAATTTTTATTTTTACCAATTTCTACCATGAAAAACGCGAAAGACACGAAAATTCATTTACCACGGAAGACGCTGAAAACACGGAAGGTGAAATCTTTTTGTGCATTCTTCCGTGTAGTCTGCCTGATCCGTGGTTGGGGTAAAGCGCCTTGTTTTTAGATGTCTATGTCATGATCGGCTCCATGCTCCTGCTGATCCTGCTGGGACTTCCCCTGTTTCTTTCCATCGGATGTTCCGCACTGATTACCATTTATCTTTTCCTGCCGGGCCTTCCTCTCGAACTGATCCCTCAGAACCTGATCGTGGGGGTCGACAGTTTTTCGCTCCTTGCCATCCCGTTTTTCTTTCTTGCCGGAGACATCATGAACAGCGGAGGGCAGACCACCCGGATCATCCGGTTTGCCGAGGGTGTCGTCGGCCATATTCCCGGCGGCCTGGCCCATGTCAATGTGGTTACCAACGTGATCTATGCGGGCATATCGGGTGCAGCCGTAGCGGATGCTGCAGCCATCGGATCGATTATGATACCGGCCATGAAGAAGGCCGGCTATTCGGCTCGATTCACGGCCGCCATCAACGCCGCGGCCGCAACGATCGGCCCCATTTTTCCCCCTTCGATACCGATGATCATCTACGGGGTGATTGCAAATGTTTCGGTGGGAAAGCTCTTTCTGGCGGGGGTGATCCCCGGGCTTGCCATGGGGCTTTACTTCATGATCACCAGTTTCTTTCTGGCGGTGCGGCGCGGTTACCCCAAGACTGAAAAAAAGAGAATCATCGACGTGCTCAAGAGCACTTTCGAGGTGTTCTGGGCATTCATGTCGCCTGCTGTCATCGTCGGGGGTATTCTGCTCGGCGTTTTCACCCCGACGGAAGCAGGTGCGGTAGCCGTTCTCTACAGCGTCATTATCGGCGGACTCGTCTACCGCGAGCTTACGCTGAAGGATCTTTCCGGCATTTTCAGGCGGACTCTGGTCAACTCCGCAACCGTGCTGATCCTGGTGGGCACCAGCCAGGTGTTCGGATGGGTGGTGGCCCAGTCGAATATCGGGGTCGAAATCGGAATACTGATCACGGCGGTATCTGATAACCCTATGGTCATTCTGCTCGAGCTCAACATCCTGTTTCTCATCGTCGGAATGATCATGGATCCACTGGCCGCGCTGGTCATCTTCGTTCCCATCTTTCTCCCGATCACCCAATCGATCGGGATAGATCCCGTGCATTTCGGTCTGGTCGTCGTTCTCAACCTGATGATCGGATTGAGCACGCCGCCTGTCGGCTATCTTTTATATATGACGGCCGCACTGGCCGAAATTCAGGTGGAAGAAGTGATTCGTGAGATTCTGCCTTTTATTTTCGTGATGATCGTGGTTCTCGCGATGTGTACTTATTGGCCCCGGATGGTGCTTTTTTTGCCCGGCCTGCTCCAATAGCCGAACGAGGAGATACAAGCCCAGCCACAAAGACACGAAGGCACAAAGAGGGAACATTAAAGCTAACCGGCAAGAGCTTTTGTTTTCTAATCAGCTTTATCGTTCCTTTCATAAAAACGGCATCCGGATAATTCTACCTTAATCTTTGTGGCTTGGTGCCTTCGTGGGTGTGATATTAAAATGAGAACTCTCCAATTTTTTCCCAAAGGAACGTATCATGAAAATCATCGACTTGAGCATGTCCATCCAGCCGCATTGGCGCTGGAACATCCAAACCCGACTCGCCATGGACCACAAGAAAAACGATCCTTTCCAGGTCACGGTATTGACCATTCCCATGCACGCCTTCACGCATGTCGATACGCCGCTTCACATCGAACCGGATCGGATCACGATCGACCAGGTCTCACTGGAGCGGTTCTGCGGGACTGCGGCCATACTGGATCTTTCCGATATAGAGTCCAATATGCCGATTACCGCCGGCGAACTGGAAAAAAAAGGCGGGCATATCTCCCCGGGAGACATCGTCATTTTGAAAACCGCATGGGATTTAAAGCGCGACTGGACCCAAAAAGAGTACTGGCTGGAGGCGCCTTTTGTCCGGGAAGATGCCGCCGAGTGGCTCGCCGGCCGCGATATCAAGGCGGTCGGATTCGATTTTCCCCAGGATTACGCCATCCGGGAAATACCGGCGCGGCATCCGCCTGCCGATGAGATGCCGACTCACCATCTTCTGCTGCGAAAAGGCGTTTACCTGATCGAATATCTCTGCAACGTGCATCAAATTGCGTCCGACCGTGCGACGGTCTATGCGCTGCCCCTGAAGGTAAAAGAGAGCGAGGGAGCCCCGGCGCGGGTCATCGCCGTGGTCGACTGATCTTACCGGTGTGCAGGCCTTTTTTTTCGATCTTGACAGCGGTTCGACTCTCTGACATTGATTGAGGACTACAAGGATATCTGCAGGCGCACGCGAGTTCAAAGCATAACCCGACTATTTCAAAAGGAGGAAAAAATGAAAAAAGGACTCACAGTTCTTCTGATCCTGCTGGTGGCCGCTTTTCTATCCGTCGGTGTCTTTCAGAATGAAGCGGAAGCGGCGGCAAAGAAGCTGAAGTGGGCGCATGTCTACGAGACCAGTGAAACATTCCACAAGTGGGCGCTGTGGAGCGCGGAGGAGATCGCCAAACGGACAAAGGACGCCTATAAAATCGAAGTCTACCCTGCGTCTTCGCTCGGGAAAGAATCCGATATCGTCCAGGGGCTGAGCCTCGGCACCGTCGACATCGTCTATGCCGGAACCGCCTTTATCGCCTCCACCTATGGTCCGATCGGCATCGGGGAAGCGCCGTTCATGTTCCGCGACTTCGATCATTGGAAGAAATTCGCACAGAGCCCGCTTTTCGGCGAGCTCGCCGGCGGGTATCTCGAAGCCTCCGGAGGAAACAAGATTCCTGCGGTTACCTACTACGGCGTCCGCTGCGTGACCTCGAAAAAGCCGATCAATTCGCCCGCCGATATGAAGGGTCTCAAGATCCGGGTTCCGGATGCGCCGCTTTATCTGATGTTCACCCAGTCCGTCGGGGCCAACGCCGCCCCGATCGCCTTCGCGGAAGTGTACCTTGCGCTCCAGCAGGGGGTTGTCGATGCGCAGGAGAACCCGCTTCCGACCATCAAGGCCAAGAAATTCTATGAAGTGCAGAAGTACATCAACCTGACCCAGCACATGACCAACAACCTGGTGACCATCATCGGAGCGCCGGCCTGGAAAAAACTCTCCGATGCGGACAAAAAGATCTTCACGGAGGTCATGCAGGAGGCGGCCATGAAAAACTCGGAAGAGGTCAGGAAGCAGGAAGACGACCTGATCCCCTGGTTCGAACAGCAGGGGGTTACCATCAACAAGGTCGATCGCAAGCCGTTCATGGAAGCGGCAAAGCCGTTCCTGACAGGCCCGAAAGCCACCTGGACAAAGGAGCAGTTCCAAAAGCTCCAGGACATCAAGTAAGAAGGCAAAGGGCAGAAGACAGACGACAGAAGACAGGAAAGGCAGATGGCATCGGTCGAAAAGCAAAAAACGCCTTCTGCGCTTTATATTAAATCCATGTAATCTGCGCAATCTGTGGATTAAAAACTAAAATGGAAGATCTCGCCCGCACAGATGCGACGACCGCCCGGACCGAAAGTGAAACTTTCTTCCGATTCGAGGATTACGCGGTCGAAGACTATGTAGCGCTGATCCTGTTCTGGGGCCTTGCCGCAGTCGTTTTTGCCCAGTTTTTCTCCCGATACGTACTCAATTCATCCCTCGCCTGGACCGAGGAAATCGCGCGGTATCTGCTGATCTGCGTCGGTTTCCTCGGTTCGGTGATGGCCGTTCGGAAGGGGACCCACATCTACGTCGAAGCGTTCTATCGTTTTCTGCCCCGCAGTGCCGGGCGCGTCATGTGCACGGTCGTGGATATCCTCCAGGTGGTCTTCTACGGCACCGGGGCCTGGCTCACCTGGAAAATTCTTCCCATCATGAACAAACACTGGATGGTCTCCGTCCATTTCCCGATGAGCGCCATCTATATCGTCGTGTTCGCCGGGTTTGTCCTCATGTTTTTCAGAAGCATCATTGTCGGCTGCCGGCACTATCGAGAAAGCTTTGTCCCTTTCGTCGACGCGCAGGGGGAAGAACCGGTGGGGGCCGGAAAAATATGATCGGTGTGCTTTTTCTTTCGCTTTTCGGGTTGATTATTATCGGAGCCCCCATTGCCATCGCCCTTGGCGGCTCGTCGATGCTCTGGATCTATCTGACCGGCAGCGTCCCTCCGTTTGCCGTCATTCACCGGATGGTAAACGGGTTGGACAGCTTTCCGCTCCTTGCGGTCCCTTTTTTCATTCTCGCCGGAAACCTGATGAATTCCGCAGGGTTGACAAACCATATCTTCGACTTTGCCAAGGCCGTGATCGGCTGGCTGCCTGGCGGGCTCGGGCATGTGAACATCGGCGCCAGCATCATCTTTTCAGGAATGTCGGGGGCGGCGGTCGCCGATGCCGGAGGGCTCGGCACCATCGAGATCAAGGCCATGAACGATGCCGGATACGACCTCGATTTCTCGGTGGCGGTCACCGCTTCGTCTGCGACCATCGGTCCGATCATCCCGCCCAGTCTTCCGATGGTCATCTACGGGGTGATGGCCTCGGCTTCGATCGGTCAGCTTTTCATCGCAGGCTTCATACCGGGGCTCTTGATGGGCGCATCCCTGATGATCATGGTGGCCATCTACTCCCACCGGCGGCATTACCCCCGGGATGCAAGCTTTTCGATCCGGAACCTGTTTCGAACCTTCATCCACGGGTTTCCTTCCCTCATGACGCCCGTCATCATCATCGGAGGGATCGCCTCCGGAATTTTCACGCCGACCGAAGCGGCCATCGGCGCCGTCGTCTATGCCCTTTTCCTCGGCCTTGTGGTCTATCGCAGCATCAGCCTCCGCAAATTCATGCTCGTCAGCATGGAAACCGTCGAAACCACCGCCATCATCATGCTGATCGTTGCCGGGGCATCGATTTTCGCCTGGATTCTTACCGAAAACCAGGTCACCGAGAAGTTTGCCGGCCTGATCCTGGGCATGACCCGGAACCGGGTGATGGTGCTGCTTCTGATCAATATCATTCTTTTCATCGTCGGTTTTTTCATGGAGACCATCGCCGCCATTACGATCCTGGTGCCGGTGCTTGTACCGGTCGCTGCGGAAGTCGGCGTCGATCCGGTTCACTTCGGCGTCATCATGGTGCTGAACCTGATGATCGGGCTTCTCACCCCGCCGGTCGGAATGGTGCTCTATGTCCTTTCCCGGGTGGCCAAACTCTCCTTCGAGCGCTGCGCGGCTGCGACATTCCCCTTTCTGATTCCGCTGGTGATCGTTCTTTTCCTCGTCACCTACATCCCACCGCTTTCCATGTGGCTTCCAACCTATCTGTTCCGCTGAGGGGCGGAAGTACGACGCCCGCATTTGCTGGAACCACGGCCGATGGCAGGGAACCGTGGAAGGCGGTGAGCAGTTCGTCAAACGGTGCCGGTCTCGAGCACGTCACTGTCCGAACCCGCCCCCGGTACATCTTTTCGACCATCCCGGAGGACTATCCTGTTGTCAAATGTGACATCGATCCGATACGGGTCAGTCAGAAATGATTGTGATTCGAAAATGATTGATTTCCATCGAACATTTGGTTTAGGCTCTGAGAAAACCTTAAAGCCGTCAAGACACGAAGATGCGCGCTGCGGCCATAAAGACGCAGAGACGCAGAGGATGACAAAATGAGCAAAATTACGGAAACGGAAAATCTGGCCGTGTTCTGCGATTTCGAGAACATCGCCCTCGGCGCGCGGGATGCCCACTATGAGCATTTTGAAATTTCAAAGGTGCTCGAGCGGCTGCTTCTCAAGGGGAGCATCGTCGTCAAGAAGGCTTACTGCGATTGGGATCGATACAAGGAATTCAAGACCGCCATGCACGAGGCTGCCTTCGA
>QZKK01000186.1 GCA_003599475.1 Desulfobacteraceae bacterium
CAGATGATCATGGGGGTGATTATGGTCGTGGCCATGATGGTGATCGTGATCATGGGCATGATCATCCAGTTGGTGGCTGTGCGCATGATGTTCAGGGCTGTGCGTGTGGGCATCATGATCATGATGATGGCCTTTGCTGAAGAGGTGGAAGTGAAGGTGCCCGGAGTTCCTACCGAGTCTCTGCTTCAGCATCCAGATGCCAACGATCAAGATAAGAATGGCGGAAAAAAGACCAAGCCAGGCGTGGAGTTCCGTTTCCGAATACGAAGTGGAAAGGAGCCTGGCGACTATGCCCAGCAGAATGACGCTGAAGGTGTGGGTAAAGGTGACAATCAGGCCAAGCAGCATGCCGTCAACCGCCCTCCCCCTGGTGCCGATCATGTAGGCGGCAATCAGGGTTTTGCCATGCCCCGGTTCAAATGCGTGCAGGGCACCCAGCATCACGGCCCCGAAATAGAGCATTAAATTCTGTGTCATGTATTTATCTCGTTGCCTGATTAATGAGTAGATAATAACGTTTTCGGACGAATGTAATATCCTACTATAATTGGCCTAACAGTCAATCTCATCTTCTACTTCAATGGGATGCATTTCTGGGCTCGTGGCTATTTTGTTTCGACCGTTGGAGCCGATGATGAGGCAGTTCGCGCGTACATCCAGAAACAGGAGAAAGAAGACACGTATCGATCAACTGACTTTGTTTGGCGATAAGGTGACTCACTTTGATCACGGGGAATGTGAGGTTCCGCTCCTTTTTCGAGGAATATCCTGTTGACGGGGAACCGGTTATTGGGTAGAATGTGAAAAGAATATTTCAGGTTCCGCTTGTGCGGATGAAAAGGGAACCCCGTGTGAACCGGGGACGGACCCGCCGCTGTGATCCCGCTTTCTTCCTGAGCCAGGAGGAAACCTTATGACCATTACGCCACTGTCCGCCAGGATGGGAAGGCGGTCACAAGGCCGGGAGAGTCAGAAGACCTGCCTGGAATGAAGCTGGTTCTGCCCCGGGGACAAGGGCAGCGCCATGTATCTGTGGGAAAATCAGGGACCCCGGATCGATACCAATCGGTCCGGGGTTTTTTTATGCGCCCGGGCCTGCTTTGCAAAAGGAGAAGATATGAAGAAGAGCAGTTACGCCTCCCTTGCCTCCCTGGCCTTGCTGGCGGCAATTCCTGGCCAGCAGCCTGCCCGGGCGGCCGAGGTAACCACCTTGGGCGAGGTGGTGGTCACCGCAGGCCGGATCGAAGAAACGAAAAAAGAGGTCACCGCCAACGTGACGGTGCTGAGCCGCGAGGAGATCGAGCAGGCGGCAGCGCGCACCGTGGGCGACCTGTTCGCCGAACTGGGGCTCAGCCACATCCAGAAGTATCCCGGCAGCCTGACCTCTATCGCTATCCGCGGTTTCCGCACCGAAACCCACGGCAATGACCTGCAGGGGCACGTGCTGGTGCTCCTGGATGGCCGGCGGGTCGGGACAGGCAATCTGGCCAAGATCTTTACCCGGAACATCGAGCGGATCGAGATCATCCGCGGACCGGGGGCCGTGCAGTACGGTTCCGGCGGCGTCGGCGGAGTGGTGAACATCATCACCCTCAGGGGTCGGAACAATTCTCTGGTGGTCGACGCCGGGGCCGGCAGCTTTGACGAGTACGAGGCCGGCTTTGCGGCCACCGCCCTGCAGGAGAAGTTTGATTTCGCCGGCGCCCTGACCGCCCTGACCATGGGCGATTATGAAACCGGCGGCGGCCGGGACTATGTCAATACCGGGGTCGATTCCCGGGCCGCGCTGAGTATCAATACCGGCTATTCCTTTGCCGAGGCGAACCGGCTGGGAATGACCTATACCGGGTTCACCGCCGAAAAGGACGGTAACCCCGGCTATATCGACACCCCGGACGCGGACGATTACACGGACAAGGACAACTATTCCCTGGATCTCCGCTACGATGGTCGGATGGGAGAAGGGGCACGGCAGTGGCTGGCCCGCTTCTTCGCCGGCAGGGACGAGAACAGGTGGGTCTACCCGACGGCCTCCAATCCCGACGGCTGGGACGACGGTTCCACCGCGCGCAAAACCACGGATCAGCAGGGTGCCCAGGCCCAGATCAGCGATCGTTTCGGCCCGGCCACCCTGACCGCCGGCCTTGATTGGATCAAGTACGAGGTGGAGAACACCTGGACCCCTGAAGCCACCGAGTATGCCAACCCTGCGGCCTTCCTCCTCGGCAAGGGCGAATTCATCGACCAGCGTCTGGTGATCACTGCAGGGCTGCGCCACGACTGGTACAGCGTGGAGGTGAGCCAGCCGGCGGGCCGCGACGAGGACGAGAACCACCTCACCCCTTCCGTGGGTCTGGCGTGGTCGCTGAACGATGCCAGCAAGCTGCGGACCAGCTATGCCGAGGGTTTTGTCATGCCCGCGGCCGACCAGTTGGCGGCGGACTACTGGAACTGGGGAATCAGGACCGTGGGCAACCCGGACCTCCAGCCGGAGAAATCCAAGACCGTGGACGGCGGCATCGACTATGCGGCCGCTGGGCTGACCGGGTCCCTGACCCTGTTCACCACGGATTTCGAGGACAAGATCACCAATTATATCCTAGCCGACGGCTCCAGTTCCTGGCTCAATCAGGGCAGCGCCTCGCTGAGCGGCGTGGAGGCGGAACTCTCCTATGACCTGGGGGTGCCGCTGAGCCTGGCCTGGGAGGTGCGCCCCTATCTCAACCTGACCCTGCTCACCGAATATGAGGACAACGAAACTGGCGAGGATCTGCTCTACGTCAGCGCCACCAATTACGCTGCCGGTCTGGCCGTATCCGACGGCGAGCGCTGGTCCGGCCGGCTTAATGTCGCCTACACCGGTTCCCAGTTGGTGCAGGACTGGGCATCGTTCGTCTATCCGGTGCCGGTGGTCACCCTGGACAGCTTTGTGGTCGCGGACCTGACGGTCAGCTACCGCTTCCTGGCGACCGAGCGGTACGGCGCCTGGACCCTGCGCGGCGAGGTGCGCAACCTACTGGATGAGGACTATGGGTATGTCCTGAACAATCCCATGCCCGGGCGCAGCCTTTTTGCTGGGCTGCGCTGTGAGTTCTGATCGGGAGGCCGGGGGTGGGTTCTCCCTGCTCCCAGCCAGCAGCGGCTGGGGACGATTTTAAGTAAATTGCAAGGAACAGGCCAATGACAACACAAATTGAGTTTGCCCGCAAGGGGCATGTTACGCAGCAGATGGCGGCCGTCGCCGCAGCGGAGGACGTGCCCGCTGATTTCATCATGAAAATGGTCGCGGAAGGGAAGATGGTGATTCCTTGGAACACCTTTAGAAAGCCGGCGACGGTCGGCATCGGCAAGGGGCTCCGCACGAAAGTGAATGCCTCGATCGGCACGTCATCGGATATTATTGATTATGCGGCAGAGAAGAGGAAGGCTATTGCCGCTGCAGCGGCAGGGGCGGACACATTGATGGAACTTTCCGTGGGCGGTGATCTGGACCGGGTTCGGCGAGAGGTGATCGCAGCGGTGGACCTCCCGGTCGGGAGCGTGCCGCTGTATCAAGCGTTTTGCGAGGCCAGCAGGAAGTACGGCGATCCGAACAGGCTTGACGAGGCAATGCTTTTTGACCTCATCGAACAGCAATGTGCTGACGGCATCGCCTTTATGGCGATTCATTGCGGCATCAATCTGTACACAATCGAGCGTCTGCGGAAGCAGGGGTACCGCTACGGCGGCCTGGTGAGCAAGGGCGGGGTCAGCATGGTTTCGTGGATGCTTGCCAATAATCGCGAAAACCCGTTGTATGAAAAGTTTGACCGTGTCGTTGCAATTCTGAAAAAATACGACGTGGTCCTGTCCCTCGGCAACGGCCTTAGGGCCGGCGCTATCCATGATTCATCCGACCGGGCGCAGGTACAGGAGTTGGTTATTAACTGTGAACTGGCGGAGATCGGCAGGGAAATGGGCTGTCAGATGATGGTGGAAGGTCCGGGGCACGTACCTTTGGACGAGATTGAGGGGAATATTCTACTGCAAAAAAGGATGAGCGGTGGCGCGCCTTATTACATGCTCGGCCCGATATCAACCGATGTGGCGCCCGGCTTTGACCATATCACCGCCGCCATTGGCGCAGCGCAGTCAAGCCGCTACGGCGCGGACTTGATCTGCTACATAACGCCCGCCGAGCATTTGGCCTTGCCGAATGAGGACGATGTACGTCAAGGCGTGCAGGCGGCAAAGATCGCCGCGTATATCGGCGACATGAACAAATATCCCGAGAAGGGCAGAGAGCGCGACCGGGAAATGAGCAAAGCGAGGCGGGATCTCGACTGGGAAAAGCAGTTCAGCCTTGCGCTCTATCCCGAAGAGGCAAAAGCGATCCGCAAAAGCCGTATGCCCGAGCATGAAGATTCCTGCACCATGTGCGGGAGTTTCTGCGCCGCGAAAGGGGCGGCAAAGCTTTTTTCCGGTGATCTGCGACTGAGCGGCAAGGCATGATTGAACTCAAGAAGGAGCGGTCGTGGCAAAAGCCCTGATGATTCAGGGCACGGGGTCGGGCGCGGGCAAGAGCCTGGTAGCGGCCGCGTTCTGCCGGATATTCAGCGACCAGGGGATCAAGGTCGCGCCGTTCAAAGCGCAGAACATGGCGCTGAACTCCTCCATTACCGCCGAAGGCGGGGAGATCGGGAGGGCGCAGGCGCTTCAAGCTCGGGCGGCGCGGGTCGACTCCCTGAACGACATGAATCCCGTGCTGCTCAAGGTTTCCGGCAACGGAGGGTCGCAGGTCATTATTCACGGCAAGGTCCACGCCACGATGAAGGCGAAGGAGTACTACGCCTTTCGCGACCAGGCATGGAAGGCAGTGACCGCTTCCTACGCGCGGCTCGAGGAGCAGCATGACCTGATCGTTCTCGAAGGCGCGGGAAGTCCGGCGGAGATTAATCTCCTGGACGTGGACATCGTGAACATGGCCATGGCGAAGCACGCCAGGGCGCCGGTGCTGCTCGTGGCGGATATCGACAAGGGCGGCGTGTTCGCGTCGCTCTATGGAACGGTCAAGCTGCTCGGCCGGGACAGCAGGCTCATCAAGGCATTCATCATCAACAAGTTCCGGGGCGACAAGACTATCCTTGATCCCGGCCTCGAGATGATCGGCAGGAAGACTGGCAGGCCCGTGATCGGTGTGCTGCCCTATGTTTCGGACCTGGGGTTGCCGGAGGAGGATGGACTTGCGCTCTCGCAGCGGACGGGGCGTCATTGGGACATTGCCGGCGCAGACGCCGTGAAGATCGTTATCGTGCGTTTGCAGTATATCTCCAATTTCACCGATTTCGATTCCCTGGCGCTCGAACAGGATACGGAGGTGGTGTATTCGGACAGTCCTTCGGAGATTGAGAGCGCTGACCTGGTCATCGTGCCGGGGTCGAAGAATACGGTCACTGATCTGCTCTTTCTAAAGAAGAAGGGTCTTGTTGACTCCATACGGCGAGCATGTGCTCGGGGAGCTGATATCATCGGCATCTGCGGCGGCTATCAGATGCTCGGTAAAAAGATCGATGATCCCCACGGAGCCGAGAGCGGTCACCGGAGTGTCGAAGGCATCGGACTTCTGAATATTAGCACCATGTTCGGGACTGAAAAGAAGACCTGCCGCATCGAGGCCAGAATCACTGATGCACACCCCTTCGCCGAAGCTTCCGCGGTTTCACAAATCCTTCAGGGCTATGAGATCCACATGGGAACAAGCACCGGCGACATCGGATTGTTCTCGGTCAGGTCTTCGCAGAAGAGCGGTGCTGAGGCGGAAGCACTGGACGGATCGATTAACGGCAACTGCTGGGGCACCTACCTCCATGGGATCTTCGACAACGATCTGTTCCGGCGGGACATCATCGATCACATCAGGAAAAAGAGAGGCTTGCCTCCCGGCGCGAGCGGGCTGCGGTATCACGAATTCCAGGAGCAGGCGCTTGACCGACTGGCAGCGGTCGTGCGGGAGCATGTGGACATGGGTTTTGTCATGGAGATGCTGAAATTATGATCAGCGCGACGGTCCTGCTGTTAGCATTCGTGCTCGATCTCCTGATTGGAGACCCCCGATGGCTGCCCCATCCGGTCAGGTTCATCGGCACCGCCGTTAGTACGATGGAGAAGTTGCTCCGGCGAGCGGTCGCTTCTCCCGCTGCCGAGCGGGCAGCGGGCGTCGTGCTGATCCTGGCGATCGTGGTGCCGGTTTATTTATTAACCAGCGTCATCGTGCTAATGCTGAACCGCCTTTCAGTTCAGGTGTCCGGCATTGCCGGGACCGCTGCGGTGGTCGTGCTTACGGCCACGACGATCGCCACTCAGGACCTCCTTCAATCGGCCGGCCTCGTGATATCCTCGATCAGAGAGGGAAATCTGGAGTCTGCGCGGAAGCACGTGAGCATGATCGTGTGCCGCGACACCGCAGAGCTCTCCGAGCAGGGCGTGCTCAAGGCGACGATCGAGACCCTGGCGGAGAACCTTTCCGACGGGGTCGTTGCTCCGCTTTTTTATCTTGCCATCGGTGGGCTTCCTCTTGCCATGGCCTACAAAGCGATCAACACACTCGATTCCATGGTGGGATACAAGAACGACCGATATCGCTATTTTGGCTGGGCCGCGGCGAGGGTCGATGATGCCGCGAACTACCTGCCTGCCCGGATCACAGGCCTGATCATAGCCGCTGCTGCATGCCTGAAGACGTGCGTGAAGGATACGACAAATGGGATTACAGTCTTTCGCAGGGCGCTTGCGATCATGGCCCGTGACGGCAGGAAACACCCCAGCCCGAACAGCGGTGTGCCCGAGGCGTCCATGTCCGGAGCGATCGGCGTGATGCTCGGAGGCCCGAATTTGTACAACGGCGTATTGAGCGATAAACCGGTGATCGGCGATTCCCGCAGAGAGGACTATCTTCCCGCGTCGGATGAGGCCATGGCTCTGGTTAAGGTTTCTGCGGTGATTGCGGCTGCGCTGGCCGCGGCAGGGGTCGCAGCGCGGGGGTTGTCATGACAGGACACGGCGGCAATGTCTTTCTTGCGTCGGATGAGACCGGCATCCCGGTGAACGAGATGCTGGACTTCAGCGCTTCGATCAATCCTCTCGGTGTGCCGGAATCCGTCTCCGCGGTTATCCGGGAGAACATTGGATTGCTCGTCCATTATCCTGAGCCCTTTGCCGATAGCATCAGCAGGGACCTGTCGCAGCAACTGGGTGTACCCGCGCAAAGCCTTGTCTGCGGCAACGGCAGCACGGAACTGATCTATCTGCTCGTGCGGGCTTTGCGGCCGCGGCGCGTGTTGATGCCTGGGCCTACCTTCTCGGAATATGAGCGCGCCTGTCACTTGAACGATGGCACGTCATGCACTCGCTTCGATCTGTCTCCGCAGGGCGGTTTTGCGATCGATCCCGGACAATTCGTCGCGGCGATGGCCGGGTGCGATATGGCTTTCCTGTGCAATCCGAACAATCCAACAGGAAGGCTGCTGGAACGGAAGACGGTGCTCGATCTCGTCCGGGCCGCGGAGCGAGCGGGCTGTCTTCTCGTGGTGGATGAGGCGTTCATTGATTTCACACCGGACCAGTCTCTGGTAAGAGACGTGGAGGGAAATTCCCACCTGATCGTGCTGCGGTCGCTCACGAAGTTCTATGCTCTCTCGGGCCTCCGGATAGGATACGGTATTTTCCCGGATCGAGTAGTTCAGCAGGTCAGTGCCCACAAAGAGCCTTGGACCGTCAACACGCTGGCACAGATGGCCGCGGCGACGGCAATCAGGGACCGTGGATACCAGGAGCGGACGATGGAGGTGATCTTTGAGGAGAAAGAATACCTCGAGCAAGGCTTTCAAGACATTGGCATTGCGTTCTTCCCCTCTTCAACGAACTACTATTTGCTCAGGATCTCACGCGGGAACGAGGTCGCAGCTTCCCTTCGAAAAAGGGGAATCCTCGTAAGGGACTGCCGGAACTTCCCCGGCCTTGACGAATCCTATATACGCGTTGCTGTTCGGTCTCGGAATGAGAACAATCGGCTGTTGAAGGAGCTGGGGGATCTATGCGCGCGATAGTCATCGCAGGCACCCACAGCGGGTGCGGCAAGACGACCGTAACTCTCGGCATCATGGCGGCCCTACGGAAGAAGGGGCTTGCGGTCCAGCCGTTCAAGGCCGGGCCTGACTTCATCGATGCGGGACTGCATCGGCTTGTCGCGGACAGGACGTCCCGAAATCTCGACCTATGGATGTGCGGGCGGGACTATGTGACACGGTGCTTCCGGAAGCATGCCGCAGATGCCGATATTGCGGTGATTGAAGGCGTTATGGGAATGTATGACGGCGACCGAAGCACGGCGTCCTTGGCGACGCTCCTGCAGGCGCCTGTCGTGCTCGTGATCGATGCCTACGGTATGGCGGAGAGCGCGGGGGCGATGGTGCAGGGTTATACGGAATTCGGAATGCGAGGCGCGGACAGTGCATTGAAGTTCGCGGGAGTGGTCTTCAACCGCGTAGCTTCTGAAGGCCATTTTGCACGGCTGAAAGACAGCGTACGTACGGTGCCTGTTCTGGGGTATCTCCCGCGCGAACTGGCCTTCGAGATCCCCCACCGGCATCTTGGGTTGACGACGGCTGAAGAGACCCCACTTGCATCAGAAAACCTTAATAACCTTGCGGACACGGTTATGCGTTTTATCGACATTGAAATGATGGTCCGGAATGCCGACAATTCAGGCGGGGAGATATATCACCGCAAAGACGTGAAGGAAACCAGGAAATTCAAACTTGCCGTTGCCTATGACAAAGCGTTCAGCTTCTACTACGAGGATAACTTGGACCTGCTTCGTGATGCAGGCGCGGAGATCGTCCAGTTTAGCCCGCTCGCGGATCAGGCGATTCCTGATGCCAATGCTGTCTACATCGGCGGCGGGTATCCTGAGCTCCATGCCGCGGCATTGTCCCGCAACAGTTCCCTGCTAAGTTCGATAAGGGCGTGGGTCGATGCCGGGAAGCCGATGTATGCTGAATGCGGCGGACTCATGTATCTTTCGCAAGGCATTCGCGATTTTGACAACGCGCTCTTTGTCATGGCAGGTGTGTTCCCCTTTGAAACGCGGATGATGAAAAAGCCGCGTCTGGGCTACCGCGAGGTCGTCCTGAACGAGGGCTGTATTCTGGGGGGCCGGGGCGAGAAATACCGTGGGCACGAATTTCATTATTCGGAGATCGTCGGTGATGCTTCCGGGAGCGTCTATGCCCTGAGCGACAGTCGAAACAAGGCTTTCCCTTCTGAAGGATTCAAGAAGAAGAATGCTTTGGCAAGCTATGTTCATATTCACTTCGGTAGCAGCCAGCGCGGTGCAGATCATTTTGCAGGTTTCATCAAAGGCGAGAAAAGGACATGAAGGAAAGCATTCTGCTGGTCGGGCACGGGAGCCCGAAAAAGGACGCAAATAAACTGGACCAGATGGCGGGGATGCTGCACACGATGCTGTATCCCGGTTGTGCGGACGCATGTGTTTCAGTCGCTTACATGGAATTTGCCGAGCCGAAGATCCCCGACGCGATCAAGATCGCGGTAGAGGGCGGCGCGAACAAGATCATCCTGCATCCCTTTTTTCTGTGTGCAGGCCAGCATGTAACCAAGGACATCCCTGAAACGATCGAGGAGGCGCGGGGGCTGTACCCCGATGTTACTTTCATCTATACTGAGCCGCTCGGCATCCACGAGAAGCTGGCCCACATTGCGATGGAGCGGATCAGCGCCGCGGAGGTCTTGACGCCCGCTGCCATAGAAAAGAGGAGCTTCGATATTCTTTCAGCCGAGGCCGACCTGAGCAACATCCCCGCCGATCGTCTGCCGATCGTGCAGCGCGTCATCCATGCAACAGCGGATTTCGATTTCAAGGAAACGCTGATGTTCCATCCTGACGCGGTCGCCGCAGGACTTGCAGCGATCAAGGCGGGAAAGGATATTCTGACGGACGTGGAGATGGTGCGGACCGGTATCAACAAGAAGCTCCTGAGCCGCTGGGGCGGAACAGTCGTCTGTAAGATACAGGAAGCAGAGGCCAGGAGCCAGGCGTCCGGTGTCTTGACCAAGGCTGAGATCGGAATGGAATCCGCTCTGCGGGAAAACAATAATATTGGCATCATCGCCATCGGAAACGCTCCCACCGCCCTGCTGAAGGTGATCGAGCTGTTCGGCTCACCGGCCTTTGCTGGCCGCCAACTGCCCCTGGTCGTCGGTGTTCCCGTTGGGTTTGTCAAGGCCGTTGAATCAAAGGCGTTGCTTGCTTCTCAGAAATATCACTATATCACAGCGTTGGGGCGGAAAGGCGGCACGCCGGTCGCGGTGGCGATTGTGAATGCTCTCTTAAAAATAGGGGCCGGAGGTGATTGATATGAGATAGCGGGATCGAAGCATGCATGGGGTGAAATATAAACATCGGGAATGACGAAGCGGAAAGGGGTGAAAAGCCCCTGCTGTCACGCAGCCGTAAAGGGAACGAAAACCCAAGGTAAGAGTCACTGTCATGGATTCACATGATGGGAAGGCGGGTGAGTAGGCAGCCCTGAGCCGGAAGACCTCACATTCCTTCAACCTCGATGAAAAGGAGAAATGAACATGCACATTATGGAAGGCTTTTTACCAGCGAAACATGCTATCGGATGGGGCATCGCTTCAGCGCCGGTCGTCGCCTACGGGCTCTACACCATCAACAAAAGAATCAAGGAAAAACCCGAGCAGCGGATGCTGCTGGGAGTTGCCGCAGCTTTCACTTTTGTCCTCTCTGCCCTGAAGATGCCGTCCGTCACCGGCAGCTGTTCCCACCCCACCGGCACCGGTCTGGGGGCGTTACTGTTCGGGCCGGCGGCAATGGCGCCCATCGGCATGGTAGTGCTGTTGTTCCAGGCAATTCTGCTGGCCCATGGCGGTTTAACCACGCTTGGCGCCAACATCTTCTCCATGGCGATTGTGGGACCGTTCGCGGCGGCGGCAATCTACCGCCTCGCAAAAACAGCAAGGCTCCCCTTTGGCGTTTCGATCTTTCTTGCCGCTTCTATGGCGGACCTTTTGACCTACGTGACTACCTCTGTCCAACTGGCGCTGGCCTTTCCTGACCCGGTCGGAGGGTTTGCCGCATCCTTTGCAAAGTTTGCCACCGTCTTTGCAATCACCCAGATCCCATTGGCTATAAGCGAGGGGCTCTTGACCGTAGTGGTCTTCAACGCCCTGACCCGCTTCAATCCGCAGGAGCTGAAAGCAATGAATGTTGTAACAACTCAGGAGGCGCGGTCATGAAACGATATCAGAACCTGGTGATGATGATAGCCGTGGTCATGCTGGTGGCGATCCCGCTCCTGATGGTGCAGAAGCCCGCGCCTGGTCAGGATGGCAAAGAGATTGAAATCTTTTCCGGAGCCGATGGCCAGGCAAAGGAGTTGATCGGGAAGATCGTCCCTGATTACAAGCCGTGGGCAACATCGTTGATGGAACCACCGAGCGGCGAGATCGAATCGCTGCTGTTCGCGCTTCAGGCGGCGCTTGGAGCCGGATTTATCGGTTATTGGTATGGTAGTGCAGCGACCCGCGCCAAAATGCGCCGGGAAACCAATAATAAGGCAGCTCAATGCTAATCGAGCAGTCCGCATATACAAACTCTTGGCGGCGGATATCTCCCGCCGCCAAGGGGATTTTCACCCTTTGCGGCATGATTGCGGCATTCGCCGCCACAACACCTTCCGCTGCCTGCGGCGTCGCCGCGCTCCTGAGTGGTGTCACGGTTCTGGGCGCAAGAATTTCCCTTGGGCGCTATGTGCGGGTGGTCGCTCCGGCGCTCCTTTTTCTGACGGTTAGCGCATTGACCCTGGCGGTTTCAGTTACCTTTGCTGATTCCACGGGGAATTTCCACATGCAACTTGCTCGAACCGAGGTTCAGCGAGTCGCCCTGGTATGCGGACGGTCCTTGGGGGGGCTTGCTGCGCTTCTTTTTCTGGCAATGACCACCCCTTTGATCGATATCATCGCCCTGCTGCGTCGGCTCAGAGCGCCGGAGCTTTTGCTGGATATTATGGTCCTCTGCTACCGAACACTTTTCGTCTTTTCCGAATCGATTCACGATACCATTACAGCTCAATCGGCCCGTCTAGGGTATGCAACGAAGCGTCTCTCCATGCGTTCTCTGGGCGTGCTTGTGGCCAACATATCCGTCCAAGTCTGGCAAAGAAGTCAGGCGCTCCATCTGACTGCTATGGCCCGCAACAATGACGGGCCTTTACGATTTCTCGAACAGCTTTACCCGAACTCCGTAAGAGACATGTGCGTCGCGGTCAGCGGCGGGACTGTGTTGATTGCGCTTGTCTTGGTGAAATTATGAAGCAGAAAACGTCAGACCATATCCTTGAACTGAAAGAGGTTAACTTCCAGTATCCCGACGGTAGCGCCGGCCTCGATAGCTGCTCCCTCGCCATCCAGCGCGGCAGCCGGACGGCACTGCTGGGCGCGAATGGGGCCGGCAAAACGACGCTCTTTCTTCACCTGAACGGAATTCTGCGCCCTCGGACCGGCATGGTATTGTGGGCAGGTTCTCCGTTGGATTACAGTCGCAAAGGGCTGCACACCTTACGCTCCCGGGTCGGTCTTGTATTCCAGAATCCCGACAGCCAGCTTTTTTCCGCCAGTGTCCGGGAGGATGTCTCCTTTGGTCCGCTGAACCTCGGCCTGGACAGCGGGACCGTTCGTAACCGGGTGGAAGAGTCATTAAAGGCAGTGGGAATGATGGAGTTTACCGACAAGCCAGTTCACAACTTGAGCTATGGTCAGAAAAAACGGGTATGCATTGCAGGCGTACTGGCCATGCGGCCCGAGGTACTGATCCTGGACGAGCCGATGGCCGGCCTGGATATCGCCATGCAGTCGGAACTCACGCAAATACTGGATCGACTTCATGCCGAGGGCATGACCACGATCATCGCCACCCATGATATGGACTTTGCTTGCCAGTGGGCCGATTCACTCGCCGTGCTGGTTAAGGGTAGATGCGCCGCCGCCTGGGAGGTGAAGAGAATTCCCGATCTTCTGGATCAGTTGGCAGGGTACGGCCTTGGAGTTCCACGGGCTGCTGAAATACATCAAGCTCTCACGGCTACAGGGTATCTGAATAATGGGGGACATTTTCCCCGGAGTCATCAAGATTTACTGAGCATGCTTCAGTTGGAGAGGCACGGCGGGAGATTCTCAAGACAATGAGGGTCACTCATGCGTAGAGGCTATGTCCAGGTCTATACCGGAAACGGTAAGGGCAAAACCACGGCGGCGCTGGGACTCGCAATCCGCGCCGCAGGCACCGGGCTCAGGGTGTTCATCGCGCAGTTCATAAAAAAAAGAAAGTGCAGCGAGCATGCGGCCATCGAAGCGTTTGGTGGTACAATAATGGTCCGGCAGTTTGGTAACGGCCTTATCATGGGAAGAAAGCCTTCCACGGCGGATGTCAGGGCGGCTCAAAAGGGAATCGAGAGTGCCCGAAAGGCCGTCCTTTCCGTGGAGTATGATCTGGTGATCCTCGACGAGGCGAACGTGGCGGCTCACTATGGGCTGATCCTGGTTCAGGACCTGCTTGATCTGATCGAGGGGAAACCCACTGGTGTTGAACTGGTGATCACAGGCCGGTACGCGGATAAGAAGGTGAGGAACGCGGCAGACTTGGTAACGGAGATGCGAGAGATTAAGCATTACGGGAAGAAGGGAGTGAAGGCGCGGCGTGGAATCGAAAAGTAAAAAGCTCCGGTCCGGATACACCACCGGCGCATGCGCGGCAGCTGCGGCAAAGGCGGCGACTTGTATTCTCCTGCGAAAAGGGGCGATCAGTGAAACCGTGGAGATTCCCTTTCCCGGCGGCAGCCGCGTTGCGTTTAACGTTCAGCGTTCAGGGTTCAGTCTGCAGGATGGAAAAGGTGTCGCAACGGCCTTGATCGTGAAGGACGCGGGCGACGATCCCGACATCACGAACGGTGCGGAGATTGTTGCAACAGTTCGGAGTCAGGAGTTTGAAGTTCGAGGTGAGGAAAGTGCGGAAGTCATTATCAAGGGCGGGATCGGTGTCGGCAGTGTTACGAAGCCGGGTCTTGCAATACCGGTTGGAGAACCTGCAATCAATCCCGTGCCGAGAAGAATGATCCGCGATGCAGTACAGGAAGCCGTTCGCGAATGCGGTTCCGATGCTCCGCAGGTAGAGGTCACTATTTCGGTTCCCGCTGGGGAAGAGCTGGCGAAGAAAACCCTGAATCATCGGCTCGGCATCATTGGCGGGATATCGATCCTGGGAACCACGGGCATTGTAAGGCCGCTTTCCGAGGCGGCTTGGACGGCAACTGTTACGGCGTCCTTCGATGTGGCGAAGGCGCTCGGCTTAACCGAGGTCGTGATATCAACCGGCAGGACATCGGAGAAAGCCCATCAGCAGAAGTACGGCCTGCCCGTGGAGGCTTATGCCATGATGGGCGACTACACGGAATATTCTCTGCGCGATGCTGCGAAGCACAGGTTCAGCAAGGTGCACCTCTGCGCACAATGGGCAAAGATGATTAAGATAGGCATGGCCACGCCCCAGACCCATGTGCGCCACGGCGCACTGGAGGCGGAGGCTGCGAGGGACTTCCTGATTACGCTGGGGATAGGTATTCCGCGGCAGAGCGTGTATAATACGTCGCGGGAGATCCTTGAATTTATTCGCGCCGAGCTTCCCGATCCACGATCAGCAATGAAGGCGGTCTGCGATGCGGCGCGGAGCTACTGTCAACGTGAGACGCAGGGGATTCCCGTGTCTGTCCATCTCGTGTCCTATGAAGGAGATATCATTGCCGAAAGCAAATAAGCTTTCCCTCGTCGGGATCGGATACCGGCCGCTCGGGAAACAGGCGCGGGAGATCGTCCGTAAGGCGGACGTGATCCTCGCTTCGTCACGACTTCTTGATGTCTTCAAACGATATAATGAGTATGAAGCGGTCAAGGACCGCATCAAGGTCATTGACCGCGTGCCGGAGACTGTGGTGTATACCAAGGACTGGTTCGCGCAGGCCGCACACGCACCACTTGTGCTTCTCGCATCGGGCGATCCCATGTTCTTCGGCATCGGCAGGCGGATGGTCGAGGAGTTCGGAATAGAGCGGATCGAGATCATTCCCGACCTGTCGAGCATGCAGGAAGCCTTTGCCCGGATCAACGTTCCCTGGGACGACGCGTTCAGCATCAGCGTGCACGGCGGGCCGGAGATCGCGAAACGCCGTGCGCTGCCCTATAAGGTGAAGGACATCCCCTGGCTGATACGGAAGTATCCCAAGATTGCGGTCTTGACCGACCGGCAGAACAATCCTGCTCTTATCGCCGGCGAGATCGGGACCGCGCCAACTGAGGTGCGGGACGGCATCACGCTTTATGTCTGCGAGCGGCTCGGATATGATGATGAGCGCATATGGACGGGAGCGGTCGGCGAAGCGGCGGGAATGACGTTTTCCGAGCCGAACGTGATGATCATCCTGCGGACGGCATCGGGTGAGAGGAGCCGGGAGATCGGCTTCGGGCTGCGTGAGGAAGAACTGGAGCATCGCGACGGTATGATCACGAAGGATGAGGTGCGCGCCGTTTCGATCCACAAGCTGAGGCTCCCGTCGAAAGGCCTTCTGTGGGACATCGGCGCGGGCTCGGGTTCCGTGGCGATCGAGGCGGCAAGGCTCGCGCCCGGCCTTACGGTCATTGCCGTGGAGCGCGATGAGGCGCAGACGACGCGCATCAGGGCCAACAAGATGAAGTTCGACGTACGAAACCTGAAGCTCATAGAGGGCTCGGCTCCCGACACGCTGACGGACCTTGGAGCGCCCGACCGGGTATTCATCGGCGGGAGCGGCGGCAGGCTAGCGGAGATCGTGGAGCTGGCGAGCGGGAGGATGCAGGCGGGGATTATCGTGATCAACGCCGCGACCCTTGAAACGCTTCAGGAAGGCATTGCCGCACTGGAACGCTCTGGCTTTGCAACCGACGTGTCCGAGGTCTCTGTGTCACGTTCCAGGATCGTTGCAGGGAAAAAAATGATGAGTTCGATGAATCCCGTGTTCATCATGAAAGGCGAACGTGGTTATTAAGGCGGGACGATTATACGTGGTTGGCATCGGGCCGGGCGATCCCGAGCTAATGACCCTGAAGGCGGTACGGATACTGAAGCAGGTGCCCTGCATCTTTGTTCCGAAAGGACGGGAAGAGGGAATGAGCCTTGCCCTTTCGATCGTCCAGAAGTCCCTCAGTCTCGACAACAAGGAGATAGTTGAGGCCTATTTCCCCATGAAGAAGACAATGGGGACTGCTGATACAGGAGAACTCTATACAAAGTGGAACGAGACCGTGGATGCCGTTGTGGGCCAGCTTGGCCGGGGCATGGACGCAGCATTTATAACCATCGGCGACCCCGCTATCTACAGCACCTTCTTCTATCTCTATGACCGGCTGCTTGAGCGGAAGCCCGCTTTGCACATCGAGATCGTTCCCGGCATATCGTCCATCAACGCGGCTGCTGCGCGGGCCGGACTTTACCTGGGGCTCGGCAATGACCGGATCGCCATTCTTCCGGCAAATTACCTCGATAGCCTGCAGGAGACGCTGGAGAGGTTCGACACGGTGGTGCTGATGAAGGTGAACAAAGTGTTCACGGCGGTCAGGGATACACTCGTCCGGACGGGTCTTGCGAAGAGCGCTGTCTATGTCGCTCGCGCAGGCATGGATGATGAGCGAATGGTAAAGGACATCACCCTCGTGCATGACGAAGACCTGAACTATTTCTCCCTGGTGATCGTGAGGAAACGATGAAGATACCCATCTATTTCGTGGGCGCAGGACCTGGTGATCCGGAGCTTATCTCGGTGAAAGGCAGAAAGCTGCTCGACAGCGCTGATGTGGTGATCTACGCCGGCAGCCTGGTGAACCCGAAGCTTCTCGCGGGGATCAAGGCGCACGTTTTTGACTCAGCGACTATGGACCTCGATAGGATCATCGATATCATGAAAACAGCCGTTGCCGAAGGAAAGACTGTTATCCGCCTTCATACCGGGGATACGTCGTTCTACAGCGCCATATCGGAACAGATCGAACGGCTGCGCGGGCTGGATATTCCCTACGAGGTCGTTCCCGGCGTGTCATCGGCCATGGCAGGCGCCGCGATCCTCGGGCAGGAGCTGACCATCCCCGAGATAAGCCAAACCGTCATCTTCACCCGGATGGAGGGCAGGACCACGGTCCCTGCGTCCGAGCGGCTGGGTTCGCTGGCTTTGCACCGCGCGACCATGGCGATCTTTCTGAGCGTCGGTATGATCGAGAAGGTACGCGAGGAATTGCTCCAGGGCTATCCCGGAGACACGCCGGTGGTGGTCATCGAGAAGGCGACATGGCTGGACCAGAAGGTCATCAGGGGCGCGCTGACCGACATTGTTTCTCTCGTGAAGGAAGCGGGCATCAGGAAGACGGCGCTGATCTATGTGGGGGAATCGCTCCGGGCGTCCGAAGCGTCGCTCGGAAAAGAATCGAAACTTTACGACAAGAATTTTAAGCATGAGTTTAGGAAGTGAAATATTTGTGGAATGCGGATTCCGGATTGTGGGATGGAAAAAACGGCGATCATATACATAACTGACAATGGGCTGAAGCTTGCGGAGCGGTTGAAGTCCCTGGTGCCCGATGCGGAGATTGTGAAACACGCTCCGGCTGCTGTCGAAGACCTGTGGCGGAGAAGTGGGGCACTGCTGTTCATCATGGCCACCGGCATCGTTGTGCGGACCATTGCGCCACTGCTCAAGGACAAAAGGACCGATCCCGCGGTGATCGTGCTCGATGAGAACGGCAGGCATGCTATCAGTCTCCTGAGTGGACATATCGGCGGCGCGAATGATAGGGCGAGAGAGATCGCTTGTTTCCTCGGCGGCGAAGCGGTCATTACCACATCGTCTGATGTGAATGGTCTGCCGTCGCTCGATCTTTGGGCCAGGGACCATGATCTGGTCATCGAGGACTGGGGAATACTCCCGTTCATCGGAACGCGGTTCGTGAACAACGGTGCGCTACGGGTTTATGCCGCCACTGATCTCGATTTCCCTGACGAGTTCCTGCTGGTGGCGGAGCCGCGGTTTGCGGACGTGATCATCTCGAATCGGCAGAATGCCTATGAAGGGTCTTCAACGTGTACCGTCGCGGGTGACGACTGCTTCGTCGAAACCTGCCGGGTGAAGTGGCAGCTCTATCTCAGGCCGAGGAACCTGGTCGTCGGCATCGGGTGCAACATCGGCACGTCGCGTGAAGAGATCGAGAGCGCCGTGCGGCAGACGCTCGACGAGCACAATCTGTCCTTCTGGTCAATCTATTCGATCGCGACCATTGACATCAAGGGCAACGAGCCGGGCCTTCGGGCCTTTGCGGAGAAATATACGTTCACTGTCCGCACCTTCGGGGCTGATGAACTGAACCGCGTAGAAGGACTTGCGCGATCGGCTGTCGTATTCAAGGCAACAGGCGCTCATGGCGTTGCGGAACCTGCGGCGCTTGTCGCAGCCGGGACGGTCCGGCTGCTCGTTTCAAAACAGAAGAAAGGAAATGTCACTGTGGCGGTCACGGAAAAAAAAGTTCAGAGTGAAAAAGATCCAAGAGGCATGATATACATCGTCGGCACGGGGCCGGGAAGCCTGGAGCACCTGACTCCTGCTGCCAGGGATGCGATCAGAAGGTCTGATGTCGTTGTAGGCTATGGAACTTATCTTGAGCTCATCAAAGAGCTTGTCAGGGACAAAAATGTCGTCTCGACTGGTATGACGCAGGAAGTCGACCGGTGCCGGAGGGCGATCGATATCGCGCGGGAAGGCAAAACGGTCGCGATCATCAGCGGCGGCGATCCTGGCGTCTATGCCATGGCCGGCCTTGTGTTCGAGCTTCTTCGCTCGGAAGAGGAAAAGACCGGGACACTGCCGGTCGTAGAGGTCATTCCCGGCATCTCGTCCTTCAATGCCAGCGCGTCCCGGCTCGGAGCCCCCTTGATGCACGATTTTGCCTGCATCAGCCTGTCGGACCGCCTGACGTCCTGGGAAGTGATCGAGAAGCGTCTTGAGGCAGCGGCAGCGGGTGATTTCGTCATCGTTCTGTACAATCCCCGGAGCAAAGGCCGGGCCGGCCATCTCAACCGGGCGCGGGGGATCATTCTGAAGCACCGCGCCGCGAAAACGGCCGTGGGCATCGTGAAAGGCGCGATGCGGGAGCGGGAGAGGGTCATCGTGACGGACCTGGCCAACATTCTTGATGCTGATGTCGATATGCAGACGACCGTGATCATCGGCAATTCGCAAACATTTGTTTGGAACAATTTGTTGATAACGCCGAGAGGATATGAGGGCAAATTTACGATCTGATTTGCGGGACGGGTGCGTTGCCCTCCTTTGGGACGAGTCCTTCCTCTGGGGTGTTATGGCCTACAAGGCCCTTCGGGCATCCGGTCTTGCCTTTGAGCTGATCCGGGCGGAAGACGCCAGGAATGGGGCTCTCGCAGGCTATGGGACGATATTCGTTCCCGGTGGGTGGGCAGCGAACAAAGCAAATGCACTGGGGAAAGATGGGATAAACGCGATCCGGGCATTCGTTGATCGTGGGGGGAATTATATCGGTTTCTGCGGTGGCGCGGGACTCGCTACCCAGGATGGTATTGGGCTCCTTCCGGTCACGCGAAGGCCGACGAAGGAACGGGTGCCGAGCTTCAGCGGACGAATCCGTCTGGTGTCACAGGACCATGACCTGTGGCAGGGGGTCGGCGATCCTATCTTCCACGCCTGGTGGCCGTCGCAGTTTGTCGTAGATGAATGTGTAAAGGTGATAGCGACGTACGGCGAAGCTCTACCAGATTCCTTTACATCCGATGTTAATGTCGGGGACGGGTTGTCGATCGGCGGATGGGAGGATCTGGAGGCGGTCTACCAGATCAACCTTGATCCACAACGCCTGATCGGCGAACCGGCCCTCGTCGAGGGGAAGTATGGCAAGGGTACAGTGCTGCTGTCGCTGGTCCACTTTGATACGCCGGAAGACGGGAACGGGGCTGCCGTGCTCGGCAACATGTGGAGATATTTCGGTTGCGCCACGAATTGCCAGGACGCGATCGAGCTGCGGCCGCAGGCAAGAAGTGGTGCCGATCCCTTGTCGGATAGCGGCATGGTCGATACTCAGGCCGCGATTGACGGACTGATCGGACTCGGTCTGCGCAACTTTCTCTGGTTTTGGCGAAATTCCATGTTGCTGCAGTGGCGGCGCGGCGTACGAGGACTGGAGTACTGCACCTTGTCGGTCTTGGTGCATGAGGTTGTCACTCTTCTGGAGAGAGGGGTCGACTTGTCAGCAATGCCGGGTATGGTCCAGCGTATTCAGCGGATCAGGATCATGGCGCAACCTTTTGCCGCCAAAGCCGGGGAATTGCTTTTGCGGGAACGCCGGGCCATGCAGAAAGAGCATATTACCTATGAACGCTGCCAGGATCCGAAAATTGTTTTACTGCGTGACGAACTCTTCTCGCGATCGAAAAGCTACGGTGGTTTCTTTAAGGAACTCATTGACGAGATCGATCACTTGCTCTACCAGTTGTTGATAGGAAAACGTGGCACTCAATGAAACGCAGCCAAGGCGCCGTTGGTTTGTCTGAGATCGCGGGGGGATCATGGTCGGGGATTTGGTGGGCACCGCCAGTCGGCCGGAGTGGCTGCGGACGGACTGGGGACTCGGGCAGTTCAGCCGGGTGCGCAGCCGGGCGGAGCGGGGCTATGTGGATTTTGTCCGGGCCGGAGTCGGGCTTTCCCAGCGTAACTGATCACGGGTCGGCTTGCCTCAGGCCCGCCGACCTGATCCATTCCAGGTCAGATCCAGTTCTTTGAAATAGCTGCTCATCGCGTCCAGGAGTACATGGAAGGACGATCTGCCGTGCAGGCGGCAGGTCTGCCGAAGGGAGACGATCCGTTCCACCCAGCGGTTGCCCTTTTCGCTGCTGGTACCCTGGCTGCGTTTCCGCCAGAGAACGGCGTAGCGCAGCATCCGTTCGCCGAAGTTGTTGGTGGGGTCAACCCCCTCCTCCAGCAGGAAGGTGAACAGCGAATCCATTTCCTTGTCGAGATGGCGGACAAGGGTCCCCGCCTCGCTGTCGGAATCGATATACAGCGCAATCAGCCGGCAGAACCGGGCATAAAAAGCTTGCCACTCGGCTTGAGTGGGTGGATCCTTGGCCATTTTGCACAAACGCCGCAACTCGTCTCTGGCCCAGGCGCCGCACTTGGCCAGTTCCTGGTCTTTGCGTTCGGCCAGCCCCTTGGCCCGGCGGATCAGGTGGGCCAGACAGCTTTGCCGCGCATTCACCCAGTCCTGGTAAAGCCGGTAGCCATCGCTGACCAGGATGCCGCTCCAGGCTCCAATCAAGGCTTCAAAGGCATTCCTGGAGCGGTTGGTGTGAACCATGAAGAAAGCGACCACCGGGCTGGCCATCACCCATAGCCAGTTCAGCTTGCCGCTGTTTTTTCAGGTGGTTTCGTCAACATGGTTGACTTTCACGCTACGGGCCTTGTCCTTGATAGCCTCGTAATGGGGCAGAATGGCCTTTGATGCCCGGTCGATGACTTTCTGAATGGCCCCGAGGCTGATCTTGAAGCCCAGCACCGAGGAGCAGAAGCTCTGGATGGTCTCCCGGCTGTTGCCGTCGATCCCGCCGATTTCGGCCACCAGGGCGGAGAGGCGGGGGCCGAAGCCGGTCCGGTATTCCTCCGGGAAACCCGTCCGTCCCGTCCGGCACGTCTTAAAACGTCTTCAGGATATACTCGGCGATCGCCTTGGCGTCGCTGTCGGGCAGGAAGTTGCTATCGAACGTCGACATGCCCTGCCCAGGATGGCGCATCTTGCCGACGATCTCCTCGACGGTGTTGACCTCCCGTTCCCCCTTGCGTAGAGTTTTGTGAGGTTTGATGATGTTGCCGCCGTTCGGATGGCAGACATTGCAGTGTTGCTTAAAAAGCTCTTCCCCGTTGGCTGCAGCCCGTGAGGTATTTGCTGTTGATATCCACAGACAGATGGCTGACAAAGTAAGCGTAAGGGTAACAAGTTTCTTCATTTTCATGCTCCTCATCTATTAAAGAGTTATTTTTCGTCGGTACCGTACTGTGCGGCAAGATAACTGCTGATGATTTTGGCATCCTCCTCAGTGATTGGCGCACCAAACACCTTGATCATCTTATGGACTTCGCTATCCCATGTTTTTGCCGGCAAAGGGGGCTGCATGGGAATGTAATCGGGGCTGTGGCAGATGCCGCACAAGGTCAGCACCTTGTCTTTGCCGGTCCCTTCTTTCAACTCGGCCGGAATCGTCGGCAAGGTGATTGTGTGAACAGGCTCCATTTCTTCGGCTTGCACCATCGGGACAGGATGCTGAAGAAGGAAAGTTCCGGCTGATACCAGCATGGCGAATACGATATTTTTTTTCATATTCCCTCCTATCCGACGATGACGTCGACTTTTTCGATATTATTGAGCATATAGCCGGAAGGGTTCCACAGACGGTCAAAAGGCTGGGACTCTCCGATACTGTTGGTCGCGCGCGCCATCAGGGTATATTTCCCTTTCTGCGCCGGCTTCCAGGGCAGCGACCACAGGATCCAGGAGTACTTGCCGAGATCCTCGCCCAATTTGGCCTCCTTCCAGGTCTTGCCGCCATCCACCGAAACGATGACATCCTTGATGCCGTAGCCGCCGGAGAAGGCAAGGCCGGAGATGGTCACCTCCTTGCCCGCCGGCAACCGGTTGCCTTCGGAGGGCTCGATGATAAGCGAACGGGTATCCATCCGGTTGATCGGCACGGTCTTGTCAGGCTTGGTGCCGGGGGGGACGCAGGCACAGGGGTTGGCCGGGATGCGGTAGGCCGGATCCATCCAGAATGATGCCAGCGGTTTCGACAGCACGGTCACATCGCTGAGTGCCTTCACCCAGTACGATGCATACCAGCCCGGCACGACCAGTCGGGCCGGGAAGCCGTTGAGCATGGTCAGCGGTTTGCCGTTCATCTCGTAGGCGATGATGATATCTTCCTCCAGCGCCTTGTCCACTGGCAGCGACTTGACCAGGTCCGGAACAGTGGGAAGCGGCCCGGAATCGATGCCGTTAAAGGCAATCTCCACCGAATCGCCCTTGACGCCGACCTTGGCCAGGATGTCCTTCAGGCGGACGCCGCCCCAGGTGATATTGCCCATGGCGCCGTTGCCCCACTGCCCACCGGGAACGCGCGGATTAAAAAGGCTGCGGCCATTGCCGGCACATTGGATGACTGCGGTATAAGTGACCTTGGGGAGTCCTTTCAGGTCATCCATTGAGAGTTCCAGAGGCCGCTCGGTATTGCCGCCGACCTTGATACGCCAGGTCCGCAGATCGACCGAGGTGGGGATATTGGCGATATGCCAGCGGACAAAGAGCGCCTCGTTCGGCGTGATCAGTTCCTTGAAAAAATGCTTAGGCGTTTCCAGCTGCGGTGGTCGTGAGGTGAGGAGAATCAAGTCCGTCTTTTCGGGGAAGCGGACCAATTTCCCCTCACTGGCAAAAAGATCGGTTGGCATCCCCCCTCCGAAGGCGGTCACCATGCTGAGAGAACTTGCTGTCTTCAGGAAATCCCGACGTGAAAAAAATCTACTTTTCATAGACCCCTCCGATAGGATTGTTGCAAAAAGGACTACCGATGTCAGCTAGTTACCGTAACAATGATCCGAACATGAATAAGTAGCCTGCCTGTCATTTAAGTGAAGAATATAACATGGAAATCCTGCTGAGTCGTTTGTCAAGATATCTTATCGTATCACACATGGCAAAAAGAAATCAAACCCTTCAATGACTTTATCTGATTTTCAGCATATGAATATTTTCTTAAATAGAATCAAATAGATAAATAATAAAGAGGTCTTAATGTGAAGATGCCGGAAATAACTTTTCTTGAGTGGCAAGAAGGGTACGGCAAAGTAAAGGACGCCGGTAATAGTTGACTCATGACTTCCCGCTTTACTGCCTCCGACCAAGATGATACATAATAAATGGTTCATTGCGCCCGGTTGATAACGGCATTTGTAAATACCCGTGGTTAACGGGAGTCATTCTGGGCGCAAATACCCTCACTCCATCCCCCGTCACAAGCAGGTGAAAGGAAATGAAAAATAACAAACTGGCATTTGTTGTGGTCACCACTTTCACCATCACCATTGTCGGCGCCGGCCTGTCGCTTTTTTTCAACAGGTTCATCAATCTCACCGGTTTCGGGGTCGAGACGACGTCGATGCCGCAGGGAACCGTCCTTCCTCCGGCTGTCCCCCAGCGGGAGACGACAGCGGCGGTCACCTACTCACCTCCATCGCCTCAGGATGCACCGGCAGCAATCAGAGAAGCAGTGCTGCTCGGCGCCAACATTATGACGGAGACCGGCAAATATGCCGCCCCGTATGTGGGCAACAAGCTCTCCTGCACCAATTGCCACTTCAAGGCCGGTATCACCCACGGGGGAAAAAACGGCGGTCTGTCGTTGGTGGGCGTGGGAGCCTCCTATCCCCAATACCGCAAACGGCAAGACTATGCCGTTGATCTGGAAACCCGCACCAATGACTGTTTCCAAAGAAGCATGAACGGTCGGCCCTTGCCTGAAGAAAGCAAGGAAATGGCCGCCATTGTCACGTACTATCAGTGGATATCGAAAGGATTACCGGTTTTTGCGGAAATACCCTGGTTGGGTCTGCAGCATCTCAAGAGCACCCATGCCCCGGACAATGCCAAAGGCACGCAGCTTTTTGACACGAAATGTTCCGTCTGCCACGGGAAGATCGGCGAAGGCACCAGCGCTGCTCCCCCGGTGTGGGGCGATACCTCCTTTAACGACGGGGCAGGCATGCATAAGTCGGCAAACCTTGCGGCCTTTGCCCACCTCAACATGCCGCTGGGCAACCCGGATCTTTCCGTGGAGGATGCCCTTGATGTGGCGGAATATATTACCGCCCAGCCCCGGCCGCATTTCAGTAGCAAGCAATAACGAGGAACAAAACGCATGGATTTCCCAATCTTTCAGGTTCCCTACCTGGGTAACGGCATGTCCATTGCCCTTGATGCCGTGCTGCATGTTGTCATCAGCCACGGCCTGGCGATCGGCGCGGTTTCCATGGTGGTGGTCAGTGAATATCTCGGGCAGCGCCGGGCATCCCGGGACTGGGAATGCTTTGCCAGGGATTTTCTGCAATTTATCGTTTTTTTGACCACCAGTGTCGGCGCCGTAACCGGAGTCGGCATCTGGCTTATTACCAGCGCTCTGTCGCCGCGCGGGATCGGCTCGCTGCTCAGGGTTTTTTTCTGGCCCTGGTTTATTGAGTGGGGTGTTTTTACCGTCGAAGTAGTCATCGTTCTTATTTACTACTACACCTGGCAGAACTGGAGTGGGGAGAGGAAAAAACAGCATCTCCGGCTCGGCCTCGGCTATGTGGCGGCGGCCATCTGCTCGGCTCTGCTGATCACCGGCATTCTCGGTTTCATGCTCACGCCGGACGGCTGGCCATGGGACAAGAGCCTCTGGTCGGCCTTTTTCAACGCCAGCTACCTGCCGCAGCTTGTCCTGCGCCTCGGCATCGCCTATTCGCTGGGTACCCTCTTTTCCGTCGGCTACCTTGTTTTTACCAGCCGGGAACGGAATTTCCGCAAAGAGGCTCTTGCTGTTTTCGCTAAAATCGCCCTTTTCAGCCTTGCGGTCACGCTCCTCAGTGCCGTCTGGTATTTCAAGGTGGTCCCTTCCGCATTCAAGACCCACTCGCTCTATGCGGTCATGACCTCTCGCTTTTCCCAGCAGCCCGGACTGTTTTGGGGAATCACCATCGGCGGAGCGGTTTTTCTGCTGCTTTTCTGGCTTGTGGCCCTGCGTAGAGCAATCATCTTCGTCCGGCTCCTTGTGGTTCCGGCGATTATTGTCGCCGTTCTTTTTGTGGCCCAGTTTGAGCGGGTGCGGGAGTTTATCCGCGGCCCCTATCTGATGCCCGGCTATCTATATGCCAATCAGGTGCTCCTTGCGGAAACCCCTCTCTTTGCTAAGGAAGGCATGCTCCCGAACTCCTACTGGTATAATGCCACCGTCAAACGAGGCGATTCGGTCAGCCAGGGCGCCTATCTCTTTGCCCAAAACTGTTCCGCCTGCCATACCATCGGCGGGATCAATAATATCGTTGACCGGGTGCAGGGCAGAACAGCGGACGGCCTCTATGTCATTGTCGGCCACACCCAGGAAATGGTACCCTTCATGCCCCCTTTTTCAGGCACTGATCAGGAGCGGCGGACCATGGCCGATTTCCTCTTTCGACTCGGGGACGGCACAATCAAACTTGGCGCTCCCTCTCGATTTTTGCCGCTCAACGGAGGCCCGAAACATGAATAGCCTTTTTGACCTCCTTCTGCAAAAGCCCTTACCAGATCCATGGCTGCAAGGCCTTCTTTTTGTCTCCTTCACCCTGCACCTGCTCTTTGTTCTGTTTACGCTCGGCACGGCGCTCCTTGCTTTTTCCTACCTGCTGATCGGCCATTGGGGCGGCAAACCCCAGGCCCTTCGTCTGGCGGGCCGGATTGCCAAGGCCTTCATGAGCCACAAAAGCTTGGCCGTGGTGTTGGGCGTTGCCCCCTTGCTCCTGATTCAGGTTGCTTTTACTCTTCCCTTCTTTACCGGTGTCACACTCTTTGCCCCGTACTGGCTTGCCATCATTGTCCTGCTCATCGTCGCCTTTCTCGCCTTCGACCTGCTGGCCCATTCCCTTGACAGCCACCGCCTTATCCCGTTGATTCTGGGCATTACCGGCCTGCTCACCCTGTTGGTGGTCCCAGGCATCTTCGTCCTGCTCCTGACGGTTTCCGAGCATCCTGCCAGCTGGATCACCATCATTGAGCAAGGGCACCGGCTGAACGGGACTTTGGCTATGCACTGGCTGTTCAGGTATCTGCATGTCTTGGGGGCTGCGGTGGTGTTCGGTGCGGCATTCCATTATTTTTTCGCCGCTGAGGACACGGAGGGGAGAAAATCCCTGCTGCGAGTGGTCGTGGCCGGTACCTTGCTGCAGACTGTCCTCGGCATCCTGCTCTATGCCTCACTGCCGGAGAGGCCGGTGATGATTGTCAATCTCGCCCTCTTTATGGGGGTAGGCGTCGTCGCCCTTTTTCTCTGGTACCTATTTACCATCGGCAGCAAGGGAGAGGCTCTCCTCTCATTACAGATCACCGTTTTCGCGATGATGTTTATCCTGGTCTCGATGTTGCTGGGCCGCCAGTTGATTCAGAACCGGGTATATCTGCCTCTCACAGCGGCACTGCAGGAAAAGACCCGGGTGCATAGCCGGGAGGTAGACGCTTTCACCCAGGAAAGCCTTGTACAATATCAGGCAAAGCTCACCGTCGTCTATGACAACGGCGCTACCATCTATGCCCAGAGCTGCGCCTTCTGTCATGGCGAGCTGGCGGACGGCGCCGGACCGGAGGCGAAAAATCTGGGGGTGCGGCCGGAAAACATTGCTGCTGTGCGGACCACCGCGCCCTATCTCCACAAAATCCTTACCGAAGGGGTCCCCGGCTCGGCCATGCCGTACTTCACCTTTCTGGATCGGAACAAGCTTGATTCCCTGGCCGAATATCTCGACGCAACCCATCACCTGCTCGGAAAGCCTGAGCCTGTTCCCGTTGCCGTTTCTGCGGCAGACATCAAGCAGGCCGAACAGGAATATGAACAGACCTGCACCCCGTGTCACGGCACGGACGGCAAGGGTACGGAACAGTCCCGGGGTTACCGCCCTCCGCCGCCCGACTTTACTGCATACAGTCTCACGCCCCGACAGATGTTCGAGGTGATCAGCAACGGCTACCACGGCACGTTAATGCCGAGCTTCGGCAACCTTCCCGAAACGGTCCGGTGGGGGCTGGTAGAGATCGTCATCGCCAAACGCGATTAGCTCGATTTGTTGGCCGAAAATGTTAGACACCTTTTTAGACCGCCACGAAAGTGCCCCTGAGTTCTGCGTGAATGGGATGATGAGCAGCCAGATACTTTCGCATGGCATCTATCATTCGCTCAGATCGGTTTTCACGATTGCGGCCATATTTCGGAGGGACCCCTTGCGGGGTTACGAATGCTGCAGGGTAGTATCGGCCGGGGTGTACCTCTTCGTTGCCGGCAAATAATTTTTGAATCCGCTGCCCTGGGGGATTCTCTATTTTGAAGTACACATTAAGACCGAGACAGCGCTTGACATAGCCTCCCATCTGCAGATAAGGATCGCAAGAGAATGTCCTTTCAAGGTTCTCCTCCAGCATCATCTTGATTTCCTCTCCCGTCAACTCTACTGTTGAGACCGGCGGATTCATGGGAATGATGTTGTAAAGGTCATTCAAGGTTACCTTCCCGGGAACTATCGGTGCGCCGTAGCGCCAGCCATTTGAAAATGCCAACTGTGCCCCGGTGCTTTCAAGCAACGCCTGGAGGAGGAAATTATCCATAGTGGCCTCCAGGGTTGTTCCCCGGTTGAGCGCGGTGGCAGTTTCGCCGACAACCTCCGAGAGACCATGCTTATACGGTGCAAGTGCCTGGCTTATCAGTTCATTTACTGCGAGGTCGGGTTGTATGGCGGCTTCAACCTCAAGCAACCGGTGGTGGTAATCGACGATTTGTCCTTTCTCCACCTCCAGATCCAGGCGACCCAAGAAAGAACCATGGCAGCCTGACTGCATAACTATAGTTTTCCCATTAAGAACCGGCTGATACAGGCGATTATGGGTATGGCCGCTGAGACAAACATCTATGCCATGTACCTCGGACAACAGCTTCATCTCCTGCGGAAATCCGAGGTGGGAGACCAATACGACCAAGTCGACCTTTTCCTGGGCGCGTAACATATCGACAATCAGCGGAAGTTCGTCCCTGCCCAGAGTAAAGGAGATGCCTTCGCTATAAGAAGGCGGCATAGCCTTATCCACAATATTTGAGGCTATCCCGACAAGGCCGACCCGCAATCCGTCAATCTCTTTTACAACATACGGCTGATAGACCAGCTTCTTGCTCTCTTTATCGTAGACATTGTTTGCCAGCATCGGATAATGAAGCTCAGCAACCCGTTGCTTAAATACCTTTGGGCCATAGGCAAACTCCCAGTGAGCGGTCATGGCATCAAGCCCCAACGAGTTCAAGATGGGAACCAAAGCCTGCCCCTGTGTATCCAAGGCCGGGTAGGTGCCATGAATGGTATCGCCACAATCGCAAAAGAGAGTACGTCCCTGACTTTCAGCCCGGATCTGTTTTACAAGCGTGGCAATGCGGGCGTACCCACCCGCTGGACGGTATTCTACGTGGTTGCCCTGCCAGAACATCTCCTGGTGCAAATCAAAATAGGCATGGCTGTCGTTCATTTGAACGATTGAAAGAATCTTTCCGTTCTTCATTTTCTTCTCCTTCCTTTGAGTCAGATCACGGCCTTCTTCTCTGATTGATAATCTTCACCAACCTCCCGCGGACATCTGCCGTCAGGCTCCCGAAAACCGATAGACAGCGCCATGCTGCCCAAAATCGTCGCCATTGGTTTCATCAGTTTTCCGAGTCCCTTACCGCCCTCCCCATAAATGGAGATCTGTCTGGCAGTATGGGGGAGACCCTTATGGTTTGATCGAACATTAGTTCCATCCCCATTGCCGAAAGACTTCATGGCATTGTTCTGTTTTCAGAAAGTCAATAAACTGTTTCGCCAGTTCTTTCTTGTTTGAAATCGTTGTAGCCGCGATCGGTGTCCCTCTGTAAATCTTTCCTTCCTCTGGCAATTTTACTAGATCCGTTACCTCTTTAAGGCGATAATGCCATGATTCATACGTTATCCACGCATCCAGTTCCGGCATGGATTTCCACATTTCTATAGCATCAGCACTGGTCGTAACAGACAGGGCGATGTTTTTTTGAATTCCAGGGATCAGTCCTTTATCTCCTGCCATATCTTCCCATAAACCAACCTGACCTGCTCCATTTACATCTATAAGTTTAATACCATTTTGGGTCAAATCGGAGAGTGATTTGACCTTTTTTGGATTCCCTTTTCTAACCAGAATGCCTGCTGCCCTTACATAGAGACTCGTGCGGGTTTTTTCGTCAACAAGACCGGGATATTTCTGGATGAATTCTGTCAGCATGTACTCTGCGCCTCCAAAGATAATGTCTGCGTCCTGTTTTGCTTGGTCGATCCATTTAAAGGTGGGGCCTGCGGCAACCTTTACTTCGGCTCCCTGTACCTTGGAGAATATCTCTGCACATTCCTTCACGGGGCCCAGAGGTCCGCCGGGACCGTACACATTCAACGTCTTAGTCTTAGCCTGTACCCATAGAAATTCCCCTGAGCCAAAGAAAATAACAAAAGCTACTGTTAAAATAACTGCGAACATCTTTTTCATGGCAACCTGTATGGGTAAAGGTAACGATCAGGCCAAGTAGCATGCCATCAATCGCTCTTCCCCTGGTGCCGATCATATAGGCTGCAATCAGGGTTTTACCATGTCCTGGTTCAAACGAGTGCAGCGCCCCCAAAGCTATAGCACCGAGATAGAGCATCAAATTCTGTGTCATGTATTTTATCTCGTTGTCTGAGTGGATAATTATGCTTTCGTACGGATCGAACATCCTACTATAATTGGCCTAAAAAGCAATTATAACAACGGCTCTTGTAGCAACGGCTCTTAATGAAACTCTGTTATTTTAACAGGTTTTTGAAATAAAGACTTCTTGATGAGTAGATAGCCAGCAGATGCAGCCAGAAACGAAATAGTCTTTGGGCGTGATCGCCGCTTGAGGCAAAATCCTTTAATAAAAATCATCATGGACGGATTTTGAGCAACAATAATGGAATCCATTAGCTCTTCCAACGGTCCGTCAATATTGATTCGCAGTGCGTCTACGAGGAGAGGGTGGTAGACGATCTCGTCATTATGTCATGCTGTTTATTTTACAAAAATTTACCGGAATATCTTGAACGGCCGTACAATTTTCCCGTCTTCGCTTCTTTCCCATTGATCCCGCCTAAGTTTTACGCGGATTTCCGGGTACCGTTTTTTTCATCAGCCAGCATGTTTTCCAGGTGAGCGATTCGCATTTCCATTGCAGTCAATTGGCTTCGCAAGACGGTGGACTCCTCCTGCGCCATCAATTCCCGGTGAAAAGTGTCAATCAGGTCAGTGAGCCGATGTCGATAGTTGGTATCGGACTCAAGGATGACGATTGCCTTCTGGATAATTTCCGAAATGCGCGGTGAACCAGGGCTGCTTCCGGAAATCCCCCCTGTACCACCAGACTCTTTTTCCAAAGCATCCTGTAGCCTCTCAGCGCCCTGACTTGCCCTGGCCTCCCTGTCCGGCGCAGTACCCTCAAGGAGACGCCTGCCCAGAGCGAGCATCTCCTCGTAAGGCATATGGAAATAATCGGCTATTTGACTACGCACATGCTCAGAGCCTGTTTTCCGGCCCTGGATAATGGCGTTCAGATAGCCTCGGTCAATATCCTTTTCCCGTGCCAGACGAGCCTGCGCCCCCCACCCCTCTTTTTTAAGGAGAAACACAAGCGCTTTGCCAAACTGCTTCGCAATTAATTGATCCATAGGTCAATTATAGAGCAAATGCTCAACTTTTGAAAGGAGAAAACGCAAAATTTCGCAAAATATGAAAATTTCTATTGACGATTAGGGCAACATTTCGCATAAAAAGTGACCATGATTACGGAAGGTAATAAGGTTACTAAACGTGCAATTGCTCAAGCGGCAAAAATCAGCCCTGCTTTTCTGAGTCATATTATCCGCGGCCGGCGACGTTGCCCACCCGATGTAGCTGTGCGCCTCGAAGAAGTAACCACGATCAACAGAATCGTTTGGGTGTGGGGAAGCTCAAGGGAAATCAGAATCGCGGTTGAGGATTATATCGATTCACAAAGAGGCGGTCATGGACATTGAAGCGCGCCTCTTAGCAATCCAGGAAATACAAAGCCAAATTCTCGCCTTGCTGACCGACGGCTCCGCTTCAGCGCCCAGAACAATGAATTTGAAAGAGGCCGCGAAATATACTGGGTATTCCGCAGACCATTTCAGGAGATTGGCTGTTGAGCAACGAATTATCCCATACATTAGGCCTTCTGGTCAGCAGAAGGGCAAGTTGCTTTTTCGCAAGGAAGATTTGGACAACTTTCTTGAATTATCGAGAAAGGAGGTAAAGGAAAGTTCGCTACCAGGGCGCCGGAGAAAATCGAAGGACATTCGGATTTGGTAAAGCCCTGTGTGTGCCGATGATAGCAATTGCCCAAGCGCTATACACGGGCTGCCAGCAAGACTCCAGAGAAAAATCGAAGCCTTTGTTGAAGAGCCTCCGCTTCCTGCCTGGCACGAGGAAATACGCGGGGTGCCAAACATTTGTTTGAGATCGGCCCTGTTTGGGGTGATTCAGCGTGGCCGGAGAAAAGCCGTCAAAGGCGAGCTGATCGCTGCGGTCGGCGGTCTCCATATTCGTTACACAGGCTGGCGCCTTGATCAGGGAGACTTTGACGTCTTGGCCCAGACATTTCATCTGTTGTCCCGGCAGCAGGAAAAATCCAAATCCGGGTATGTCCCGCTCACGGCCAAAAGGTTTCTCAAGGACATCGGAAGACAATGGGGAA
>QZKK01000001.1 GCA_003599475.1 Desulfobacteraceae bacterium
ACCGCCCGACCCGACTATTCTCGGATCGCTCTTGCCCAATCATGGGTGCTGGTGGGCTCGGAGAACTCTTTGTGAAGGCAACGCCGAAGCAGCAGGATCGCAGGTATTCTTACGATTCGAAAAAAGAAGAGAAATACCAGCAGCGTCCGGATGCGGGCCCGCGGAAACAGATAGAGATAAGCCCCCAGCACCCCCGCAATCGCCCCGCTGGCCCCGATTGTCGGAACTTTCGAGCCCGCATGGATGAAACCGTGAACCAGGGTTCCGACGATTCCGCAGCAAATATAGAAAAACAGATAGCGCCCATGGCCGAGCCGGTCCTCGACGTTGTCTCCGAATATCCACAGGTAGAGCATATTGCCCAGGAGGTGAACCCAGCCGCCGTGCAAAAACATGGAGGTGAACAGGGGAATCGACGAGGAAAGCCAGCCTGAGTTTCCGGAATAGAAAAAATCATGGGGGACGAAGCCGAATCCGGTATAGAACGCTTCCGGATCGCCGGTCATCCAAAACAGCGGGCAGATAAATGCTGCCGCATTCGCCACGATCAGAAATGCGTTTACCAAAGGGATGCTTCGTGCTGGATTGTCGTCTCTGATCGGGATCATCGGCTGACCTTTACCGGGGAACCCCCCTTTCCGCGCGCCTGACCGGAAGCTAACCGAAAATCGCGCTTTCGGCAACCCGAAAGGCTGGAAATAGACTGGATACTTTGTATCCGGTTGGCCCTGATGTTTCCCGATATCTGGGTAGCCTGTATCCGGCCGCCCTCCCGCCTCTCCGGACGGCAAATCCATTCGAGCCAAGTAAAAAAATCATTATTTCAATTACTTATCTTTTTCTCATCATTTGCAGGGAACGAGCATGAGGATTGGCACACCGTTTGAATTAGAGGTTCTCAACGATTCGGCTAACGAAGTCATCACAAATCATAAAACAGGAAAGGAGCATTTTATGAAACGAGGAACGATTGGAAGCTTTCTTATCGTATTGACGGCTGTCTCCGTGGTTGGCTTGGGTGCGAACGCATTCGCCGGCTGGGGGAGAGGCTACGGTCCGGGAATGCAGAGAGGTTCGGGCGGGTACGGCTATAATTGCCCGTACAATCGCGTGAGCGCCAGCGAAGAAGATCTGGCGAAGATGGACCAGGAAAGGCAGGCTTTTTTCAAACAAACCGAGGATCTGCGATCCAGGATTGCAGATAAGGAAAAAGAGCTGCAGGTGGAGCTGGGGAATCAGACGCCGGATGCCGCCAAAGCATCGGAAATCCAGAAAGCCCTTTCGGATCTCTACAGCCAATTCGACCAGAGCCGTCTGGATCACATGATCCGGATGCGGCAGATCAATCCGAATGCGGGAGCCGAATATATGGCCGGACGCATGATGGGTCAAGGACCGGGCAGAGGTGGTTTCGGACCCGGACACGGCGGCCAAAGGATGGGCAGAGGCATGGGAATGGGTATGGGCATGGGCATGAGTGCCCGCAGCGGATACTGCTGGTAAAAATAAAGGGATTAGTGATGTAGGGATTAGGGAGGAAGTCGGCTTCTTCGGCTTTTCCTCTCTATCCCTCTTTCCCTCTACCCTCTTTCCTTCTAACCCCTACATCCCTATTTCCCCCCCTTGACATTTCCCCGCTAACAGGGTAATTCCTCTCGAAAATGTCATATTCCCCCTTTGTTTACGTCAAGTTCATCGTCGTGAATGCAATCAGGTAGAAAGAACAGGGGCAAGGAGAACAAGACATGATTCATGTCGAAAATCTAACGAAATTTTATGGTGAGCTCTGCGCCGTGGATCACATCAGTCTCGATATCCGAAAGGGGGAGATTATCGGCCTGCTGGGTCCAAACGGGGCAGGAAAGACCACCACGCTCCGGATGCTGACCGGCTATTTCCTGCCCACAGCCGGCGAAATCCGAGTCGAAGATCATTCCGTTTACGATAACCTGCTGGAAATCAAGAAACGGATCGGCTATCTGCCGGAATCGGCTCCGCTTTACCATGGGATGCTGGTTTACGACTATCTGAATTTCGTGGCCGACATCCGCGGACTCGACACGGATTCGAAAACAGCCCGGATCCGTCAGCTCGCCAATCTCTGCGGGCTCGGCGACATCATGCACAGTACCATCGGAGAGCTCTCGAAAGGGCTCAGGCAGCGGGTGGGCCTAGCCCATGCCATGATGAACGATCCGGAGATCCTGGTTTTGGACGAGCCGACTTCAGGGCTGGATCCGAATCAGATTGCAGAGATCCGGGCGATCATCCGGAGGATCGGGAAAGAAAAAACCGTTATCCTGTCGACGCACATTTTAAGCGAAGCGGAGGCGACCTGCGATCGAATCGTCATCATCAACAAAGGCAAAATCATTGCAGACGGCGATGCGCAGATGCTGAAGCAGTCCACGGGCCAGGAGCATTATCTCCATCTTTGCCTCCTGGGTGCGGACCCGGAGGCTGTAAGGGACCGGCTCCAGGGGATCGAAGGCGTTCAATCCCTCGATCTTGAGGATGGGAAAGGGACGGAGGGCCTGCGCGTAAAGCTGATCTGCCGGTCCGGTGCCGATCCGCGCAGTGTGGTCTACCAGGCCGTGAGGCAGACCGACTGGGTGCTCATCGAGCTGTACATGGAAACCCAGACACTTGAGACCGTTTTCCGAGAACTGACCAAGGAGAACCGATGATGCAGCAAGCGGTGCATATTCTAAACAGGGAACTGAAGGACTACTTTATTTCTCCGATCGCCTATATCGTCATATCCGTCTTTCTGGTGGTCACCGGCTGGTTCTTTTTTTCCACCTTTTTTCTTTTCAACCAGGCGGATCTGAGAAACTTCTTCGATCTATTGCCCATCACCTTTTCTTTCATCATTCCGGCCGTAACCATGCGGTTGTTATCAGAAGAGATGAACGTCGGCTCCTATGAAACCCTTCTGACGCTTCCGGTGACATTCACCCAAATCATATTTGGAAAGTTTCTGGCCGCAGTCCTGTTTATCGCGGCAGCGCTCGTGCCGACGATTTCTTATCCGATATTCATCTCGTTTCTGGGCCAGTTGGATTGGGGGCCGGTCATCGGGGGGTATATCGGAGCCGTACTGCTGGGGGCGGCCTATGCCGCCATGGGACTTTTCGCATCCGCCATCACCCGTAATCAGATCATTGCCTTCATCGTCGGCCTGGGCATCTGTTTCTTTCTGACCCTGATCGACAAGATGCTTTTTTTCTTCCCGCGAACGCTGCTGGGTCTGATCGGATATGCGGGCGCCGGTTCCCATTTCACAAATATCGCCAAGGGGATCGTCGACACCCGCGACATCCTCTATTTTTTAAGCGTCATCTTTATCGGGCTGTACGCAGCGCATCTTTCCATGCAGGAAAAGAGCTGATCGGCAGATACGTCATTCCCGGTTGAAACCAGATAGGGAACCAGTGAGATGAAAAAAGACAGATGGAGCCATGAGGACAGAAGCATGAGGGAGAAGAACAAGGGCCGCAAACAGGGGGTCTCAAAATACATCCGGTTCACTGCGTATCTTGCGACGGTCGTTCTGCTGAATGTTGCCGGACTGACCCTTTTCATCCGATTCGATCTGACGGAAAACAGCATCTATTCCCTGTCAGATGCAAGCAAACGCGTGGTGAAGACATTATCCGAGCCGCTGACCATCAAGCTCTTTTTTACCGAAAATCTTCCCGCACCCTACAACAACATCGAGCGCTACCTGAAGGACCTGCTCGGAGAGTACGCGATCCATGCCAACCGGTTTTTCAATTACCGGTTTTACAGCGTCAGCCCCGATGATGAAGGCGCCGAAGGGACAGCCGGAGAATATCAGAAGCTTGCCGGAAATTACGGAATCCATCCCGTGCAGATCCAGGCGGTCGAAAAGGACGAAGTCAAATTCAAGAAGGCCTATATGGGATTGGTTTTAATCCACGGCGATATGATCGAGCGGCTGCCGACGGTAACCACCATCAACGGTCTGGAGTACGACCTGACCACCGCCATCATGAAGCTCAACAACAAAATCAGCGCACTGCTGAACCTGAAAGAGAAGGTGGGGGTCCATCTGGTGATCTCTTCTTCGTTGAAGCAGGTGGCGCCGGTGATGGGAATCGAACCGATCGTCGATTATCCGGAAAAAGTCAAACAGATCGTCGCGAAGTTAAATGAGAAGCTATACGGTCGCTTGGAGTATCGCTACACCGATCCGTCCGAAGAAAAAAGCGGCGGGAAGGAGCCCGGCAAATACAATCTGATGCGCCTGAAATGGCCGGCGCTGACCGAACAGAAAATCCCGGCAGGATCCGGGGAAGTGGGGCTGGTGATGACCCATGGAAACAATGTACGGGAGATTCCCGTCTTGAATGCCGTGAGAATGCCGATCATCGGCACCCGATACAGTCTCGTTGAGCCGGGTCAACTCGAAGAGATGATCGAGGACAATCTTGAAACACTCATCGATATCAACGAAGATCTTGGGTACCTTGCCGATCACGGCACGCCCGGGATTTCCCCCTCTTCCCGCTCAGCGGGCGAGACGCTTTCCACTTTTGCGGCACTGGCATCGGAAAATTACACACTGAAGCCGATCCGCTTAGATGACGATCGACTCCTCACCGGCCTCCGATGTCTCGTGATCGCCCGGCCCACCGAAAAATTCAGCGATTTCGATCTCTATCGGATCGATCAGGCGCTGATGCATGGAACAAACCTTGCCGTCTTCCTGGATGCCTTCAGGCAGGAGGTCGCCCAGCAGCCGATCATGGGAGGTGCTGGGCCCGTGCTCAAGCCTCTCGATACAGGGTTTGAAAAGCTCCTCAGGCACTATGGAGTGGAGATCAAATCAGCGATCGTCATGGATAAACACTGCCACCGGCAGCCGATGCCGAGACATATGGGCGGCGGTGAGGTTCCGGTCTACTACGTGCCGATTCTCAAGAACGAAAATATCAACAAAGAGTTGGAATTCATGAAATACATCAAAGGGCTGGTCGCCATCAAAATGTCCCCCGTGGTGCCGGTCGCCGAGAAGATCTCGGCCAATCGGATCGATGCGCAGATGCTTTTTGCCTCATCCGGGGAATCCTGGGAGGCCAGCCGGGAGATCTCTTTAAACCCCATGTTCATTCGACCGCCCGAATCCGAGGGGGCGATGAAAGCCTATTCGCTCGGATACCTGCTGGAGGGGTCCTTTCCGAGCTACTTTGCCGGCAAACCGATGCCCGAGAAGCCGGTCGATAAACCCCAAGCCGATGCCGAAGGAAAGACTGAAACGGGCCAGCCTGCGCCGGAGGCGGCATCGGATCTGCCGGCTCAGCTTCCGGACATCGAAGGGAAGGGGGGATTCCTGGAAAAGAGCCGGAGAGCGAAGATTCTTCTGGTATCCTCATCGGATATGCTGACCGATTCCGTTTTGGACCCGGAGGGGAAAACCCCCAATTCGGTCTTTATCCTGAATGCACTCGATGCGCTGAACGACAGGCAAGACATTGCCGTGATGAGAAGCAAAGAGCAGCGGCTCAATCCTTTGCGGGAGACCGGCCCCTTTACCCGGACGCTGATTAAATTTTTCAATGTGGTCGGGCTCCCGGTGATCGTGGTGTTATTCGGACTGCTTCAATGGTGGAGGCGCCACGCATGGAAGAAGCAGATTCAGATGATGTTTCGACAGCAACATGGTAACCTTTAGCCACCAAGACACGAAGGCACGAAGAAGGGGAAAAATGTTCAATGTAAAATGTCCAATGTCCAATTTCCAAGGAAGGAAACGTAAGGTCTTCATTGGAGAACGTTCTTTTTCAATTCACTTGATCATTGGAAATTTTACATTGGACCTTCTTTAGTGTCTTAGTGCCTTAGTGGCAGAATGGTTGCTCAAGAGAGGGGGGAATGAAAATAAAGAAGGAATACCTGCTGCTGGCTTTCGTGATTGCAGGTCTTGTCTCTTATCTTGTTTTCCGGCAGACCGATCGGACCCATTACCGACTGCCCGAGCTTGCCGAGATACCGGACGGACAGATTTCAAAGATTCAAATCGAACGGGCCGGAAATACCGTCACCCTCGTCAAAGAAGAGGACAAGTGGTTCATCGGCAGCGAAAACTACCCGGCAGACACAGAAGCCCTCAGAGCGATGCTCGATCTCATCGAATCCCTGGAGGTGACCGCACTTGTATCCGAGTCGAAAAACTACTCCCGGTATCAATTGGATCCGGGGGAAAGAATCGCGGTTCGTGCATGGGCAGGCGATACCCTGAGCCGGGAGTTCGACATCGGAAAGACCGCACCGACCTATCAGCACACCTTTGTCAGGCTGGCCGGAGACCCCAATGTCTACCATGCACAGAGTTCTCTGCGCACCCGTTTTGAAAAACCGGCCGATGCGCTCAGGGATCGAAGGATCCATTCCCTTGTCCCGTCGGAGATAAAGGAGGCCGAAATGGCCAGGGGAAATGAAGAATGGGTCGTCCGCCGGAAAGAACAATCGGAATCCAGGGAAGCGGTCGGCGATGCGAAATCGCCCCCGGACAAGGGGGGTATAAAGTCCGAATGGCTGACGGCAGCAGGGGATCCGGTGAACGCGGATCGGGTCGAGCGCCTTCTTTCCGAGCTCTCCGATCTCGAATGCGAGGGCTTTATCGACCATTCAAAGAAAGAGGATCTCAAGGATCCGATGCTTTCCATCGCTTTGAAGGGAAAAAAGGAGTATATCTTGAAGATCTATCCAAAAAGCGAGAAGGAGGCAACTGCCTTTCCGGCGGTATCCTCGGAAAGCCCCTATGTTTTTACACTGCCGGAATCCCGCGTAGGCTCTTTTGAAAAGATCTTCGATGAGATGCTGAAGACCGGGGAAGTGAAATGAGGGGACTCCGGGGTGCACGATTGATGGAATGATTTCGAGGAAGGTAATCCACTTTTTTCTTCTTCGTGCTCTTCGTGCGCTTCGTGGAGAATGATTTTGGACTGAACGATCAGGGAGGCTTCTCGATGAAACTGGGTATTCTCACCGGAATCTGGTCTATCGGAAAAGGGATGACGCTGCTTGACAGCCTGGAGAAGGCGGCGGCCCTCGGATTCCGGTATGTCGATCTGCACGGCGTCTTTCACGCCGGACCGAAGCATCTTCCTGCGGAAGCGCGCAGGGAGATCAAATCGAGGATGAAAACCCTGGGCCTTACCCCCCGCAACTACGTGCTCCATTCTCCCCATAACCCGGCCGGCGCTTCGGCTTCGCAACTGGAAGAATCCTACCGGTACCTCTGCGAGGGGATCGACATGGCTGCAGGATGGCAGATCCGGCAGCTCATGCTGAACGCGGGCATATGGACCTTCGGGATCGATCGGGCCAAAGCCTGGGATCAGGCAGCCGGTTTCATCCGGAGAGTATGCGACTACGCCTCATCGAGGGATCTCTACATCGCCCAGGAGTCCGAACCTTACGTGTGGTTTCTGGTCAACGACATCGCATCGACGGCAAGGATGATCGAAGCTGTCGATCGCCCCAATTTTACCGTCCTCATCGATATCGGGCATATGGCACTGGCGCGGGAGGGGGAAGGCGAATTCGCGCTTCTTGCCGACCGTACCATACATGCCCATTTAAGCGATCACGAACCGCTGCGTCATTCAAACCAGGTCGTCGGAACCGGCTTTACACCCTGCGCCCAATATCTGCAAATGCTACAGAAGCTCGAAATGGACCGCAGGATGAAAAAATTCGGATATGATGAACTGGTGATCAGCTTCGAGCTCGGCTTCCCCGGGGACCGGATCGAAGACCCGGACGATTGGGTGCTCCGATCCATACAGCATATCCGGAATGCCGCCCCATTCATAAGCCTCTGATTTTTTCTTTGTGCTCCGAATGCGATAGGTGTATTCTCAAGTTCGTCTCATGAACGACAATCTTTTTGAGGAGCACTCCGGTGTATGCCATGTCAAAAACTGCAGGCCTCGACACTTTAAACCGCATCCTGTTTGCCTTCCTGCTTCTTTCTTTTTTCATCGGCTGTACGAAAGGTTATCGATTGTCGTCGCAGGCGGATCCGGTCTGCGGGCAGGAGGCCGATGAAGCGATCGAGAGGGGGGATTACGAGGAGGGAATCCGGCTTCACCTGGACATTCTGGAAAAGGAGCCGGGAAACGGCCTTGCGATGTACCACCTGGGGTATGCCTATGGCATGGCAGGAGACAGCATCAAAGAGATCGAATCCTATGAGAAGGCAATTGCACTCGGCTACAGGGGGGATGCAGACTTCTATTACAATCTCGGCATGGCCTATGGGGAACTGGATTCGACGCAAAAAGCGATTTCCGCATTGAAGAGAGCCCTGGAGATCGATCCTGAAAGCGCCGATATCCGCGTCGGTCTGGGACTTGCCTACCAGGCCCATACCGATTTGAGATCTGCGGAGGAAGAATTCAAAAAGGCGATCGAAACGATGCCGGAACACACCGATGCACGGTTCAACCTGGCCGTTCTGTATGCCGATTCCGGAGATTTGCAGAAGGCGCGCGAGCAGTTGAAGAAGATACTGGAGATCGATCCCGACCGAGATGACGCCCGGGAGTTTCTAGAGAGCATCGAAAAGGAATAATCGAGGAATCATTTTATGCAGGGAACCCTGTTCACCCGATGGAAGCAGAAGGCCCGGAAGCTGAAGCGGGAGATCTACGCGATTTACCTGGCCTACAGGGATCCGAGAGTCCCCTGGCATGCAAGAATCTTTGCGGCATGTGTGGTCGGGTATGCGTTCAGTCCAATCGATCTGATTCCAGACCCGATTCCGGTTCTCGGTTATCTCGACGATCTGATTCTCATCCCCATCGGCATTGCGATCGCCGTAAAGATGATCCCTCCGGACGTGATGCGGGAATGCAGGGAAAAGGCCTGCGAACTTTCCGCGACAGGCAAAAAGAAGAAGAATTGGATCGCCGCCGCCCTGATCGCTTCGGTATGGATCGTTTTGTTCGTTTTGACCATTCTTTATCTCAGGCGGTGGTTTTAGGAGTCGCCTAAAGCCTTTGCTGCCGTCGCGCCACCGGTTCGTCGCGTGCGGGTGAAGACGCATGACCATCAAAAGCGAAACAGCGGTCCGTTCGGGCAGATCGGTCACGATGATCGCCGTTGGGGTCAATATCGGGATGATCCTTTTGAAACTGGCGGCGGGTTTTTTCGGGCGCAGCCAGGCACTGATCGCCGATGCCGTGCATTCCGCATCCGACCTCGTTACGGATGCCATCGTACTCGTCGGTCTTCAGCTCGGCCGAAAGGCTCCGGATGAAAAACACCATTTCGGTCATGCGCGCATCGAAACGATGGCCTCGGCCGTGGTTGGAATGGTGCTGATCACAGCGGCGCTGTATCTCGGAATCAATTCCGCTTTCAACATCTACCGCCATTCGGAATATCACCCGAAACTGATTTCGATTCTGGCCGCGGCTGTTTCCGTGGCTGCAAAGGAGGCCCTGTATCATTATACGGTATTTGTCGGGCGGCGCATCAAGAGCCCTCTGGTCGTCGCAAACGCCTGGCATCACCGGTCGGATGCATTTTCCTCCGTTGCGGTGCTGGCTGGCGTAACCGCGGCCTACTTCAATCCCGCATGGCATATCCTGGATGCGTACGCGGCATTGCTCGTATCCTTTTTTATCGTAAAGGTGGGAATCGAAATTGTCGCAAAAACGGTCCCTGAATTCACCGATGCGGCTCCATCCAGCGAGGTACTGAAGAATATCGAAAAGTGCGCAGTCAGTGTTCCCGGTGTAATCGGTGCTCACGACCTCAGAGTCAGGGTTTCAGGAGGCGCTTATCAGATGGAAATCCATATTCTGGTCGACGGGCAGTTGACGATCCTTCAAGGGCACCGCATCGCCAAGGCGGTCGAGAAATGCATCCAGGAGGAGATCGAGGACACGGACAGCGTGATCGTTCACGTCGATCCTGCGAACGAGCGGCCGTCCTAGCTCTTTCCTGTAGCGGCCATTCGCCTTTTGATCTCCTCAAGCGTTTCCAGATAGATTCGTTTGAGCGGCCCGCCGCATCCGACGGCCTTCCGCGCGGCTTCGAGAGCCTCTTCCGTTTTGTTCTCCTCTGAGAGTATCTGCGCCAAGTTATTGAATACGGAACCTTCCCTCGGGAACCGGCATGCCGCCTCACGAAGCACCGCCTCGGCGTCCGAAAGGCGTCCCAGACGATAGCGGCAGTTTGCAAGACCGATATGTGCCGCAGCGCTTTCCGGCCATCGATCCATGACCGCCCGATACCCTGCGGAAGCCTGCCGGAGCGAACCCGCCTTTTCCAGTCCGATGACGGCTCTTATGGAAGGTTCCAGCGCGGCTGTCGCAGGGAGGCGTTCGGGAGGCAGAATGAGAAGCCCCCAGCTCCGGCCTCTGCGCCACGTCCTTTGGAAAATCTTCAGATCGACCTCCTTGAAAGGCTCTGCTCCCGAATGAAGGAGGACGGTTTCCCCGGTTAAATCGTAGCCGACGGCCAGTGCATAATGCCAGACCGGGATCCAACGAAGCCCCAGATTCTGAAGGACGATCACCGGATTCCCGGCGGAAATCTCGAGCAGCAGCGCGTCCATCCCCGTGATCGGATATGCGAGCCTTCCCAGCCGGCGGGCCGCAGAGATGAGATCCGGCTGCAGGCTTCCTTCCAGAGAAGGGGTAAATACCATGGGGGAGATATCGTCCGGGCTCACGGAGACGCCTGAAAAGGCAAGCGCCATGGCGAGTGCCGCCGGGCCGCACTGGCGATCCCTCTGGGCAAAGAAAGGCACCTCCCGGAGGAGGCATCGGGGAGCGATCGAATCGACGGTCCCAATCGAAATCGGGCTCCCGGAAGGCGCCGGAAGCCCGCTGCAGCCGAGCATCAGGTAAAAAACAATAAAAAAGATGTGAACCGGTTTTAGCCCGATGTGATTCAAATTGTAAACTCTATCTTTTGCCTTGGGACTTTACGAAGGGAAAAACATCGGTGAACCCCAAAATATCTGTGATCAGAAGGACGAGAAAGATCAAAACGACAGCACCGATGATCGCACCGACGCCGTTTCCACCTGCAGGCAGATTCTCGATCCGGTCCGCAAGCTCGATGACTTCGGCGTCCGAGAGACTGTCCACCCGTTGCATCACCTCCAGGTAGGAAATTCCCCTTGAAAGCAGCGCCGCTTTCACTTCTTCCCTTGAAATCAGGTCCTGGAGATAATCACGAGCCGTTTCTCCCTGATTGAGATCGGGATTGAGATCGGGATTGCCACCGGGATTCTGATCGATCCACTCCTCGGTGGTGACCACCGCCGCTGCGGCATAACGGTGCGGAAGCGAAATAAAAATGGTCAGCATCACCAAAAAAAGGCTTGCAGCTCTACAGCGGTTCCTGATCCCATCCATTGCTCTGTTCCTCCTTTAAGATTGACGGTCTCGTAAAATGTCGAAAATACCCATCTTTCCGTCGACGAAACCCGGAATCAGTCCAAGTGTATTCAAACGGGTTCCGTCTTTCAATGGGGTAACCCGATTTTTGGTGACGGTCATTCTCCAATTCTCTCCAACTGTTTTTCGACCTTCATGGATCCGTCGACGTCCTTTTTAAGATACATCCCGGCCAGCCGGTTGAACTCACGGGCCTGTTTTCTGTCTCCCTTCATCAACCACGCCTCCGCCAGAAAGTAGTAATTATACCCGTTGGCAGGGTCGATGGCGATCGCCTTTTCGATGATCCGGATGGCCTGATCCGGCTCTTTCGACGCGATGAATGCCTGGGCCTGATCGGTAAGCTTCAAGGAAGCGATGGCACGGGGACCCGGGGCTACGGGCTTCGTCGTTTCGGGCTCCTCCGATTGTACTGGGGGAGCCGGGACTTGGGGCGTCTGCCGGGGGGTCTGCTTCGGGCGGGGAGGAGCCTCGGGAGGCAGGGTGGCGCAGCCGGTGGCCAGAAGCAGCACCCCGGCCGATATCAGAAGGATCGTTTTACAGCTTATCGACAAAGTCTCTGACCTCCTCGAGAATCCTCTTTAATGGATTCCGCATTCCATGCAGGGGACATGTGCCTGCAGGAAGCTGGTTTTCCAGGAAGATTTCCTGCAAAGGATTGGGGCATTGTCCTCTGACCGCGATTTGGCCGCTTTCGGAGCATACCGTTTTTTCGAAAATTCCCGGCGGCATCTGGAACCATCCGCCGGATGAAAACTGCGGAATTTTTTTCACCAGATCGGCCCAGATGGGGAGGGCCAGGGTGGCTGCAGCGCCCTGCATCGGCGTTTGATCGTCGAAGCCGATCCAAACCAGAGCGAGCATATCGGGTGTGTATCCGACAAACCAGGCGTCCCTCGAATCATTGGTGGTTCCCGTCTTGCCGGCAACAGGCTGGGTGATGCCGTATTTCTTCAGGGACCTGGCGGTTCCATCGGTGACCGCGCTTCGAAGCAGGGAGCTCATCATGTAGGCTTTGGCCGGTGAGGTCACATTTTCAACCCTCATATGGCGGCCCTCCAGGATCTTTCCGTTTTCATCTGCAACATCTTTCAGGGACAGGGGGAAAGGGAGCATGCCGTCTGCGGCAAATGGGCAATACGCCCTTGCGAGTTCGAGCGGAACGACCTCCAAGGCGCCCAAGGCAAGCGAAGGGTAAGGCTTCAAGGGCGTTGAGAAGCCGAAGCGCAGGGCGTTTCCGGCGATTTCTTCGATTCCGATCTTCATCGCCAGGTCCACTGCACCCAGATTTACGGATCGTGCGATGGCGGTTCTCAGGGTGACGGTCTGTCCTTCAACGAACGAGTCGTTTTGAGGACGCCAGATCTTGCCGTCCACTTCGTAAGACGCGGGAGCATTCGACAACCTTGAAACCGGGCTGTACCGGTCAAGGCCGCAAAGAAAGACGAAAGGCTTGAAGGCGCTGCCGGGTTGCCGCCTTGCCTGAACCGCCCGGTTGAACTGGCTTATCGTGTAATCCCGTCCTCCCACCATGGCCAGCAGATAGCCTGTCTTGGGCTGCATGACGATGACGGCTCCCTGAAGCTTTTTATCCGGATCCTTTCGCATCAGCGAGGGGTATTCTTTTTCGATCCGGGCGAGTCCATCGGACAAAGCCTTCTCCGCTGCACTTTGAACCTCCGTATCGAGGGTGGTGAAGATGGAAAGTCCAAGGCTCGACAGCGCCTCCTTCGGATAGAGCGCCCGGAGCTGCGTGGAGAGGTAATCCATGAAGTAAGGAGCCTTCTTTCCGTAAGCGTGAAATCCGGCCGCGGACACAGGGAGGCTTGCGGCCGACTCATAGCTTTGCCGGGAAATCCAACCGAGCCTGGACATGATTTTCAGTACGGTGTTCCTTCGTTCCCGGCATCGCTCCCTGTCGACGTAAGGGCTGTAATGATTCGGCGCCTTTACAAGCCCTGCGATGGCGGCTCCTTCTTCAAGGCTCAGCTCGGAAACGGGTTTGGCGAAATAGAAATAGGAGGCCTCTCCGAGGCCGTTTATCGCGACAGATCCCTTCTGGCCGAGATAGATTTCATTGAAGTAGATTTCAAGAATCTCATTTTTTTCATACATCACCTCCAGGACAACGGCCATGAGCGTCTCTTTCAGTTTTCTTGCCGCCGTCCTTTCGGGGGTCAGGAAATAGTTCTTTGCCAACTGCTGGGTGATGGTGGAGCCTCCCTGAACGATCCTGCCTTCTTTGAGGTTTACGTAAAGAGCCCGAAGAATTCCCAACGGATCTATGCCGAAGTGTCTATAGAAGTCTGCATCTTCCGCCGCCAAAAAAGAGTCCCTGACGTGTTTCGGCACCTGGCTGATGGAGATGAGCCGGCGCTCTTCCCTTTCGGGATCGAAAAAGAGCATGAGTTCCTCAGGCTCAAGCTCCAGAAGGGGAATCTCTTCATCGCTTCGAAGATGGGTGATCCGGACGATCTCGTGATCGTTTACGGCGATTTTCACCTGAAAACCTGCCCTTTTCCTGAAGGGGAGATTGAGATCGTGAAGAAAAAGCTCCAGTGTCTCTCCGATTTGCCGCATCTCTCCCTTCCGAGCGGGGGGTGAATCCGTAAGCCGGTAATTAAGCTTTCTCAATCTGGATAAGACGTGCTTCCGGTCGATCCTCTGGCCGGGGAAAAAAAGGACCGAATCCGAATAGACTTTCGATGGTATCCTCCAGCGCCGGCTCGAAAAGCGGTTTTCGATCTCCTTGGAAAGGTGCCAGCCATAGAAGCCGGTCCCCAGGAGAAGGAGAGCAACCAGACAGACGGTCCCCTTGAACAGCGGAAGAAGGAATCTTGGGCTCTTTCGATCTTTCATGGACAGGGAACTTACGAAAACCCTCGATTTTTGTCAAACGGGGAGTCAGGATTGCTGAGGAATGCGGGAATAAACCTTACAGGCGGCTGAGGCGAAACCGGTCGCCGGCACCGAAGCGGATGGTTGTTTCGTGTCGGTAAAGGGTGATCGAGCCTTTTCCGTAGACCTGCCAGAGGCCTTGAGGACCGTCGTCGAGCATGCCGGTCTCCTCATCGATTCCGATCAGAAGCATTTCAGGCAATCGCCGCTTCAATCGATGCGCCCACAGGTACCCGAACGTGTCATGATGCGGCAGAATGCAGGCGGTTGGGATCAGACCGAGTCCCTTCAGAACACGGCCGGAGGAATGGTCGAAAAAATACCGGCAAAGCACCATGGCACCGGCGCTGCTGCCCGCCAAAACCGCACCCGATTCATAGGCCGAAACGATGGCCTTCCAGGCCCCGGAATCGGAAAGGCTTTGTGCCAGATGGCGGGTAAAACCTCCCAAAAGATAGATCAATCGGGAACGGCGCAAGGCGGAGATGATTTGAGGATCCTCTGCCGTCGTGCGATCGATCAGGGGGAGGGCGGATGCACGGGTCGCCCCCAGGTGTTTGAACCAACGCACCCCGTTTTGCCCTGCCCGTTTGTGGTTGTCGTCCGGCGCGGCGGCCGCCGGGATGATGCTGACTTTCACATCCGGCCCGCCGGCCAGCGACAAAGCCTTCCGGTCCGGCTCGGACATCATCCCGCCGAATTCCGCCCCCCCTTCGAGCAGTATGTGGCCCTTATTCATACGAAATCGGCATCCTCCGGTGCTCCGTCAGAACGGCCGAGTAGCCTTAACGTAGTTTTTTATTGTAACCACGAAAAACACGAAAATACCGAAAGTTATTTCTTGAGGATTTTTATTCGTGTGTCTCGTGGTTTCATCCGTATCCCGCATCCCGCAACGTGAACTGAATTATAGCCTTGCGGCCGAGAAAATGGAATCGATTTCCAGGCAAACTGTGCTATAAAAAAGACTTGAGGCTTCGCCTCGGTCGGGAATTTTTGAAACGAAAAAAGGAGCCATGGAAAGGGGAATCCGATGAATGAAAACGCTTTTAAAGTCGTCGCTCAGAAACTGCCGGCGCGGTGTCTCCCGGTTTTCGGAGAAGGTTTTGCCATCGAGGAAAAAATTTTGAACGCGGCCGGTGCCAAACTGCTGGTAATCGATACCGATTCCGAAGACCGATATCTCGAAGCCGCGAAAGATGCCGATGCCCTCCTGGTTTATGCGGGCGGGCTGCAGGTCGGCAGAAAGACGATCCAGTCGCTGGAGAGGTGCAAAATCATCGCCGTCGCGGCGGTGGGCTACGACAATGTGGATATCGGTGCGGCGAGGGACCGAAACCTCTGGGTTACCAATGTGCCGGATGTATTCATCGAAGAGGTCGCCGACCACACCCTGACGCTGCTTCTTTCCGCCTGGCGCCGTCTGACGGTTCAGGACCGGATGGTTCGAACCGGGCGATGGAGCGAGGCCCGGCCGATGTTGAACCGGATTCCCAGGTTGATGGGGCAAACCCTGGGGTTCATCTCATTCGGCAACGTACCGAAGTCCGTCTCCCGAAGGGCCAAAGCTTTCGGTTTTCACATGATGGCCTACGACCCGTATATCAGCGAACTGACCATGTTCGAACACGGGGTTGAGCCGGTAACGGAGCTTTCCGAGCTGCTGGCACGCTCCGATTTCGTATCGGCCCACCTTCCCTTGAGCGTAGAAACGCGGCATATGCTCTCGGATGCGCAGTTTCGCCGGATGAAGCCATCCGCTGTTTTCATCAACACCGGCCGGGGGGCAACCGTCGATGAACGGGCTCTCGTCAAGGCACTGAAGGAAGGCTGGATTGCAGGGGCCGCCTTGGATGTGTTCGAAACAGAGCCGGTTGAAGCGGCCAATCCGCTTCTCGCCATGGAAAACGTGATCCTTACGGCGCATGCGGCATCGGCCTCCTCCCGGATGCCCCCCGAAACCCGCCGCCGCGCAGCAAACGAGATCGTGAGGGTGCTGAAAGGCGGTTCTCCGATTTTCCCCGTTGTCCGGCCGCGCTGAGGCAGGTCGAATTTTCCGCCACGGTGGACCGGCAGCGGTTCGATGATCATCTTTAAGTAAAGGTTGCGGGCAACCGGTCCGCAACAAATTTTAAGGAGGATCCTATCATGAAAACCGCGGAAGAGATCGTCCTGGAGAAAGGCGGTGAAATCGTCAGCGTGACCTCCGGAACGAGTCTATACGATGCCCTGAAACTGATGGTGCAGAAAAATGTCGGATCCGTTGTGGTCATGGATGCAGGGGAGCCGAAGGGAATCTGGACGGCAAGAAACCTGATGAAAGATACGCTTGCGGAGGGGTTCGATCCCAAGGCAGCCGGAATCGAACGGCACATGAACGCCTGCGCATGTACGGCACCGCATACCGATACGATTTACGATCTGATGGACAAATTTCTGGGCCTTCGAACCAACCATCTGCTGATCGAAAAAGAAGGAAGGCATATCGGACTCCTGTCCTCGGGCGATGTCATAAAGGCGACCATTCAGGATAAGACCGAAGAGCTGAAAAAGTTAAATTCCATGTTTAGCTGGCAGTACTATGAAGAATGGCGGTGGAAGCCGAGAAAATGACAATGAGGCGACAGGTCGCAGGTGTCGGGTGTCAGGTGTCAGGGTGCGGAGACGGTGCTTGTGATTACATCCCGCGCCTCCATGCATCTCGGGCGTAACATGAAAAATGCACACTCCCGACACCCGAAACCTGACACCGGAAACCTGATGTTATGGAAAAGAAGGCATTCGAGGGTGAATCAATGAAGCAGCGGCTGCTTGCCGCTGCCGCGGACCGCATGTACAATTTTTTGCTGGCCGGCGGAGCCATCCGCGGGGTCATCTTAAATGGCACACGCATGGTCAATGAGATGCGGGCCAATCACGAGCTGGGAATCCTGGAGACGCTGGTGCTTGGGCGGGGTTACCTGGGCGCAGGGCTGATGTCGGCGGATCTGAAAGGTTTTGACCGGATTCGTATGAACATCGATTGTTCGGGCCCGATCAAGGGGATGGTCGTCGAAGCCAATGCCTTCGGGGAGGTTCGCGGCTACCTGAAGAACATTCCGATTCCGATCGAAAAGCCGATGGAAGATTTCAACCTCTCGCCTTTTTTCGGCTCCGGAATCCTGTCCGTGACCCGCTATCTTCAGGATGCCAAGCAGCCTTTCACCGGTCAGGTTTTTCTGAAGTACGGCAACATCGCCCAGGATCTTGCATACTATTTTCTGACCTCCGAGCAGATTCCGGCCGCATTCAACATCAGCATCAAATTCGACAGAAACGGGCGCGTGACCGGAGCCGGAGGGTTGTTCCTTCAAGCCATGCCCGAGGTGGACGAACAGACCGTTGCAGACCTGGAGCGGAGGGTTGCAGGTCTGCCCTCGCTGGGTGTCGTTTTCGGCGATGAAATCGATCCGGAGGAGGTGGTCAACGAAAACTTCGGCATCCACTCACCGAAAATTCTTGCGAATCGGCGGATCGAATTCATGTGCCACTGCAACCGGGAGAGGCTCAGAAACCTGATCACTCTTCTGCCGATCGATGAATTGAAGGATATTGCCGAAAATGGACCCTTTCCCCTGGAAATCCGATGCGAGTATTGCGGCACACCTTATCTTTTCAACCGGGATGCCGTCCAGAGAATCTACGGGAAGCGTTTCCCGAACAATTGAAAGAGCTGAAAGTCCAAAGCTGAAAGCTCAAAGCAAATCCAAATAGCTCTAAGTTGAAAGACTAGGCTCAAAGCGGAAAGCACACCCGAAGAGCTCAAAGCTCGAGGCAATCTAAAACCTAAAATCTAAATCTAAAATTTAAAACGTTCTTCGTCCCAGTTCCTCCAGGAGCATTCCGTAGGCTTTCGGGCCCCGCTCGAAGCTGCTCATCCTGAAAAATTCATCCGGTGCGTGTACGTTTTCATCCTTCAAGCCGAATGCAAAATTTACGGTATGGGCGTTCAGGTTCTTTAAAAATACGCTGAGGATGGGGATCGTTCCTCCCATCCTTGCATGATAGGGGGCCTTTCCGTAGATCGACCTCAGTACCGAATCGGCGGCCTCGTTGCCTGGATGATCTGCGGGGATGACGTAGGGATCGGCTTTGCCGGCAATCGGATAAGCCGAGACTTTGACCTGCCGGGGGGCATGTTTTTCGACGTGCCGGATGAGCAGCCGGCGAATGGTTTCCGGATCCTGATCCGGCACAAGGCGGCAGCTTATCTTCGCATGCGCCGTGCTCGGTAGGACCGTCTTCAGGCCTTCTCCCTGAAACCCGCCCCAGATCCCGTTTGCATCCAGCGTGGGTCTTGTCCAGACCCGCTCGAAGGTGGTGTAGCCGGGCTCCCCGAACAGAGCGTCCACCCCGACCAGAGACTTGTATTCGGATTCTTCGAAAGGGATTTCCGCGATCTGTTCGCGATCGGCTTCTGAGATCGGTCGAACGGCGTCATAGAATCCCTCTACGGCGATTTTTCCCTCCGCATCCCGCATCGAATCGATGATCCGGGCCAACGCATGAATGGGATTCATGAAGGTTCCGCCGAAGGAGCCGGAGTGGCTGTCCCGGGCTGCCGCCTGGACATCGATTTGTATCGCGCAGAGTCCTCTGAGCCCGACGATCAGGGCCGGCTGGTCCTCTTCCCATTGCCCCCCGTCCGCACTCAATATCAGATCGCAGGAAAGCAGGTCTCTGTGGGCTGGAATCGCTTCTGCGAGCTGGGGGCTTCCGATCTCCTCCTGGCCTTCGAAGAAAAATTTCAGGTTCACGGGCAGGGTGCCGGTCGTCTTGAGCAACGCCTCGGCGGCAAGAATCGGGATCAGCATGTTTCCCTTATCGTCCGAAGCGCCCCTGGCGTAGATGCGGTCGTTTTCCAAACGGGGCTCGAACGGGGGCGAGGTCCAAAGATCGAGCGGATCCACCGGCTGAACGTCGAAATGACCGTAGATCATCACGGTGGGCTTGTCCGGTTTGTGCAACCATTCTCCGTAAATCGCCGGATGCCCGGAGATTTTTATCTTCCGAACGTTTTCAAACCCGCCGCGCTGAAGACGCGCTGCAACCCAGTCTGCAGCGCGATCGACATCTCCGGCATGCTGCGGCAGGCTTGAGATACTCGGGATTCGGAGAAAATCGAAATACTCTTTCAGGAATTCGGTTTTATGCTCTTTTAAGTATGCCTCCCAGGTTGCCATCGCTTTCGGACTCCTTTCTCTGAATGTGTATGGAAATTTCGGGACCGATCACAGCCGTTAAAAACCAACTTATCGCACCGATGCGCAATGATCAAGACGATGCTCCGATTCTGCAGCAATTCCGGCACGGCTCATCTTTCGATTCCGCTCCGACTCGGACAACCCCGGCAACTCATCATGGCCTTACCGTCGGAATTTTGCTAAGATCTGCATGAAGAAACGAATCGCAGGGAGATATTCACACGATGGCACAAAAAGACGCGAATCCGACATGTTCCGCATGCGGCGAACCGGTGCGGGAAAGCTGGAAGTTCTGCCCGGCCTGTGAGACGCCCTTGGGCGCTCCTGTCTGTCCTCGGTGTAAAATGCCGGTCAAGGAAAATTGGAGGCGATGTCCGGAGTGCGAAGCCCGGCTCATCTGCAAAGCATGCGGAAATCGAATCCCGCCGGGAAACACGGGGTGCCCGAACTGTGAAAAAGCAGCGGCGCCGGTCGAGCATCGGGTAAAAACGATCGAAGAGCCGGCTGCGGGAATCGAGTTTGTCCTGATTCCAGGCGGGGTTTTCATGATGGGAGATCTGTTCGATGAAGGAGTCGGCAATGAAAAGCCGGTCCATGAAGTCCGCCTGGATTCTTTCTACTTAGGCAAGTATCCCGTGACCCAGGAGCAGTGGGTACGCCTGACGGGCGAAAACCCTTCGAAGTTCAAGGGGGACCGTAGACCGGTCGAACAGGTCTCGATCGAAGACGTAGAGGCGTTTCTCCGAAAGATCTCGGCGGCGAACCGGCAGCAGTTCGAGTTTCGGCTCCCTTCGGAAGCCGAGTGGGAATATGCGGCCAGAAGCGGGGGTAAAGAAGAGCGGTATGCCGGCTCCGATGCAGCCGTACAGGTGGCCTGGCACATCGATAACAGCGACGGTATGACCCATCCGGTGGGCGAAAAGAGGCCGAACGGCCTCGGACTCTTCGATATGAGCGGAAACGTCTGGGAGTGGTGCCTCGATACATTCCTGGAAGATGCATATCCGATGCATCCGGCTAAGAACCCGATCTGCAGGGAAAAAGGAGCGGACCGGGTCATTCGGGGCGGAAGCTGGAACATCGATGCCTGGAGCGTTCGATGTGCGAGGCGGTTCAGCTTCTCATCCGATTTTTCCGGTTCCGGCCTGGGATTCAGGTTGGTGGCGGTTCCCCGTTGAACTGCACGATCGGAAAGGATCGCTGTGGAATGTCACGATTCAGCTCATGGAGGTTCGGAAGGCTTTGTCCTTTCGGTTTTCCGTTCCGGATGCCGAGCTCTGCAAAAAGGGGCAGGTGATCCGAAGCCATCAGCGTTTCCGGTGTCCTCGGCACTTCGACATTCAGCGCCCGGAAATGTTCGGAAACAAAGATGTGGTCGATCCGAAAAAGAGGGGTTCTGGAATGAAACGTACGTTTCGGCAGAAAAAGGTGGTCCAGCTCTCTCTGCACGTCGTTCAGTTTGCGCGATAATTTCCGGTACACGGAGGAGGCGGCTCCGGCGTTGAGATCTCCACAGAAGACAATCGGCTCATCTTCGGGAACCGATGCAAGCCACTGTTCCCCCAACAGCACCTCGAGCTGCTTTCGACGTTCGATCTTAAAGAGGCTCAGATGGGTGTTGAAGAAATGGATCGGACCCGCCGGTGTCCGGATGATGGCACGAATTGCCCCTCTTTTCCGAAGTCGCAGCCTGGAGTTGAAATTCGGAAGCCAATCGCGGTGAATCTCTTCGAACGGACATCGGGTCAAGATGGCCAGCCCGAAGGCATGCAGACATTTTTCTTCGATCGGGAAAAACACATAATCCATGTCCAGTTCGCGGGCGATGATCTTCGCTTGGTTGGAGTTTCCGTTCGGACATTTTTCAGAATCCACCTCTTGAAGAGCGATGACATCCGCGTCCAACTCACCGATGATGTCTGCAATCCTTCCAGGCCTCACCTTTCTATCCTGATTGACGCAGCTATGGATGTTGTAAGTCATGATGCGGACGACAGATTCATTTGCAGGCAGCTCCGCCTGGAAATCCTCATCGCGGTCTGCCGGCTGAATGATTTTACGTTTTGTCGCTTTTGATAATTGAAGTTTCATAACTGTCGGTGGTCATCCTCTTAAAAGAATAAATCGGCACACCCCGCCTGTGAAGGGGCACAATGATCGAATGCTCCCTGTTCCGGACAGGTAAAAAAAATATTTCGGACTGCGGCCCCTAAGAAAATCTCTGCGATACGCTTTTACACTGTTTATGCAAATGATGGAAGACTTTATTGCGAGTCGTGCGTAAAAACCGTCGTTCCGGCTTGTGCAGGATACCGGATGTCCTTCCCCCCTGGCTTTTTATCGGCAGGATAACCCGCAACTCGATAATAGTAAGACCGGGAGGTCGAAGAAACAAGCCGTAAAACGGAAAGACTGAGGCTGCAAGGTTGATTTTGACGCTCGCGCTTGATTTCCATGCCGCAAACATTAATTTCTTTTAAGATCGCTCGTATCGGGCACCTTCATGAAGTTCATAAAAGTTTTCTGCAATTTCATGTTCAAAGGTGCGGAAAGAGCCGGAGATTCAGGATTTCGGGAGAGGGACAATGAGCAGCAATGATGGTCTCCAGGAAGGGATCATTTCTGAGGTCAAGGATGAGATTACCGAGCCGCCCGCCTACAAGGTGCTGATTCACAATGACGATTATACCACCAAGGAGTTTGTGGTCGGCATTCTGATGGCTTATTTCGGCAAAACCGCGGATGAAGCCACCCGGCTCATGTGGTTTGTCCACAGAAACGGAATCGGTGAATGCGGCACTTACCCGTATGAAGTCGCGGAGACAAAGGTTACTCTCGTTACGGAAGCCGCGAAAGAAAGCGGCTTTCCCCTGAAAACGAGCATCGAGCCCCAGTAGTAAATCGAAATTCGAATATCGAAATACCCCAATGCCAGGGATTTCGGATTTCGTGCTTCGGTTTTAGAGTTACCGTGTTCTCAGCAGCTTATCGACACTTTCAAGCTGAATGCAGATCGCGACCAGCTCCATGGCTGTCTCCACCTGATCTGCCGGCGGAAAGGTCGGAGCGATTCGGATGTTTCGATCCCGCGGGTCCTTCCCGTACGGGAAGGTGGCGCCGGCAGGGGTGAGCTTGACGCCCGCTTCCCTGGCCATCCGAATGACAGCGGCCGCACATCCGTCGAGGGTATCGATGCTGACGAAGTATCCCCCGTTGGGGCGGGTCCATTGCGCGATATGTTTATCCGCCAGCCTGGAGGATAAAATCCGCTGCACGATGTCGAACTTCGGCTTGACGATGGCGGCATGTTTTTTCATGTGTTCGGTGATGCCGTTCATATCCTTGAAAAAATGCAGATGCCGGAGCTGATTGAGCTTGTCGGGTCCGATCGTCTGAGCGGAAAGTTGTTTCCTGGCGTATTCGATATTCTTGGGACTCCCTCCGAGAAAGGAAAGGCCGGCTCCGGCAAGGGAAACCTTGGAAGTCGAGCCGAAAATCAATACCCGCTCGGGGTGGCCCGCTTTCTTGGCGCTTTCGAGAATGTTTTTCAATCGATCGGGTGTCCCGGTCAGGTGGTGTGCCGTGTAGGCGTTATCCCAAAAAATTCTGAAATCCGCCGCTTTGGTTTTCATGGAGGCCAGCCGGTCCACCACTTCACCTGAATAGGTAATGCCGGTGGGATTGCTGTATTTGGGGACGCACCAGATGCCTTTGATCGATTCATCGGCCGCCGCCAGAGATTCCACCGTCTTCATATCCGGGCCGTCCGAACCGAGCTCCACAGGGATCATTTCGATGTTCAGGTACTCACAGATGAAGAAGTGGCGATCGTATCCGGGGCTCGGGCAGAGAAACCGGATCTTCGGAAGCTTTCCCCAGGGCGCTTCACCGTTTCCGGTGCCGTGAAGCATGGCACGGACGAGGGTGTCGTGCATCACGGAAAGGCTCGAGTTGCCGCTGATGATGATCTCATCGGGGGCCACCTCGAGGTATTCGGAAAAGAGTGTTTTTGCCTCCGGAAGCCCATCCAGGCCGCCGTAGTTCCGGCAGTCCGTCCCGTCTTGAGCTCTGTAGTTTCGCCCATTTACGCATGTCATCATTTCGGCGGCAAGATCCAGTTGTTCGCCGCAGGGCTTGCCCCGGGTCATGTCCAGGGAAAGATTCCGAGACTTGAACGCCTGGTACTGCTTCAACAATTCGTCATGGAGCCTTTCGAGATCGTTTTTTTTCATTCCGGTAATGTCTGCCATATCGATTTCCCCTTCCACTCGCAGGATTGATCGCGCATCGGCGAACGGATATCAGGCTGAGGGTTTTATCAAGATCTTTAGACGATTTCCAGAAAAATCGGAAGTCCTTGCCGACTCCCGATGCTTCGCCTTTCGTTAGAAATCGCAATTCGATCGGCGGCAGGGTCATCCCCGATGATTTTCGATGTTCCGGGGGCGTTCAACGAAGGCCGTTTTCATTGAAGCATCCGCTGTAGCGTTGATCGCTCCCCTTGATGTGGTCTACCAGCCAGGTTTTCAGAAACTCCATAATTTCAATTGAAAGCATCATTTTTCCCGCGCTGAACCCCTTTTGGAATTCCCGGATCCGGTCTACGAATCGCCGGTGTTCAGTTTTATGCCGCAGCGCGCCCGAAAATCCGAATCGATCAAAATATGTCTCCTCGGTCGCAAAGTGGGTGGCTGCGTAATCGACGAGGCCGTCGATGATCGGGCCCAGGACCTCTTTGGCTTGGCGCGCTTTCATGGCATCGTTCAGCCGATTGAGCATCCCGACCAATCTTCGATGCTGGTCATCGATCTCTCCGACATTGACGCTGAAGGTGTTGTCCCATTCCATCAAAGGCATCGCTACTCTCCTCTCTCTCCCGTCTTATTCTGCGAGAATCCCCCGTTTCGGTGTCGTTATCAATCGAGAAACAACGCGGTCTCCGATTCCAATCATCGGCCGCGTGTTTCTCTTATTTTCGGATGGGACGGTCAAAAGGTTTAACGAGCGGAGGGAGAAGAAGGGCCTGAGACGCAGTTCGACAACCTGCGGTTTCGGTCGTAACGGGGTGAAGTACCCGCTATCTCTTAAAACGATCCTCCCAATCGAACTCCGGGGAAGTGACGATGTCTTCGATCCGCTGGATTCTGCGTTTGAGGCTTTCGTACTTGCGTTTGAGCCGATGGGCGGCCCGGTTTTTGGAATGGATATAGCTGTCGTAAAATTCCCGCTCCGCATCGGAGCTTATCGGAATCACCGGCTCGGGCTTCATCACCAGGGCCGCCAGGAGATAGAGGGCTCCGACAGGCCAGAAGCCTGTAAAAATCAGCAGCGCAACACATATCGTTCGAATCCAGAATACGGAAAGATCGAAATATTCTGCAAGCCCCCTGCATACCCCCAGGATCACGCCTCTGCGGGACCGGTAAAGGCCGGTCTTCTCACGATCGTCAATTTTTCTCATGTGTCGATTCCCTTTTATCTTTATCCAGTAGAATGGTTTCCAGAGATTCGAGCCGCTCTTCGAGCCTCGACATTCCCTGGTAGATCTCCTGAACCATTCGAGCCTCATCGGCCGTCTGCTGTCCGTATCCGCCGGAAAAGTCGCCCCGGATGATCTTGATGGCCATCAGGATGGTGCCTCCGATGACAGCCAGGGCCAGCACGATTCCACCCAAAACCATTGCCACGATAAAGACACCTTCCATGGTCTGATTCACCTTTTCATATCGAGCGGGTTCGAGATCTCTTACAAAACGGACCGATTCCAAACACTACACAACTGCACTCGAGGGGCCGCCTTTATCCGTGTGCTGCCCTTTGAGTTTCCGGAGCTCTTTTTCGATTTCATCATCGACAGTCAATTTCTCGAACTCCTGCTCAAGGTTTTCCTTTCTTCCGAAATTGACCAGGTCGGCTTCGATTTCCATGCGTTCGATGCGGTTTTCCATCTCGTCGAATCTGACGATCACATCGGCTCCGTCCATGCGTCGGATCTCTTCTTCCGCATGTCTTTTCCTCCTGGCGTGAACGTGCCTCTGAACCAGGACGCGCTGTTTGTCGCGAGCCGATTTCAATTTTTCCTCGAGCTGACGGATATCGTCCTGATACTGTCCAATCAACAGAGTAAGTTCGCCGGTTTCCTTTTCAAGGGCTTCTTTTCTCGAAAGATAGCGCCGCTTCTCCACCAGGGCCTCTCTGGCCAGATCGTCCCGGCTCTTCTCGACCGCAAGAGCCGCTTTTTTATTCCAGAAGTCGGTTTGAGACTGCAAGGCATCATGCTGTCTTTCCACTTTCTTTCTTTCCGCCATGACCCCCGCGCAGGACGCCTTGATTTCCACCAGCGTATCTTCCATCTCACGGATCATCAGCTTGATCAGCTTTTCGGGATCTTCGGCCTTGTCCAGCATGGCATTGATGTTGGAACTGACGATATCACGAAATCGCGTAAAGATACCCATGATTCACCTCCGTTCGGGATTCGAGCCTTATTGTTTCACACCCTGAATAGCACCAAATGTGCCATAAACCCGTTTGACAGGAAATACGAAGGTTTATCGTAAATTTAAGCTTGACGCCCGGCGCAGGGAAAGGTAGATTTAACCATATTTGAACTGAATAAGCCAAATAGAGGCGTATTTTCCCATGAAACAGCCTTTTTTCCCGAAAAAAACCCGAACCGTTTCCCCGGTCGCGATGGAAGAGGCCCTCGGTCAATCCGAAGCGTTTTTAACCTTTCAGGAGCGCCTCTCCCGAGTGGCTCCGGTCAACCGGCCGGTCCTCCTGATCGGGGAGCGGGGCACGGGAAAAGAACTGGCCGCCTCCCGGCTGCATTTTCTGTCGGCCCGCTGGCAAGGCCCCCTGGTCGCTCTCAACTGCGCCGCCCTGGCGCCTTCCCTGATCGAATCGGAGCTGTTCGGATACGAGAAAGGCGCCTTTACCGGCGCAGACCGGCAGCGTACCGGGCGTTTCGAAGCGGCAGACGGCGGCACGCTGTTTCTGGACGAAATCGGAAGCATCCCGATCGAGGTCCAGGAAAAGATCCTCCGGGCGGTGGAATACAACTCGTTTGAGCGCGTCGGAAGCTCAAAGACCATCGAGGTGGATGTCCGCATCATTGCCGCAACCAATGCCGATCTGAAGGAAATGACCCGGCAGGGGAGGTTCAAGAGGGATCTATTGGACCGGCTCTCTTTCGAAGTCCTCTTTCTCCCCCCGCTCCGCCTGCGCGGAGAAGATATCGTTTTGCTGGCCGGGCACTTTGCCTCCAGAATGGAATCGGAGCTCGGACGGGAGGCGCTGCCCGTTTTCAGCGAAGCCGCCCTGGATGCGCTGCTTGGCTACCCTTGGCCCGGAAACGTAAGAGAGCTGAAAAATGTGGTGGAGCGTGCGGTGTATCGGTCGGATACCCCCGAGATTTCCCATATCGAATTCGATCCTTTTTCTTCTCCGTATGGAAATGAGCCGCCTGCGGTCGATAGAAGGGAGCCATCGCCTGAACCCGGACAGAATTCATTCGACATCCCGTTTAACAAACCGCTCGATGAAGCGCTTCAGGAGCTGAAGCTGAAGATGATCCGCAAGGCGATGGCCGATGCCAGATACAGCCAGAAATCCGCTGCCAAACGGTTGGGACTGACCTATCACCAGTTTCGCGGGCTCTACCGGCAATACAAGGCGGAGCTTTCCTGAAGGCGATGGCTTCGCGGATCTGCTGCCCGAAGCCGCAATCCGCAACTCCTAAAAAGCTCTACGATCTATGAGTCGGTCTCTTTCCCGGTCTTACCGTCATAGATTTCCCGGCCAAAGACGCCCTGTTGAAAGGCGAGATACGCTTCTTTCGTCATGGCCGGCCGGTGGGTATCGATGATCGCCTTTGCCCGATCGGCGTCTCCGGAGAGCAGATCGACCGCCATCGCCGCCAGAGCCTTTGCCGGGGCCATATAGGCCATTTCCTTGTCGGCGATGCGATAGCGGGCGCTGTGTCCCGGGCCTTCCGCCCCGGACATCCAGGGATGAAGGGCGGGCATGATGTGGGAGATGTCGCCCATATCCGTCGAGCCGGTCCGGTGCCCCACTTCGCAGCACTCGGCCTCCCCGAAAAGGGCTTTCGCGTTTTTAAGAAAGATATCTTTGAGCCCGGGGTCGTTTCGAAGGGGCATGAATCCCGGAAGCGTCTCGATTTCCACCTTGGCCCCAAGCGCCAGGGCGCCGGCCCGAAGCGCCCGGTCCACCTTGGCGTTTGCGTCCATGATCGCATCGCTGCTGCGCCCCCGGACATAGGTCTCCATGCGCACTTCAGCCGGGATCACATTGACCAGATCCCCGCCTTTGGTGATGATGGGATGGATCCGGATGTGGTCCTCGTCTCTGAATGTTTCCCGCTGGGCGTTGATGGCCGACAGGGCGATCTGCGCCGCGTACAGCGCGTTTATTCCCTGGTGCGGCAGCGCGCCTGCGTGTGCGGCAAGACCCACGAAGCGGACCAGCTTGGACAAAAATCCGTTGGATGATTCGGCGACAGCGGCTTTTTTCATCTCGGGAACCGAATGGGTATGGATCATGACGGAAATATCGATATCGTCGAAGTGCCCGAGATGGATGAGCTCCGGTTTGCCCCCCAGGTAGGCCAGTTTTCCCTCTTTCACCAGGCCGAGCCGGTATTCCACTTCCACGTACTCTTCGGCGGGCACGGCAAAAAAGACCACGTTTCCGGCCAGGTGATCGGCGGCTCCGCTTTGGGAAAGCCCCATCATGGCGCCGATTAAGCCTGCAATCTGAGCGTTGTGCCCGCAGGCATGGGCGGCCCCGGTCTTTGGGTCCGCGCTCGGGTGCTCGGGCACCCGGATGGAATCGAGCTCTCCGATCAGCGCCAGGGTCGGCCCTTGCCTTTTTCCTCTCAGCACGCCTTTTACCCCTGTTATGGCCAGCCCGCTTCGATGGGAAATCCCGCAGCGGGTCATGGTTTCGGACACGAGCCCGGCGGTTTTGAACTCTTTAAACCCCAGCTCAGGGTTTTCCATGATCCGATCCCCGATGGCTTCGATTTCAGCCCTTTTCCGATCGATTACCCCAAAGATTTTCTGCTTCAATTCTTCTCTGTTCGCCATGATCTCCCCCTGGATTGTTTTAACGAAACGGTCTCTTTAGAAGCTTCTTGCCGCATCTACGACTCATTTGCAACAAATTCCCAGCAATTCTCGATGAAATGAAGAGGCTTGATTCTGCCGGGTAACTGGATTTTAAAACGCTCGAAACTCGCGCAAAAGAGATCGTAAACCGAACAGCGGCCCCGGCGTCGAGACAGGCGACCTGTAAAAGATTGACATTTCCTTTTCTTTCCAGTAGATACCTGCCAAAAGCTCACAACCTTGGTTTTTCCCATCCCGCCAGTCGGTGGGAGAATGCCGGAATAATGGATTCAGAATATAGCCTCTTGCCATGCCCGCTGAGCTCTCTGAAACGCTGTCGCTTAAATTCAATTCTACACTTGGGCGAAAAACGCCTGCAGGAGAAATCTTGAATGCCCCAGATATTTGATAATATCGAGAAAAATCTTTTGACAGCTCTTTCCGATGCCATGGGGTTGACTGAACGGGCGGACTTTTGTGTCGGCTATTTTAATCTTCGGGGCTGGCGGCAAATCGACGCTTATGTCGAAAGATGGGCTGGCGGGGACGGTAATTGTTGCAGACTTCTGGTCGGTATGCAGCAGATGCCTCATGATCAGCTTCGATCGGCAATGAGTCTCTTGAGTGTTGATACTCAGATAGACCAGGCAACGGCCATCCTACTGAAGCGAAGACTGGCAGAAGATTTCCGAGAACAGCTCATGATCGGTCTTCCCACCAATGAAGATGAAAAGGGACTCCGCCGACTCGCTCATCAGATTGCCACTGGTAAGCTCGTGGTTAAGCTGTTTCTCCGACACCCCCTCCATGCCAAGCTGTACCTTCTTTTCCGGCAGGACCCGCTCAACCCAAAGATTGGCTATATTGGCAGCAGCAATCTTACCCTCGCAGGCCTTTCGAAACAGGGGGAGTTGAATGTAGATGTACTCGATCACGATGCCTGCGATAAACTGGCGCGATGGTTCGAGGATCGTTGGAGGGACCGTTTTTGCCTTGATATTTCTAAAGAATTGGTTGAGATCATTAACAATAGCTGGGCGAGTCCGAAGCCGATTCCGCCTTATCATATTTACATTAAAATGGCCTATCACCTGTCACAGGAGGCCAGATCCGGTCTCACGGAATTCCGGATTCCCAGCGATTTCGGCAACAAACTGTTCGAGTTCCAGATCGCTGCCGTCAAAATCGCCGCTCATCATCTCAATAAACGAGGCGGCGTCGTGATCGGCGACGTCGTAGGCCTTGGCAAAACGCTTATGGCTACAGCGATCGCGCGTATCTTCGAAGACGACCATGGGGCCGAAACGCTCATCATCTGTCCGAAGAACCTGGTCAATATGTGGCAGGATTATCGGCTTCAGTATCGTCTTCGCGCCCATGTTTTATCCATCACCCAAGTGCAGCAGAAACTTCCTGATCTCCGCCGCTTTCGCCTGGTTGTCATCGATGAAAGCCATAACCTTCGGAATCGCGAGGGGAGTCGATATCGGGCTATTGCAGAATATATCAGTGCCAATGACAGCCGTGTCATTTTGCTTTCAGCCACACCGTATAACAAAACTTATCTCGATCTGTCCAACCAGCTTCGATTGTTCATAGACGAACATAAAGACATCGGCATTCGACCCGAAAAGTTTATACGCGAGAAGAGCGAAAACGAACTGCTGCGGATGCAGATTCCTGTTCGTTCGCTGGCGGCTTTCGAGAGAAGTACTCATGCCGATGATTGGCGGGACCTGATGCGCCTTTATCTGGTGCGCCGCACACGAAGCTTTATTCAGGAAAATTATGCCAAGTATGATTCTAATCGGAAGAGGAAATACCTGGAGTTCGCGGATGGATCGCCATCGTATTTTCCGGATCGAGTTCCCAAGACGGTGACGTTCAAAATCAATGACAAGGACGCAAATGATCCTTATGCAAGGCTCTTTTCAGATAATGTAGTCCATGCGATCAACGATCTAACACTGCCCCGATATGGCTTGGGCAATTACCAAAAACCATCACCTCACAAACCGCCCACACCGGAAGAGGCGAGGGTACTGGCTGATCTGTCACGGGCCGGCACGCGCCTAAAGGGTTTCTGTCGCACCAACCTTTTTAAGCGACTTGAAAGCGGCGGCCATTCCTTTATTTTATCCGTGGAACGTCACATCCTGAGGAATTTTATCTTTCTGCATGCCATTGATAAAAAATTGCCCCTTCCCATTGGTACCCAAGATATGGGGCTGCTCGATACCTGGGCGAACGATCAGGACAGCGAGCTGTGGGAACCAGCAACTGAAAACGATAACAGCGCTGAAGACAGCGAGCCTTCCGATCGTTTGATGCAGGCTTGGACCGAGAAAAATTTCCGTGAGCGGGCGGCCGAGGTTTATAACACCTATGCCTCCCATTTTATACGACGCTTCAAATGGCTGCGCCCGGAGCTCTTCGATGAAGTACTGAGAAAAGATCTGAAAAAGGACGCAGGCTTGCTCATGGGTGTTCTAGATCGGGCTGGTGCGTGGGATGCCGAAAAGGATGCCAAACTCCAGGCTCTCGTTTCACTGCTTACCGAGCGTCATTCCAAAGAAAAGGTGCTGGTCTTTTCGCAATTTGCCGATACGGTTAACTACCTTGAAACACAATTGAAAGAGCGCGGTATATCCTCCCTGGAGGGTGTTACCGGCAATACGGAAAACCCGACCGCCATGGCTTACCGCTTCAGCCCGGTGAGTAACAACAAGCGTAAACAGATCAAGCCGGAAGAGGAGTTGCGCGTCGTTGTGGCTACAGACGTGTTAAGCGAGGGGCAGAATCTTCAGGACTGCGCGATCATCGTCAACTATGACCTGCCCTGGGCCATCATTAGGCTGATTCAGCGCGCAGGCCGTGTGGACCGCATCGGGCAGCAGGCTGACACTATCCTTTGCTATTCTTTTCTGCCAGCCGATGGGGTGGAGCGAATTATTCGGCTCCGCGCCCGTGTGCGACAGCGATTGCAAGAAAACGCAGAGGTCGTTGGCGCCGACGAAACCTTTTTCGAAGACCAGGATGGCGATCAGGCTGTGCGCGACCTTTTCACTGAAAAAGCCGGCATCCTCGATGGCGAGGAAGACACCGAGGTGGACCTTGCCTCCTATGCATACCAGATCTGGAAAAACGCCATCGATAGAAAACCTGAATTGGAAAAGCTCATTCCGGCAATGCCCAACGTGGTTTACTCGACGAAGAAGTTCAATGAAACACGGGATCAACCCGAGGGCGCATTGGTATACCTGCGCACCGCCGAAGGAAACGACGCCTTGGCCTGGATAGACAAGGAAGGCAACAGCGTCACAGAGTCGCAGTTTGCAATCCTGAAAACCGCCGAGTGCGATCCCGACACAGCCGCTTTGCCCCGACATAGTCAGCATCATGAGATGGTTGCAAAGGGTGTAAGGCTCATCATCGATACGGAAAAGTCCGTGGGTGGACAGCTCGGCCGGCCCTCAGGGGCTCGCTTCCGTACCTATGAACGTCTTAAAGCCCACGCCGAGGAGTTCAAGGGCACCCTCTTTGAGAATCCTGAGTTACTCAAGGCCATAGAGGATATCTATAAATATCCCTTGCTGCAGGCAGCCACCGATACACTCAACCGGCAACTAAAAAGCGGCATCAGCAAGCAGAAGTTAGCCGAACTTGTCTTGGCGCTTCGAGCCGACGCTCGGCTCTGTCGAGTGACAGAGGATGTCGAATCGAACGAGCCGCAGGTTATCTGCTCCATGGGGCTTCGTGACATGGCCTTGTCAGTCGATTCGAAGAAATCAGCGGATTAGATC
>QZKK01000245.1 GCA_003599475.1 Desulfobacteraceae bacterium
CTCTGCCAGATACCCGAGCAGAATCCCGTCCTGCCTTTCGTCCAGATGGATGATGAAATGGGGGGTTTCATGCCGCCTGTAGCCGGAAAGCACCTTGAGCGTATCCTCGGTGAATCGGGCAAACGCCTTCCGGCTCTCGTTTTCCCCTCCGATTTCGAGGGCTTTTTTCATCAGCCTGAGCGACTCGGAGTAGTCTCCGCGGTAAAACGCGACAAGGGATGCGACCTCAAGAAGCCCTGGATCCCGGTGCGATGCGGACAACGCAGACTCGACCCGGGGCCAGATGCTTTCCACCTGCCAGCTTTCGACACGCGACCGGAGCGATTCGATAATCTCCCGGGGCATCTCCGGGGTCGTTTCGGCCGCCGAAGCAAAAGAGGCTGCGGCCAGATGAATCGCTGCTGCAAAAGCGGCTGCAATGACACCGGATGGAAAACGGGCGCGTCTGTTCATTGCGTCAACCCCTTGAAGTATTTTTCCACCTGCTGCCGGTATACGGAAGGAACTTCCTCTTTCAATGCTTCCATGACCCGCTCTCTCAGAATGGGAGGCGCCTTGTAGGACTCTTTGGCCGGCGGGTCGAACTCTTCCCGGTCGAAGCCGGTAAAGCCCCGCTCGAGGGGACGGTCGAACTCAGGCTGGGGAAGCGTGGGCATGGGATCGTGCGGTCCCCAGTACCAACCGGCCCTCGGATCGTACCCCCAGGGTGCTCCCATCCGGTTCGCTTGCATCTGCCGTGCCGCCTGCTGCGCCATCTGCTCCATGGACTGCTGAGAGCGGGAGAGACTCCGGATTGCGGCCTGCTCGGGAGGGATCGCACCGGGAGCGTCCTTCCCGGCCAGACTGCCTGAAGCCTGTCCCATGGAGCCTGCGGCATTTTCCAGATCGTCAAGGATTTCCGAATCCATGCCCGGAAAGAGCTGCGAGAGCATTTTAAGCGCTTCGGAAAGCTCGCGGGTTTTTTGCTGAAGGGTTCCCTGGCGGGAGGAGAGGCCCGGGAACGCTTCTTCGCCTTCCTGGTCTGCGGCGGCTTCAGGCTCCGAAGTCGAGGCTCCGGCCGCTTCCATCCGTTCTTTCACTCTTTCCGTACCGGAAAGGATTTCTTTCTGCTCTTCCAGTATTTTTTCCAGTTCATTCGATTTCCGGGACATCTCCGATTGAAGCCGGTCATGGGAGTTTCGGACCCGCTGCAGCGATGCGCCGGACATGGCGGCCATCATCTCCGTCAGGTTTTGAAGAAGCCTCTGTGCGGCTTTCATTGCGGCGCTGAGATCTCCTTCGGTCAGTCTCTGCCGCATTTCTTCGAGATCTCTAAAGAGATTTTGAAATTCAAGCTCGCTGAGCTCGGGGCTGTTGATGAATTCGTCCGGAAGCTGCGAGGCCGTCTTGCTCAAAGCCTCCATCACCTTTGAAATCAGATCTTTGAGCTGGTCGAGCTCTTTCAGAAGGGATTCGAGAGTCTCCGGAAGAAGATCCCCCTTCCGGTCGCGCAAGGTGTCGATCAGCCGCTGCTGCCGGTTTTTGATTTCGCGGGACAGGGCCTCCACCTCCTGCATCCTGGTTTTTCCCATCAGGTCTTCGGCCAGAAGAGCCAACCGTTCCATCTCCTGTGTGACCGTTTCATCGGGCAGCCGGTCGATTCTCCTGTAGAGCGCATCCAGATTCTTTTCGAGGGCTTCGAGGTCGAGCCGCTCCAGCTTTTGAGCCCCCATCCGTTGAAGCGCCGCCCGGACGCTTGACATGATTTTTGCGATCTCATCGGCGAGGGACGGCCGGTCCTTGAGCGCTTCCAGTTGATCGGCCAAAAGATTCAGCAATGCGTCTGCGATCCTTTCCAGGCGTTCCGCCTCCCGTGCAGCCCTCCTTTCGCCGGGCATCTGAAGGGTAAACGTTTCTGAATATCCGGCCTTCGGCCCGGAGACCGTGTCGTTGTCCCACACCTCGATCCGGTAGGACACCCGATCTCCGGGGATCAGCGAAAGGTTTGACAGATCCCAATCGAACCGCTGCGGTCCCTCAAGAGCGTTGCCGGCAGGACGCTTCAACGGAAGGGCCCGTTCGACTCCCCGGATCTGATAAATCAGCCGGATCGATGCGACTCCGAAATCGTCTTCTGCGGAATAGACGACCGGCAGAACCTCATTTCCGGTCACCTCGAGATTTTCGGCAGGCTTAACGATCGTCGCTTCGGGAAACCGGTCCGGGATCAGGCGGATGGTATACCGGACCGGATCCTCGTTTTTGAATCCAAGCGCATCCTCAATCGAAATCGAGTATGTCCCCGGCTGCAATACGAGGAGGTCTCCACTCAACCGGCTTCCTTCGACCGTCGGCAGGTGCTGCTCCCTGCCGTTTACGATCAGAGCCGCTTCCTTTACCGGCTTTGTGGCCAAGGCTTCCAGATTGACGACGGTTCCCTTCAGCGCTTCGATATGTCCTTTCTCCCTGAATTCCGTTTTCAGACGGGTGTAGGCGGGTGGAATCAATGCAAGCCTTATTCTTTCGATATCCGGCGCTTCGGCGACTGCGACATTGTAAACGGGCGAGTGGTTCCGGCCGCTGAAGGCCTGGTACCGAAAGGAAGACTGCGCCGAAGGGATCCGGTAAGCGAAGCGGCCTTCTCGTTCGGAGGCCATTTCGAGCTCCATCATGTTCCCTCCTTCCGGCCAAAGCCTGACCGAAAGGCGCTCCGGAATATAGCCCGATACTCTGGCATCGATTGCAACAGAGGTTCCTTTCAGGACGACGGATGACCTCGGCTCCGCCGCAATGAACGTATCCCGTTCGGGAAGCGCGGAAATCGGATTGAAGATGAAAGCCATCGATCGGAAGGATTTTGAATCCAGTGCGGCGACGAAGGAAAATGCCAAGGCGAGAAGCACGAGGAATTTTATATGCGGCATCAGCTTTCTGAAAGTCACCGCCTGGTCGGGATGAATCTTTGAAACCTGGTCGGCGGTTTTCTTCAGATGGGCTGCGATCAGTTCGTTTGACATCGGAGCGTTTGCCTGCCGGATCGGCGCGCCGGATGCCGGACCGTATGCCCCCTTGTCTCTGCTGCTGTCGAACAGGAGAAGGGCGTTTGTGACATCGTCTTTCAGAACTTCGTATTCTTGCTCCAACCCTCTGGCCGTCCTTCGAACCGTAACCCTTGCTCCGGCCTTCCGGATCCCAAGAATCAGGGCTGCAGCCATGGATGAAAGCGCCAGCAGGGAATAGGCGAATGGGAGGTAGGGGAGAATCTCCTTGGAGGCCTCGATGCATAGGCTCCCCAGGAACAAGATGAGAAAAAGCGCGGCAAGCTGCAGCAGAAATTCCAGGGCAAGAAGGAGCTTCAGGCGAAGGATGATCCTTTTCAATACGACTTCGATGCGGCTGAAATGACGATCCGAATCCATTTTCGGCATCGGTGCCCGCCTGTCACCATATCAGAATACCCTCGCGGCCGAGAATGGATCGGAACAGGACGGGCTTGAATCCCTTCTGGAGGATTGACCCGAACGAGCGGCAGAAGTCGATCGCGGCAGGGTATGTTAAGGTTAAACCATCTGCGACTTGTCGTCCTCGTTCCAGAAACGATCGAGGATACTCTTAGAGGTATGGCTCCGGTTCGGCCTTGTCAAGGCTTGGAATGTAGAATGTAGAATTTCCAATATCCAATTTTCAAGGAAGGGGAATTGATTTGTTTCAGTGACGCGGGGACGCGCAGAATGGATCTATAGGAGTTTGCATTCTGCAGTTGTCTGGTTTCAGGTTTCAGGTCTCCGCTGATGCAAAACCTGAACACTGAAACCTCTAATTTGGTCATTGGAAATTTTACGTTCTACATTAGACATTCTTTACGGTTTCGACGAACCGTAAGAACGCGTCCGGCTCTCCGAGCGATCCTCCCTTGATGAGTACGGCCATGCCCGAAGGGGGCGCCTGGGCGATGACCGTGCCGGGTGAAATCCGTTCTCTGAGACAAAGTCTCCTGATTCCGATGGCCCGGCAGGTCTCATAGCCCGTGCTTCCGCCGGTGAGCAGCAGGCCGGAAAGCCGGATGCGATCGGAAACAAGGCGCACGGATCGGGAGATCGCCTTTTCGACCAGACCGGGTTCGTAGACGGCATCCTCCGGTGTGCAGAGCGCTCCGATACCGCACTGCTTCATCTGCTCCAGCAGTTGCGACGCGGCCTTTTCGGAAGCGGCATCAATCGAAAGAGGATCTTCGGGCCGGATGTGGACGGAATCGAGACGATGCGCTTTAGATATCCGGGCCAGTTGCTCCCGGCTTCTGGGGTGAAGCGTGCCGCAGACGACCAGGACAGGACCCTCCGGAACCTTTGTCCAACCGTCCTTTTTACCGGTGGAATCGCAGAAACCGGCCAGCGCGTTTCCGATTCCCTGGCCTCCGACAAAGAGCACCCGTTCCGGGCGCATCAAGAACAGCCTCGCAGCGGTGTCAAGATCCTGCCGCGTTTCACCATCCACGACAAGGACTTGGCTGCCGGAAGAAATCAACCGGGCGAGTCTCTGGGCGTTTTCTTTGCTTCGCAGCGTCTTCAGATCGATCCGCCCGACCGGTCGATCGTTTTCGGCGGCAGCATGCAGGGCGACTTCGGAGGTGGATATCGGATTCTTGGGGTCTTTCCCGTAGAAGGTCTCTGCGATCGGGACGCCATCGATATACTGGAACCCGTTCCGGGTGGTGCGTCCGAAGTCGGGAATGGCCGGCGCCACGCAGCAGAGCCTGGTCTCGAAGGCATCCATCACGGCGGCGATTTCCCTGCCGAACTGTCCCCTGAAGGCGCTGTCGGTTTTTTTCACGAGAACGCGCTGCCCGCCTCTGCCGGCAATCCGGGCCGCTCGGTACGCTTTCCCGTAAGCGGCGTCTGGCGGCAGCCCGCGGCTTTCCGTGTTGTAGACCCGCAGTCCTTCCGCCGGCTGACATCCTTCATCGGCTGCATCTGAATCCACCAGGACACTGACACAACCGAGCGCATCGAGGAACTCGTAGCCCGTATCGCAGGCCCCGGCGAGGTCGTCTGCGATCATGGAAATCTCCGTGAAAGCCAGCCGGGGCTCGCCGTCCGAATGAGGGTGTTTTCCAGCCATCGTCTTTGAAATTGACTAAATGGATAAATGACTAAAATGACTAAAATTGATGATGATTTTGATCATTTTCTATTCCTTTATCACGTTTTTAGGCTGATTGTAACAGGAATTCGTATTTTGCAGGTTTCGGGTTTCGGGCATTTTCCAAAGATGCCGGATACTGGATACTAGGTAGTGTCCATCCATCCTACAAATTACTGAACGCTGAACACTGAACGCTGAACGCTGAACGCTCTCAAAGCGGATAGACGATCACCCGGCGGTAGGGGTCACGGCCCTTGCTTTCGGAGATCAGGCCATAACGTCCCACAAGCTGGTGCTGCAGGAAGCGCAGATGGGCGTTTCTGGGAGAAAGTTCGACCGGATTCCCCTTTTCGAAGACATCGCTGACGGCGGCTTCCGCTTCCTGAAGGGCTGCCTCTTCTCTTTTGATCATGTCGCTGGTATCGAAAACCGATCTCAAGAAATTTTCCATCTGAGGGATGGTATTGCTTTTCAAGACATGAAGCGGCAGGCCGGCGGTGCGAAGTCCCATCAAGCGTTTGGGCTGCCTCTTCTTTTGAGATTTCAACGTGAGCAGCATATCGGCCTTATCGATTTCGGTGACCACGTAGGCGGGGACCTTCAACTTCTGAATGGCACGCTCCAGCCGCTGCCGGCTGACACCATAGGTATAAATCCGTGCGGTCCGCGGTTTCGGCATACCGGGCGGCGGCTGTCGAACGGGTGCTTCCGAAAAATATGCCGGCTCCGATTCGGGTTCTCTATCCTGAACCTCGATGGTTCCATCCGGTTTTCGAATGCGAATCTCAGGAAGGGAGGGATGACCCCTGAGGGAAGCGTCGACAACGGAAGCGACGTCTCTGTGCACGGCCAGCCTGTCTTTTTCCTGGATTTCGACGAGCACGCTGAAAGTGGGAGGGGCCTTTCGCTCGAGAACCGTTTTCTGGGTCCTGCGGCGCCGGGCTTCTTCATCCGACAACGTCACCACGTGGATTCCCCCGACAAGATCGGACAGCGTCGGATTCTGCAGGAGATTTTCGAGTGTATTTCCGTGAGCCGTGGCGATGAGTTGAACCCCCCTTTCGGCAATCGTCCGAGAGGCGATCGCTTCGGCTTCCGTACCGATCTCGTCGATGACGATCACCTCCGGCATGTGGTTTTCCACCGCTTCGATCATTACGGCATGCTGCCGGTGGGGGGAGGGGACTTGCATCCGCCGGGCGCGGCCGATTCCAGGGTGCGCGATATCCCCGTCGCCGCCGATTTCATTGGAAGTATCGACAATGACAACCCGTTTTCGAAAATCTTCCGCGAGCACCCGCGCCGATTCCCTCAGCAGCGTGGTTTTTCCCACGCCCGGGCGGCCCAGAAGCAGAAGAGACCGGCCGCTTTCGATGACATCGCAGATGATATCGACGGTGCCGAAAATTGCCCGGCCTACCCGGCATGTGAGGCCGACGACGGTGCCGAAACGGTTCCGAATGGCCGAGATCCGATGGAGGGTCCGCTCGATTCCCGCACGGTTGTCATCGGTGAATCTGCCGATCCGATTGACGACATAATCGATCTCCTCCCGGGAGGCTGCCCGCACCGGGAGTTCTTCGATCCGATCCGGATAATGTGCCTCCGGGATTCTCCCGAGATCGAGGGCGACTTCGATGAGCTGATCCAGATGCCCGGCAGATTCGATCGCCTGGCGAATTTGCCCGGGCATCACATCGAGCAGCAAACCAACGTCATCGGCGGCTTCAAACTGTTTCATCCCGCATTTCATTTCATTTTTCTGGATGAACGGCTTGGATGTATTTTGCATCCTGTACTTCAAGACACTCGAGCACGCGAAATCGATTGAAGTATACCATAACGCGTTGCGAGTTGCGAGTTACGAACCAACTTCCGCTTTTCAATGCGCGCTCCGATCAGCCCAGTTTCCGCTCGACGATCTCTTTGAATGCTTCGATAGTCAGTAGTGATCGCTTTTCGGTTCCTTTCCCTTTTACTTCCCGGAGGATCTCTGCGACCTTCTCCTCTCCGACATCCCGGATGCCCATTTTCTCCAGCATGTAGGTGACCGAGGCCTTGCCGCTTTTTTTCCCGAGGACGACTTTGCCTTCCCTTCCGAAAAGCTGCGGGGCGGTGGCAAACATGGCCAAGGGTGTTTTCATGACCAGATCCACCCCGATCCCCGATTCCCGGGTATAATTGCCTGCGCCGATGATCGGTTTGTTGACGGCAGGCTTCACTCCGGAAAGCTCTTCGGCCAGCCTGCAGAGAGCCGGCAGCCTGTCGAAGCGGTAGTCTGTCTCGATTCCGAGCAGAATATGGAGCCCGACCATCAGCTCTTCGAGGGCGGCGTTTCCGGTGCGCTCCCCGAGGCCGTTGATGCAGGAGTGGACCACTTCGGCACCGGCGGTCACTGCCGCGATTTCGGTTGCAACCCCCATTCCGAAGTCGTTGTGGGTGTGGATTTCAACCGGGAGCCCTGTCAGTTTCTTTACCTTCCGGACCAGGAACCGGATCGCTTCCGGCAGGGCGCATCCCATGGTATCCACCACTCCGATCGAATCCGGGGGCGAATCCTGCATGATTCGTGTCAGGAGGTTGGTCAGATCTTCATCTCTCGCCCGGGTGGTATCGTAGGGGAAATAAACCGCATACATGTTCTTTTTTTTCGCATAATCGATGCAGTCAACACTCTTGCGGAGCACGTCTTCCCAGGTCCAGCCGAACTGGTATTTCAGCTTGGGATAGCCGATCGGAATTTCGATGACGACCCCGTGGGCACCGCAGTCTACCGCCTTGTCGATATCGATCGGAAGCGCCCGGGCGAAGGTAAAGATTTTTGCCTTGAGCCCCAGCTTGCCGATCTCCTTGATCGCCTGAAAGTCTTCATCCGAAACGGCCGGCATGCCCGCTTCGATGCGTTCCACCCCGACTTCGTCCAGCATCCGGGCGATCCGGACTTTGTCTTCTTTGCGGAAGACGACACCGGGCGTCTGTTCCCCGTCTCTTAGAGTTGCATCGTGGATTTCCACTTTCTCGGGAATCTCGAATCCGTCCCGGGCTTCTTTTTCGAAATTGTAGGGGCTGACCCACCACTTGCCTTCCCGATGGTATCGGTTTTCCATTTTCGGTAATCCTCCTTGAATTCAGGCTTGCGTCCTCGAGCAATGAACAAAAAGGTTCTTCATATTCACACGCAAATCGGAGCCGGGTCAAGTATCGAAACATGGCGGTTTTTTCGTAATTCGGATCCGCTTATCGAGTTTTTGTTCGATCCGATATGAAAAATGTGATATCCGATACTATCTAAATCGATCCGTGTTTTGCGGCGAATCAGTCGAAAAAACCATCTGAACAAGGGAGTGAGCCATGGCGGAAGTAAAGATTACGGTTTTAAAGAAGCTCAACAACAAGGAACTTTTCGGCGATCGACCCCCCTTGACCTTTACGGGTGCGGCCGAATGCGATCGGCTTGCGGTGGGGCAGGAGTTTATCAGCGAAAACGGCCAAATGCCGCAGGGCTTCTGTGCCTGGGCATTTGCGGATCTCCAGCGGGAAATCACCCATCTTCGATTCGGAGGGGATTTTCCCTGGATCAAGGAAAAGGGCGCCATCCTTTCAAGCTGCACCGACGGGGCGCGCCCGGTGATATTCAAGCTGGAAAGCATCCAATAGAAAAAAGATTCCCATGATGCCGCCCGGTCCGGAGGCCGGAATTGCATCGGTTGCCCGCGGGGTTGCTCGATGGAATTCGAAGATCAAGATGCCCCGCCCTGGAAAAAAAGAGACATGGTTTTCAGGGCGGGGCGTTACATCGCGATGTTTGCGGCTCTGCTGATCTGCTATGGACTGATCAGGGGACCGGCGATGGAAACCACCCGGTCTACACTGGAGAGGCAATCCGCATCCTTTCTGCTGATATCGACCCTGAAAAGCTCGCTTGCCGTCATCGAAGGGAGCGATATCGGAGTCGGGTTCCGGCTGGAGGTAGGGGATGCCGTTCAGTCGAGCTACGATCTTGTCGATTTCACCTGGAAGCTCCTGCTCTACGGTATCTTGCTCATCACCTTCAGCAAGATCCTTTTCGAATCGAATCTCATCCACCTCGGCCTCTATATTCTGGGTGCCGGCTTCGCCTTGCAAATCCTTGCGCCATTTGTCCAAAGATACCGGCAAAGATTCGTTTCCCTGGGATCCGGGGTGATTGCCGCCGGGTTGATTGCAACCTTCTATATACCGGTATCCGCGCTGGTATCTTTCCGTGCAACCGAATATTTCGTCGAGCATATCGAAAAAGATCTCGATCAACAGATGGAACAGATTCTATCCGATTGGGAGAAATTCAAGTCCGATATTTCCATGGCGGAAATCAAAGCGACCCTCACCGGCGCCGCCGTCTTCACCAAGGAGCTGTTTTCAAAACTCACCCGAATCCTGATTACCTTCACCTGCCTGTTGCTCATCCGCTACCTGATGTTTCCGCTGGTTGTCGCCTATGGATTCTTAACGATCTCGAAGACCTTTTTAAAAAAGCGCTTCGAGTGAGGGAAAAACGATGAGAGAAGTTCGAACCGTTTGCGCCAGGGACTGTTACGACACCTGCTCTGTCATTGCCGGTGTGGATGGAGAAGGCAGGCTCAATTCCGTTCAGGGAGATCCGGAAAGTCCCGTTACACGGGGGATTACATGCCCCCGATGCGCGAAAGATGCAGAGCGCGTATACTCCGGCCGCATCCTGTTTCCACAGGTCCGGTCTGCACAAAAACCGGGGCGGAGTTTTACCCGAATCGTCTGGGATGACGCCCTCGACCGGGTTGCCGAAAAGCTCGCACAGACGCTGAACACCTGGGGGCCCGAACGGGTCCTCCTTTTGAAATACGCGGGGAACTCCGGGCTTTTATCCGGCACCTTTTCGCTGAGGCTGTGGAATGCCATCGGAGCGACGACAACCGACAACGGACTCTGCAGCCAGTCGGGCCACGCCGGGCTCCGGCTGCATTACGGCGAAAGCTACGGCATCCAGCCGGAGTCGCTCCATCGCCACCGGCTGATCGTGTTCTGGGGATACAATCCGGTCGTCAGCGCGCCGCATATCTGGAATCTGGCGGCCGCAGCGCGGAGGGAAAACGGTGCGAAAATCGCAGTCGTCGATGCCAGAAAGAGCGAGACGGCCCGGAAAGCGGACCTTTGGCTGAGACCGAAACCGGGAACCGATGCCGCAGCAGCCGCCGGAATCGCCGGGTACCTGATCGAAAAAGGCCTTATCGATGATTCCTTCATCGATCGATGGTGCAGCGGCTTTGCGGAATACAGGAAAAAGGCGGCCGAGTGGACGCTGCAGTCTGCGGAGGCGGTTTCCGGCATCGGAATCGAAGCCCTGGAACAGCTCGCCGCCGATTACGGAAACTACCGCCCGAGCGCAACCATGATCGGTGTCGGTTTGCAGAAGTCATACGGAGGGGCGGACAGCGTTCGCGCCGCATCCCTGATCCCGGCGCTCCTGGGGCAGCACCGCGGATTTTTTTACAGCAACAAGGCGGGCTTCACGATCGACAACGCTTATCTAAACGGCAAACGCATGACCCGGAAGCAGGGAAAAGTCGTCTCCCAGGTCCGAATCGCAGAGGAAATCGCCAAAGGGGAGTTCAAGTTCATCTTCATCTACGGCATGAATCCTGCGGTTACGGTGCCCAACCAGAATCTTCTCCGCCGGGGGTTCTGCCGGAGCGACGTCACTACGGTGGTCCACGACACCCATTGGACGGAGACCTGCGGCTTTGCCGATATCCTGCTTCCGGCTCAGACGTATCTCGAAAAGGAGGATCTGGTCGTCCCATGGGCGCATGGGTCCATGCGGAAATCGAACCGTGCGATCGCTCCTGTCGCAGAAAGCCGAAATGAGCCGGACGTGATGGCTGCACTTGCCGAACGGGTCGGAATCAAGGAAGCATGGGTGTACGAAGACCCCTGGGAAGCGCTGAAAAAAGCCTGTGAAAACGCCTTTCAAGATGGCGCCTTCGACGATCTGCTTTCCGGAAGTACGCTCAAACTCAGGTACGCTGCACCGGATGCCTATCCGACTCCCACCGGTCGCATCGAGTTGTATCCCGAAACCGCAAAAGAAGCGGGCGCCGATCCGGTTCCGTCTGCATTCCCCGTGGACAAACCGGAAGAGTGCTTCGTTCTTTTAGCAAGCGCGATTTCCAACTACACCCATTCCCAGTTTCAGGAGATCTACGGCCCCATCCCGGCGCTGGTCTGGTTGAACCCCGAAGACGCCGATCGCATGGGCATTTGCAATGACCAGCCGGTTCTGCTTTTCAACGATATCGGAGAGGCGGCTGCAAAGGCGGTTGTCACCAGCCGGGTTCCGCCCGGCGTGCTCTGGGCGCCCCACGAGTTTTTCGGATTGGATGGGAATTTTCAAAACAGCATCACCGGAAGCCGAACCCAGAGATTCGGCGGCGGCTCCACGTTCAATTCCACCATCGTTCGGATCCGACCGGCAGCCGGCCTGCCGCAGGAGAAATGTTCCGAGTGAAGCGGGATTTCAGCCGGCAGGTCAATCAACTGCCGTTCGGCATCCTGGAAGCACGATGGGGAAATGAAATCGCCTTATTTTATCGGTCCGATCCGAAAACGGTAACCTTTTTCCGTTTCGGTACTCTTATACAACTGGGGACCACGGGAGCGTTCTTTGCGCCCGGGGGAGAATTTTTAAACTGATGCATATGCAAATTTGAGAGAGGTTTGAATGTCCGAGCTGATGGAAGTCTCAGATAAAAGCTTCGAAGCGGAAGTGATCCAGTCGGAGAAGCCCGTTGTCATCGATTTCTGGGCGCCTTGGTGCGGCCCCTGCAAAGCGATTGCCCCCGTCATCGAGGCACTCTCCGCCGAGTACAGGGATTCGGTTGTTTTCGCCAAGTTCAACGTGGATGAAAATCCCGTGATTCCGGCCAAATACGGGATCCGATCGATACCGACGGTGCTGTTCTTCAAGGGAGGAAAGCCGGTCGAGAAGATCACCGGTTTGACCAGCCGTGCCAAGCTCGAAGAAGCGATCCGGAAGGTACAATCCGGAGCGGCGGCTTCGCAGCCGTTTATCGTCACATAGAGAGCCATCCCCGATGTCCGATGAAACGAGTGTCATGCAGGGATGCGCAAATCACCCGGAACGCGAGGCGCGCTTTCGATGCATGAAATATGGGATCGACATGTGCGGGGCGTGCCTTCGCTGCCGGGACCCCGGGTTGTATTGCAAATTCCGGTCCTCCTGTACGATCCACTTTCTGCACAGGGAAGCCGCCAAAGGCAGGCAGGCCCCGGCTGCCGAAGAAATGGCAAACGGGCTATGAAATCCCGAGTTCCTCCCGCTTTTCCGCGGTGGGGACCCCCTTTTCGTCCCAGCCCATCAGGCTGTAATAATGCCGTTTCGCCTCTTCCAACTGCTCAGGATTCAGTGCAGTCTCAGACAATGCACCGCCTGCAGTCGGGCTGAAGAAACGCTTCGGGAGCTTGTCGTCTTCCGCAGAAAATCCATGCCGGATATTGAACAGCCGGCACAGGGTAAGGGTTCGTTCGGCCGCCTTGAGCTGTTCGTCTGCCGTGATCTTCCACCCGGTGATCGAAGACATCACACTTGCCGTCTGATCGAGGGAGTAGGGGAGGAACTGACAAAGTGTCAGGGAGTCGAAGACGATCTTTTTCAACTGGACGATCCGAAGAAGCGCGATTTTTTTGGGGCCGATGTCATCAAAGGAGGTCGACTCCATTCCTGTCGCAGCGGCGTCCGCTACGGTGACCACGGATGTGTCTTTTGGATTTCTGAAGGCAAGATCGATCATGTTGCAGCAGTGGTCCGCCCCGTGGGGATTGACCATGAAACCGAGGGCAAGCGCTTTGTTGAGCCTCGGTTCATGCATGGGAAGCTCGAGTTTCTTGACTTGAACGGAGTAGGCTTCCGCACCCTTTCCGATTTTTTCTGCAGCCCTTGCCGTTCCTTCCGCCAGAAGATCTCCCAACCCCTTCCGGCGGGCGATTGCCTCCACCATTTCGAGCATCGCATCGGCATTGCCGAACCTGAGATCGATTCCACCTGTATCTTCGAGTGTCAGGATGCCGTTTTCAAAACATTCCATGGCAAAAGCGATGGTGCTGCCGGTTGAGATGGTATCGATGGCGTAAGCGTTGCACATCGCACTGGCCCTCGCGATGGCATTCAAGTCGTCGATTCCGCAATTCGACCCGAATGCGCCCAGGGTCTCGTACTCGGGACCGCCGTATGCCCTGTCCACCGGATAGGGCTCCTTGATTTCGACGACTTTTTTGCACTTGACCGGGCATGCGAAGCATCCGTCCATTCCTACGCGGATGGTTTCCTTGACCGCCTGGGCGGTGATATTCGAGGCTCCGGGAAAATTTCCGTCCCGAAAATTGCGAACCGGCAGATTTCCAACCTGCTCATAAAATTTGATTGCCGCGCCCGTTCCGAAATCCCTGAAATTTGCGACCTTTTCCATATTTTCGGTCATCCACTGCCTCAGGGACTTGACGCCCTCCGGATCCGCGATCGCCGGCTTGCCGGTGCCCCGGACGGCGACGGCCTTGAGGTTTTTAGAGCCCATAACCGCTCCCAGACCGCCTCTTCCTGCGGCATCTTCGAGCCCGTGCATGATGCAGGAGAACCGGACCCTGTTTTCTCCGCCGGGCCCGATGAGGGCGGCGCGAACCCTTTTGTCTTTCTGCTCTTCCCGGATCGCGGCAAGGGTTTCCTTCGTATTCAATCCCCACAATGCGCCGGCATCCATCACCCGCGCCTGGCCGTCGCGAATCGACAGGTAAACCGGCGAAGCGGCTTTCCCCTCGATGACGACCGCATCGAATCCGGCGCTTTTGAGTTCCGCACCCCAGAACTCCCCGACCTCGCTTTTTGCGATGCCGCCTGTCAGAGGCGATTTCGCTCCCACGCAATGGCGCCCGCTCCCCGGCAATGGGATGCCGGTGATCGGACCGGCCGCAAAAACGAGTTTGTTTCCGGCGCCCAGCGGGTCTGTTCCCGGAGGAACCTCTTTGTACAGAAGGCGGGCGACGAATCCGGCGCCGCCGATATACTTTCTGCAGAAAGCCTCATCGGTGGTTTCCACCCTTGTGGCGCCCTCCGACAGATTCACCCGCAGGATCTTTCCGTTGTACCCTCCAAAAGAAACTTCCGACATTTGGTCATCCTCCCGAATCATTCGAATCGCTTGGGAAAAACGTATTGAACCGGATCCTCTGAACGATTGCAAGTATATCAGCAGGGAAAGAATAGTCAACGATGCCCGGAGGCTTTCCTGCGACTCTCCCCGGTTGCCTGTGAGCCCGCAGGACGAAACTTGTCTTGACATCCTTTTCATACCTTCCATAATGTGACGGCGGTCGAATTCAGCAGATATTCAAGGGGCTCACAGTTGTCCTGCACTCCGTCATCCGCCCCCGCATCGGGTCGGGACAAACTGCAGTTCCGTCTCGGGCGGAGATCGAAATCGGCATGACGAAATCATCAGAATATGAAGCAAGAGGAGTGTCAGGAGACGGTTCATAACTCCGCAGGCGCGTTTCAAACATCGGAATCGACAAGAGGCGAAAATGAAAACACAGGCGAGGGCGATGGTGCTTACCGGACCCGAAAAGATCGAGATGCAGATGTTCGATCTCCCCGAAACCGGGGAAGACGACGGCCTGCTTGCCGTGGAACGGGTCGGCGTCTGCGGTTCCGATCCTTCCATTTACAGCGGAAGAGCCACCCGGGGACCGAGACCCTATCCGATCATATTGGGGCATGAGATCGTGGGGAGGGTGGAGCGGCTCGGTAAGCGGGCCCGGAAAAGGACCGGCATTGCGGAAGGGGATCGGGTGGTGCTCGAGTATGCATTCGGATGCGGCTTGTGCGATAGCTGCCTTGCGGGAAGATATACCCTCTGCGAGCGCAACTATACGTATGGATCCATGATTTCCTGCAAGGAGCCGCCGCATCTTTTCGGCGGATACAGCGACTATGTCTACATTCATCCGAGAACCATGGTCCATAAAATCGGGGATGAGATTTCCCCCGAAGTCGGAGTGCTCGTCTGCGCCGTATTCGGAAACGGCATCCGGTGGTTGAGGCAGATCGGGGGGGTCTCCATCGGCCAGACTGTCGTGATCGTAGGCCCCGGCCTCCAGGGGATCGCGGCCACGGCGGTGGCAAAAGAATCCGGCGCTTCGCCGATCATCGTCGTCGGCCTTTCCAGGGATCGCGATCGGCTTCAGATAGCTCGTCGCTTCGGTGCGAAATTCACCATCGATGCCGAAACAGTGGATCCGATCGAAACCGTTCGCCGAATCACCGAAGGAAAGATGGCCGATGTCGTCATGGATGTCACCGGAAATCCTGCAGGCGCATCCCTTGCACTTTCTCTTGCGGGGAAAGGCTCAACGCTGGTGCTGCCCGGCCTCTATAAAGAAAAGGTTACCATCGATCTCAATCTTGCGGTCGTAAACGAAATACAGATCCTGGGTGTCTTCTCCCACGATTTCCGGGCGGTTCGTCCGGCAATCAAAATGGTGCGTGAAAAGAAATTCCCGTTCGAAGACCTGATTTCCCATACGTTTCCCCTCGAGGATGCAGAAAAAGCCCTCGCGCGGGTGGGAGGCAAAGGGGGCGATGAGATGCCGCTGAAGGTGCTCCTGGATCCAGAGAATGTCCAATGTAGAATGTAAAATTTCCAATAATCAAGCTAAGTTAAGATATTGAATATCGATCGGCTATTTCAATTCTCAATTCTCAATTTTTCCGTTGGACATTGGACATTCTCTCTGCCCCATGCTCTTTGCCATACTTGTTGACAGGATTTAGCACGTCGTTATATTCCGTTTTTCATTTTCGTTGAATCACAGCTTTGCGCATCGGGCATGAACCGAGTCAATGAAGAGCGCCAAGAGAAGAATCCCAGTTTCCCAGGAGGAGGTAGAAAGTGAAAAAAAGAACGCTGTTTTTGGTGGCGGGCCTTGTTCTATTTCTAATGGTGACGGCTGTTTCGGCCAAGGATCTGCAGGTTGGATTCGTCTATGTGTCTCCGATCGGGGATGCGGGCTGGTCCTATGCCCACGATACGGGGAGAAAAATGGTCGATAAACTGCCGGAAGTCAAAACCTCTTTTGTGGAGGCCGTTCCCGAAGGACCGGACGCCGAGCGCGTCATGCTGAACATGGCCCGCAAAGGGTTCGATCTGATCTTTGCCACAAGCTACGGGTACATGGACCCGATGCTCAAGGTGGCCAAGCAGTTTCCCAAAACCGTCTTCATGCACTGCTCCGGTTTCAAGACGGCCGAAAACATGGGAAACTATTTCGGCCGGATCTATCAGGCGCGGTATCTGTCCGGAATGGTTGCCGGGAAGATGACCAAGTCGAACATCCTTGGCTATGTAGCCGCCTATCCGATTCCGGAAGTGATCCGTGGGATCAATGCCTTTACCCTCGGTGCACGTGCGGAAAATCCGAAGGTCCAGGTGCGGGTGGTATGGACGAAAACCTGGTTCGATCCGCCCAAAGAAAAAGAAGCCGCAAAGAGCCTCATCGATGTGGGGGCAGACGTCATCGCACAGCACCAGGATACCCCGAGTCCTCAGGAAGCCGCGCAGGAAAAAGGGATATACTCGGTCGGCTACAATTCGGACATGTCCGCTTTTGCACCCAAGGCGCACCTGACCGCACCGGTCTGGAACTGGGGGCCTTTCTATGTAGAAACCGTACAGAAGGTTCAAAAAGGGACATGGAAGAGCGAATCGGTCTGGTTGGGTCTTGAGACCGGAATCGTGGACCTCGCTCCGTTCGGACCCATGGTCCCAAAAGCCGTCCAGGATCGGGTGTCTGCGAAGAAGCAGGAAATCAGGGACGGGAAATACAAGGTTTTTACCGGACCGATCAAAGATCAAAAAGGGACGGTTCGCATCCCGGAAGGGACCTTGCCCCCGGATAAGGATCTGCTGGGCATGACCTGGTTCGTCGAAGGCGTTGTCGGCACCACCGAGTGAGTGTTCAGTGTTCAGAGTTCAGTGTTCAGGCGGGTCACTGGCCGAATAGGAAACATCGATCCAATCCATTTAAAGACTTAATCTGTCGACAGCGCAGCCGAATTCCTGAACACTGAACACCTGAACACTTTAATTGGGATCCGAATGCTCCGTCTCGAAGTCAAAAGGAGACAGACGCCCTTAAGTCGCGGCGGCTTTCTTCTTTTTCCGGCCGCGATTTTTCTGTCGCTGTCTGCAGGTGCCCTCCTGCTTTCCCTGCAGGGAAAACCGGGTGTGGGCGGAATGGTTCTGCTGTTCAAAGGGGCATTCGGGTCGGGCTGGGCGCTCGAGGACTCCCTGGTCAAAGCCATTCCCATTTTCCTCTGCTCTCTAGGGGTTGCCGTCGCATTCCGGCTGCAGGTCTGGAACATCGGCGCAGAAGGGCAGTTTGCGCTGGGAGCCGTCGGAGCCGCCGCGATGGCGCTCGCATTTCCAAACCTCCACCAGGGCGTCCTGCTTCCTGCAATGATGATTTCCGCCATGCTCGCCGGCGGGGCGTGGGGACTGATTCCGGCTTTGTTGAAAATCCGGCTTCGGACCAATGAAATCATCGTAACCCTCATGCTCAATTACATCGGCATCCTCTTCCTGGATTATCTTGTGTATGGGCCCTGGAAGGATCCGGTGAGCTTCGGGTTCCCGATGACCAGGGAATTCCCGCCGGCCGGGGTCATCGGCGCCATCGGGGCGACCCGCATCAACTGGGGAGTTTTTCTTTGCCTTTTTTTTGCAGCGGCTTTCTGGATCTTTTTCCGGTTTTCCCGGCTCGGCTATGAATTGAGAGCCGGCGGAGAAAACCCCAGGGCTGCCCGATACGCGGGGTTTCCCATAGACGGGCTGGTGATCCTGGTGATGACCGCAGGCGGGGCGCTTGCGGCATGCGCGGGCTTTATCGAAGCGTCCGCCAACCTGAACCGGCTTCAGCCGAGTATCATGGTCGGCTATGGGTACACCGCAATCGTGGTGGCGTGGCTGGCGCAGTTGAATCCCTTCTATATCGGACTTGCCTCCTATCTTCTCGCCGGGCTGCGTGTGGGAGTGGAGCTCATCCAGCTCGACCTTCAGGTGCCGGCGGCATTCGGGGGTATTCTGGAGGGGCTTGTGCTCCTTGTCGTGCTGATCGCAGGGTTTTTTATCCGGTATCGCGTCCGAATGCGGAGGCGCCTGTGAATCTGGAGATCATTTTGGCCCTTCTGGCGGCCGCCATTCAGTCCGGAACCCCGATCCTGTACGCCACACTGGGCGAGATATTGACCGAGCGGATCGGCATTCTGAACCTTGGCATCGAAGGAATCATGATGGTGGGGGCCCTCGCCGGCTTTCTGGCGGCAAGGCTTACGGGCAGTCCGGTAGCAGGCTTTCTGGCCGGCGGCATTTTTGGAGGCCTGTTTGCGGGAATCCACGGGATCGTATGCCTCGGATTTCTGGGAAACCAGGTCGTATCGGGTTTAGCCCTTACGGTTTTGGGGACCAGTTTGAGCAACTATCTGGGCACGCCCTATGCCGGGCTGAGCGCTCCCGGCTTCGATCCCTTTGCCATACCGATTCTTTCGGATCTGCCGATTTTGGGACCCATTCTTTTCCGGCATGATCCCCTGATTTATATCTCCTATTTCGTTCCGCTGGCGATGTGGGTATTCTTCCGGTATACCCGGTGGGGGATGGGAGCCCGGGCCGTCGGGGAAAATCCCGAGGCGGCTTCGGCAGCCGGGCTTTCGGTACACGCATACAGGTGGGCGGGGGTACTCGTCGGCGGGTTCTTCGCAGGGCTCGGTGGAGCCTACCTTTCTCTCGCCTACACCCACCTGTGGTCCAACGGAATTTCCGCAGGACGGGGTTGGATCGCCGTCGCCCTGGTGATCTTTGCGTTCTGGCGTCCCGTGCGGGCGGTTCTGGGAGCCTATCTTTTCGGAGGGGTCATGGCATTTCAGCTCAGACTCCAGGCCGTCGGGACCGAGCTTCCCTCATCGCTGCTGCTGATGCTCCCTTACGCGCTTACGGTTCTGGTTCTGGCGACTTCATCGATTAAAAAAGATGGAATCGAAGCCCCTGCGGCTCTCGGAATCAACATGGAGCCGCCGGATTAAAGAAAAGCAAATCCGAAGCATGAAATCCGAAACCCGAAACAAATTCTAATGACCAAAATTCAAATGTTCCAAAAACCCTGACAACGTGGAGATTTCCGTCATGTCCGAACCGAACAACAAAAAGTACGCCAAAACTTATCCTGTTTCCTGGGACCAGTTGCATCGGGACTCCAAGGCGCTTGCCTGGCGCCTGCTCGATCACGACTATTTCAAGGGGATCGTCGCCGTCACCCGTGGAGGGCTTGTACCCTCGGCGATCATCGCAAGAGAGCTGGATATCCGGCTGGTCGATACCGTCTGCGTGTCGAGCTATGACTGGCAGAACCATACCGGTGAGGTCGAGGTTCTCAAGGGTTTCGATGGGGACGGCGACGGCTGGCTGATCGTCGACGATCTGGTCGATACGGGTAAAACCGCCAAAGCGGTTCGGGACATGATGCCGAAAGCCCATTTCGCAACCGTTTATGCCAAGCCGGCCGGCCGGCCTCTGGTGGATACGTTTATCACGGAAGTCAGCCAGGACACCTGGATCCTGTTTCCATGGGACACGGAATCCCAGTTCATCCAGCCGATCGTCGGATTGAGGTAGAACCGGATGGAAGCCCCATCAACCCCTTTGGTGAGACTCGAAAGCATCCGCAAATCTTTCGGGTCTACGCTCGCCAATCAGGACATTTCACTTGATTTTTACGGCGGGAGGATCAAGGCGTTGCTGGGGGAAAACGGTGCCGGAAAAAGCACCCTGATGAACATTCTATCCGGGCGGTTGAAGCCGGACAGCGGCCGAATCCATATCGACGGCCGACTGCAATTGAACTATTCCACCCAGAGCGCCATCAGGGGCGGAATCGGGATGGTGTACCAGCATTTTATGCTGGTTGAGGCCATGACGGTTGCCGAGAATGTCTTTCTCGGGCAGGAGAGCCGGTTCTGGATGAGCCGCAAGGCAATGTCCGAGCAGGTATTGACCCTGGCCGAAAAATTCAGGCTGAAGATCGATCCGGAAGTCAAAATCTCGAAACTTTCCATGGGAGAACGGCAGCGGGTTGAAATACTGAAACTGCTTCACCGCAAGAGCCGGGTTCTGATATTCGATGAGCCGACCGCTGTGCTCACCCCTCAGGAAACGGAGCAGCTCTTCGGCGCACTTCGTCAAATGGCCGACCAGGGGAAGGCCGTCGTGTTTATCAGCCATAAGCTCACCGAGGTCATGGCCCTGGCCGATGAAATCGCCATTCTCCGCAAGGGGGTCGTGGTGGATCAGTTGGACGCAAAAGCCGTCCGGTCGAAGGGGGATCTGGCAAAACGGATGGTCGGGCGGGAGGTGCTGCTCCAGGTGGACCGGAAGCCCATGGAACCCAAGCAGATCGTTCTTCGCATCGAGGGGCTTTCAGATGAAACGCTCAAGGATGTAAATCTCACGGTGCGGCAGGGGGAAATTTTCGGAATCATCGGAGTCGCCGGAAACGGGCAGAAGCGGCTGGTTGAGATCGTCAGCGGGCTCAATCCCCCGGAGGCCGGAACAGTGAAAATTCTCGGAGAATCATGGAGGGCTTTTTTTTCCGATCCGCCTCGGGATGCCGCATTGAGCTATGTTCCGGAGGACCGGCGCGGATTGGCCGTCTGTCTGGGGCTCGATCTTGTGGATAACTTTCTTCTGACCACACGCAGGGGATTTTCCGTCGGACCCTGGCTGCGCCGGTCGCTGGCCCGGGAGAAGGCCGATCTCCTCATCGAGCAGTTCCGAATCCAGCCGCCTTTTACAGCCGCATTGGCCAGGCAGCTTTCCGGAGGCAATCTTCAGAAGCTGGTTCTCGCCAGGGAGTTTTACCGCCGGCCGCGCCTCATCGTCGCCGAGCAGCCCACCCAGGGTCTGGACATCGGCGCTACGGAAGAAGTCTGGCAAGTGCTGCTGAAAGCCCGGGAGCGGGCGGGAATCCTTCTTGTGACGGGAGATTTGAGAGAGGCCTTGACTCTTTGCGATACGGTGGCCGTGATGTTTGGCGGAAGGCTCATGGATACTTTCCCGACGAGCGACCGGAAAAAGGTGGAACAGATCGGACTGCTGATGGCCGGGATTCATCCTTAAGATGAGTGTTCAGTGTTCAGGGTTCAGCGTTCAGGGTTCAGCGATTCCCAACCCCTCCCCCTTCGATTCCCTTCGATAGGGGAGGGCCAGGGTGGCGGGGTGAAGTTTCATATAAGCACAGCCGCCGGCCGGCGGCGGCCAATTTGATCGAGAAAGAGACTTTTTTCATTATTAATTGATTTCATTCCGCAATTCGATGTTCGACGTTCATGTAGTTTTACACAAGCCCGGTCGTGCCGCTTCGGCATACGAGGGGGGGTCTTCCATTCGGATTCCTGTTTGCACTATCTCCGGCAGCTTGATATTATGATTATGGATTTCAAGATCATTGGAGATATAACTCACGTTGAATCGATCGCCAGTGGCAGCAGCGTACGGGAACGTGTACGGCTGTCCAAACAATACGGTCAGGGAAGATGGCGTAAGCTGAAGGGGATGGCACACGTCCGGTTGGTTGACGGCACTATAAGGCTTGCTGAAATCCATTGGTATGAAGCCCATGGTATTGGCAAGATTGAGTACAAACTGAAACTTCCATTTCTTGATGAGCAATCATGAAAAACACCGGAGACCAGACATTGCAGTTTGCTTTATGCCTCGATAATGGGGGCTACCAGGCTTCACTGGAGGTAGGAAAACTCTACCCGATGATCCCTGATGAGGATGCTGCAGCCCATGGATACATCCGCATTATCGATGAGAGCGGTGAAGATTATGCGTTCACAACCAACCGTTTTCATTTGGTGGACTTACCCCACTCTATCGGGCAGATTTTATTGGCGGCTTCACGATCATAGAGGATTTTTATTTTCTGTATTATCCTGTCCATCCTGTCAAGGGCACTAAGGCACCAAACAAAATCAATAGGTTATATCCTTTGTGCCTTCGCGTCTTTCTGCCAGGATTGTATTTTTTTTTCACTCGGCAGTAGGCCTGAACACTGAACGCTGAACCTCTGAACACTCAATCGTTACAGCCCCATGCTCTCGGCCAGAATCTCGATCGTATGCCGGATCTCTATGTTCGCACCTCTATCTCGACACCCTTTCGAAAGCTGGCGCATGCAGACCGGGCAGCCCGTGGCGACGGTTTTTGCCCCCGACCGGATAAGATCCTCGATTTTCTTGGAGAGGATTTTTTTGGAGGTTTCAGGACAAGAGACTCCGTAAACCATGCCGGAACCGCAGCAGAGGTTCGAAAGCCGGGTTTCGATTAAGTTTTCCCCGCAGGCGGCTTCGAGCAGCGTCCGCGGCGCGTTGCGGATCTTCTGGCCTCGGCTCAGTTGGCAGGGGTCGTGATAGGTAAGCGGCTGCCGGCATCTGTCTTTTATACGGGAAGAGATGACTTGCATACCGATTCTTTCCGCCAGGTATTCGGAAATGTCGAATGTCCTGGCGGCCAACGATTCGGCTTTTTTCCGCCGGGGGTCCCCTTCGCCGAATATTTCAGGATACTCGAATTTCAGCATGCGCCCGCCCGAGGCACAGGCGACAATCACGGGATGATTTCCATCGAAGGCTTCGATATTTTCTACGGCCAGAGATCTCGCTGTTTCCATGTCGCCTGAGGCAACCGCAGATGCGCCGCAGCAGCCCTGTGAATCCGTTGCGACGACACGGCACTGCAACGCGGTAAACACCTTCAAGACAGCTTCGCCAACGGCCGGAAACACATGATCGATGAAACAGCCGGTGAAAAAAAGGACCGTATCGCCAGGCTCGGCCGCCTGAAACGATTCCGCGTGCGTCTTCCGGAAAGATGGACATCGGATCGGCGGAATGTTCTCTCCGCCATGAAGGAAATACCTCAGGCCGCTTCTTTCGGGAACAGCCTCCGGCAGGGCTGCCGGAAACGGAGCGCCATATTTTTCTTTTTTTGCGAGCTTGCGGAAAAGCTGCGCCCGGGCCGCCTTGACGATCTTGTGGGTCTGAACGCCTCTGCTGCAGTTTTCGGTGCAGGCCAGACAGAGCAGGCAGTCCTCCAGCGCCTCATCCAGTCCTTCGGAAAGCGGCAGCGCCCCTTCGGAAGCGGCCTGGCAGAGGGCGATCTTTCCCCGGGCCGCCTTTTTTTCCAGTCCGTATTCGGCGAAAACCGGGCACACGCTGCGGCAGGAGCCGCATTTTGCGCAGTTGTCGATTTCCGCCGAGACGGATTTCGAGCCGTTTTCATCCGTTGTTTTCATGATTGTCCATTTTAATCACGAAACACGTTAAAACCAGATGATTTTTTTATTTGCAGGATTTTTCGTGTATTTCGTGTATTTCGTGGTTTGATACTCACGGAAAAATCTTACCCGGATTCAGGATGTTATTCGGGTCGAGCATCTTTTTCATGCTTCGCATCAGGGCGAGCACCGGTTCTTCGAGGCACCAGCTCATGTATTTTCTCTTGGTGATTCCGATTCCATGCTCGCCTGAAATGAGCCCCCCCAGCGAAATGGTTTCCCTGAAAATATCGTCGACCGCCATTTCCGCCCGCTTCTCTTCTTCCGGATCGTTTCTGAAAAGGACATTGACGTGGATGTTTCCGTCTCCGGCATGCCCGAAATTGACGATGATCAAGCCGTGCTTTTTCCCGATCCGGTCGATCCGGTCGATGATATCCGGGATCTTCGATCTGGGGACGACGATATCTTCGTTGACTTTCCTGGGACGCAATCGAAGCAAAGAGACGGTAATCGCCCGCCTGGCACGCCAGAGTAGATCCCGTTCGGCTTTGTCGGAGGCGATTTTGATTTCGATGGCGCCGTTTGCCGCACAGGCCTCCTTTACCCTGACGATACTGTTCTCGACCTGATTTTTTTCGCCATCCACTTCGATCAACAGCAAAGCCTCCGCATGCAGCGGCAACCCTAAACGGAGGTGCTGCTCGACCGCGCCGATGGAATGCCGATCCATAAATTCGATCGTGGTCGGAATGATCCGGCTTCGGATGATCCCGGATACGGTTTTTGCAGCCGCATCCATGGTTGGAAATGCTGCGGTCAATGTCTTTTGCGTATCGGGCAGGGGCAGCAGTTTCAAGATGGCTTTTGTAACGATGCCCAGCGTTCCTTCTGAGCCGACAAAGAGCTGCGTAAGGTTGTAGCCCACCACATCTTTTACGCACCGGGATCCCGTTCGGAGGATCTCCCCGGTGGGCAATACGACCTCAAGCCCCATGACGTAGTCCTTGGTGACCCCGTACTTTACCGCCCGCATCCCCCCGGCATTTTCCGCGATGTTTCCGCCGATCGTGCAATGCTTCATGCTGGCGGGATCCGGCGGGTAGAAGAGCCCGACGCTTTCGACCGCCTGGTGAAGGTCCCATGTGACGATCCCGGATTCCACCGTGACCTGGAGGTTGTCGGTATCGATTTCGAGGATGCGGTTGAAGTGATTCATCACAATAACGATGCCGCCTTCGACCGGGATGGAGCCGCCGGTGAATCCGCTTCCGGCCCCCCGGGGCACAACCGGTATTCCGAATTCATTGGCGACTTTAAGGAGTCCGGAGATGCATTCCACGGTTTCGGGGAAAACCACTGCATCCGGAAGGCACCTCCGCCGTGTGGCATCGTAAGCGTAGCAGGTTCTGTCCTCGCGAGCGTCGGAGAAATTTCCGGCTCCCAGCAGGCGGATCATTTTTTCTTTTGCGGAATCGTCGATCACGGGCTGTCCCCAGGAAGCCTCACGCTGCCGGAAACTCCGGCTCCTTCCCATCCAGTACCGCCAGGATGTCTTTGGCAACCATGCTCATCCGGATCATGGCTTCCTCGGTGTGGGCGGACATGTGAGGGGTTCCGACGAAGTTATCCATTTTAAACAGCGGATGATCCTTCCGGGGAGGTTCTGTTTCGTAGACATCCGATCCCGCGCCGCCGATGCGTCTTTCCTTCAGGGCGGAGACCAGATCGTCTTCTTTCCAGATCGGGCCCCGGGCCATGTTGACGATGAAGGCCGTCGGCTTCATCAGTTTCAGCAGACCCGCATTGACGAAGTGATGGGTGGCCGGCATCAGCGGGAGGTTGATGGAGATAAAATCGGATTCCGAAAAAAGGGTTTCTTTGCCGACCCTTGAAACGTTCAGTTCCTCTTCGACTTCCGGGCAGCCGACGACATCGTAATAGAGCACTCTCATATCGAAGCCGTTTCTGCAGATCCGCGCGGTTTGCCGTCCGATACGCCCGCATCCCAGCACTCCGAGCGTCTTTCCGCGAAGTTCCATGCCCGTCAGCTCGTATCGGGCCTTCCAATTCCCTTCGCGCAGCGCAATGTCTCCAAGGCGGATTTTCTTGGCAAGCATCAATGCGAGCGCCACAAAATGCTCGGCAACGCTTTCCATATTGGCAAGGGGGGTGTAGACGACCTTGACCCCGCGCTCTTTTGCTGCCGCCATATCGACGGTTTCCAGCCCGACCCCGTGCCTTCCGATCACCTTTAGTTTTTTTGCCCCTTCGATCACTGCGCGGGAAACCGCCCCGTTTGCGCGGATGACGATTCCATCGACATCTGCAGCCTGCTCGACCAGGCTCTTTTCCTCATAGGATTTCGCATAGACGAGATCGCATTTCTGGGCCAACAGATCCGTCCCCTGCCTGTGCATCTTCTCGTACATCAAGATCTTGTATTTTTGCGCCATCTCAATCCTCCGGAGTTTTTGTTAAAGAAAGCCGAATCGGTCCTATAAATCACTTTCTTCAACAGCCTGCAAGGTTTTTGAATCTTTACCCACTCAGATTATACAGGCAGCGCCTGAAGAATCTGATAAAAAGGGAAAAGGTCAGGCGGTGCCTGGCAATTTTGGTATTGGTCGATTCCACCGCTTAACGTAATCTTTCCAGCGCGCTCGAGTCGCTCATCCCGAAGGGAGATCGAAATCGATTGCGCATCGTTGTCGTGGACATTTCGAAGCCCTGATGCCACCATGTCAGATAACGAGGAATATTGGGATATTTGATAAGGTTTTTAAAATGGTCTAATATATCAGATACACAAATCCGGGACTTTTTCGGAATCTGTTGCTATTGCTATAAGCGAATGTTTTTATAGCCATTTTGCCTTTTCGGCACTGCTTGTAATCGTCCTCAATAAACAAATATAGGCCTTGACGAAGGGAAAATTGACATCCTATGGGCTTGATGTTTGAATGGGATCCGAAGAAGGCACAGCGAAACATCAAAGCACATGGTATTTCGTTTGACGAGGCAAGCACCGCGTTCCGCGACTCTTTCTCGAGGACGATATACGATCCACTGCACTCCGAGGACGAGGAACGCTTTGTTTTGATTGGGCAATCCCTAAGAGGGCGTCTGCTGGTTGTCGTCCATACGGAAAGAGACGACCGAATCCGAATTATTAGTGCCAGATTGACGACAAATAAAGAGAGACTCAGATATGAAGAAAATGAAGAATGATCCGGACATGCTTGAAGAATACGACTTCAGCGGTGGAGTTCGAGGAAAGTATGCGAAGCGATATGAGGATGGCACCAATGTCGTAGTGATCGATCCCGATGTGGCTGAGTATTTCCCCGACCCTGATTCGGTAAATGAAGCCCTTCGCAGCCTGATGGTAATAATCAAGAGGCAAAAGAAGGCCGAACAAGAGCATGGGGACGGGCGATCGTAAACTCGCGTATACTTTTCCCCCTCGCGGCTAAATCCTTTCCCGACCTCCTGTACGAATGCTGAAAATTCAGGAAGACAAGCCGGCAAGATGAAAGCTTACGGCCCGAAGGAAATCGAGTTTTCCTTGATCTTTCATCTTTCAGCTCATTTAAACGCATAATTCCAGCATTGTAATATTCCATCATTCCATTTGTGAACTTTTCTTGACATCCCGGTTGTTCTTTGATTTCTAGAAAAATTTGAAATTCTTTTGAAAGGAGCATGCGATGGGTCGACTCGACGGGAAGGTGGCCGTTGTGACCGGAGGCGGTTCCGGAATCGGAAAAGGGATCGCCCGGATCTTTCTCGATGAGGGCTGCTCGGTGGTGATCGCCGCGCGAAATTCCGATCGTCTCGAGGCCGCTGCCGAAGAACTCGGGAAAATGGGCGTACGATTGACAGCCATTGCCACCGACGTGACCGATCCGGGGCAGGTGAAGGCCTTGTTCGAAAAGACGATCGATCTGTACGGCCGGCTCGATATCCTGGTCAACAATGCCGGCGCCTTCGGAGGAGGAAGAATCGACGAGATCACGGACGATACCTGGGACCGCGTTTTGCGCACCAACGTCACCGGGACGTTTCATTGCACCCGGGAGGCCTTCAGGATCATGAAAGAGGCCGGAGGCGGGAGGATCATCAACATCGGCAGCATCGCGGTAAAGCGGCCCAGAGAGCATTCGGCTCCCTACACCACCAGCAAGGCGGCCGTCTGGGCGCTGACCCAGTGCACCGCTTTGGACGGGAGGGAGTTCGGCATTTCAGCAAGCTGCCTCAATCCCGGCAATACCCTCGTCGAACGGCGTGCGGACGGGCGCCCCGGAAGCGGAAGGGATCTGGGAGCTGAAATCATGATCTCGGTCGAAGAGATCGCAAAAACAGCCCTGCTGATGGTCACGCTGCCGCCGGATACGAACATGCTGGAAGCGGTCGTTCTTCCGGTGAAGCAGCCTTATATCGGGCGGGGATAGAAAAAGCTCAAAGCTGAAAGCTCAAAGCTGTAAGCTCAAAGCTCAAAGCAGTAATACTGAAAAGCAAACTTGATGGCTCGTAAAAAGTCGAGAATTGACCCTTTTTGTCATTCCGGCGAAAGCCGGAATCCAGTGGTCTCAACAGGTTATGGATGCCGGATCGAGTCCGGCATGACGGTTTTAGGACTTTTTACGAGTCTGTCAAACTTAACGCCGAATGTTGAACCTTGAAAATAGAGAGAGGAGTGGGAACATGCCGGAGCTTGCGTTTGTCAACGGGGAGTTTTTGCCGATCGAAAAGGCGATGGTTCCGATCGAAGATCGCGGTTATCAGTTTGGAGACGCTGTATACGAGGTGGTAAACAGCTACAAGGGAAAGTTTTTCGGACTCGAGGAACACCTCGATAGGCTCGAACGTTCGCTGCGCGAGCTTTCCTATCCCCCGGTTTCACGGGATCACATAAAGAAAATCATGGGCGAGATCTTGAGCCGCTCCGGCATGGAGCGCGCCAGCGTGTACCTTCAGATTTCCCGGGGGGTTGCCCCCCGAAGCCACGCTTTTTCCGGTGTAAACGGCGTTCAGGTCATCATGACCGTCCGGCCCGTCAGGGAAGTGTCCGAAGAGCTGCGAAGAAAAGGGGTTCAGGTCGTTACGGCTGAGGACATCCGCTGGGGAAGATGCGACATCAAAACGGTTCAGCTCCTTGCCAACTGTCTTGCAAAACAGAAGGCGGTCGAGGCCGGTGCCTATGATGCCGTTTTTGTCACCGCAGAAGGGGTGGTGCGCGAGTCGACGATCTCGAATCTTTTCATCGTAAAAGACGGAGTGATCCTGACGCATCCAGCGGACCATCACATCTTAAACGGGATCACCCGGATCATGACCATCGAATGTTGCAGGGAGCTCGACCTTCCATTGATCGAAAAGGCTTTTACAAAGAGCGAAATGTTTGTTTCAGACGAGGTGTTTTTAACCGGTACGACCATCGAGGTGATGCCGGTTGTCACGATCGACGATCAGATCATTGCAGACGGAGAACCCGGCCCGATCACCAAGCAGCTCTACGAGGCGCTGCACGAAAAAACCAGTATCCGGCAAAAAAGGGGTTAGCCGCCCCTGCTGTCATGCAGGGGTCGAAACTTCGATCGAAATTGCCGGCGCAGCTTCCTGAGAGTTGACCGACAAATACGAGCCTCGATGCGGCGGAGCCTGCTCCCGGTAGTGCCCCGCTGCCTCTGATCTTCGAACCTTCAGGCGATTTCACGGAAGCGGAGATGGTTCAAAAAGTCCAGTGGAAGCCCGGCACCATGATTTATCCCCTGCCGGTTGTCCTGGTAAGCTGCGGGGCGGTGAGGGAAGAGTTTAATATCATCACTGTTGCCTGGACCGGAACGCTCTGCACCGAACCGGTCCTCTGCTACATTTCCCTGCGCCCGGAGCGGCACTCCTACGGCATCATCGAAAGAAACCGGGAGTACGTGATCAATCTCACGACGGAACCCCTTGTCCGTGCAACCGACTGGTGCGGGGTTCGATCGGGCCGGAATTTCGACAAGTTCAAGGAAACCGGGCTTACCCCCGGCAAGGCGGGCGTTGTGAGAGCGCCCCTCATCGAGGAGTCGCCGGTAAACATCGAATGCGTGGTAAAGGAGATTATCCCATTGGGAAGCCATCACGCATTCTTATCCGAGGTCGTCGCGGTAAATGCAGACAGCCGGTACCTGAACCCGAAAACAGGTGCTTTCGAGCTTTCCCGAACCTCCCCCCTCTGTTACGTCCACGGCCGCTATTACTCTCTCGGGAGGAAACTGGGAAATTTCGGCTTTTCGGTGAGGAAGAAAAAACCCAAAAAGAAGAATCCGCGTTTCAATCGTTCAAAGAAGCCTTAAAAAGTTGTGCCCGAAAATCTCTCCGGGCTCAGCTCCTTCTCCAACGGAAGCGCTTTCCCCATCAACATTTCGCTTACCCTTTTTCCCGTCCAGGGCCCCAGGGAAATCCCCCGGGTGGCATGTCCGGAGGCAACCCACAGGTTTTCAAAGGGTGCACACTTCCCGACAATGGGAATATCGTCCGGCGTGCAGGGGCGAAAGCCTCTCCAGATTTCAACCGGTTTCCTCTCCGAAAGCCCCGGGATGTATGCGCCTGCGTGCCGGTGTATGCGGCGGACCCTTTGGGGGTCGATGGCCCTGTCCAATCCCGATAGCTCGAAAACACCGGTGATGCGCAGCATATCTTCAAACGGGGTGACGGCGATGAAAGGTTCCGCCAGAATGAGCGGATGGCGTGGAGCTTCGGGGCGGCCTGCAAAGGTCAGGGAGTAGCCTTTTCCCGGCTGGATCGGAAGCCTTAGGCCCAGCCTTCGGGAAAGCTTCGGGCTCCAGGCGCCTGCGGCGATCACCACTCTCCCGGTCCGAAAGGCGCCTTTTGTGGTGTAAACGCTTTCGATCCGCCTGCCGCTGATTTTAAAATCGAAAGCCTCGGTCTCCGTGTGAATCGAAACCCCTTTTTTTCCCGCCTCCCCTTCAAGCCAGCTCAGGAAAGAAGCCGGCTGGAGCATTCCATCCGAAGGATGAAAAATGCCCCCGGCAAGCTTTGCCTGGATCGAAGGCTCGAGCTCCCGGGTTTCTTGCGCCGAAAGAACATGGGACTCCGCACCGAGCTCTTTCAACTGCCGGGCGTCTTTCCTGAGACCATCCGGTTTCTTATAGAGCATCAACATGCCGCTCCGGCGGTATCGGTATCGACCTTGAGCCTTTTCGGCCAGCTCATGGTGAAGAAAGATTCCTTCCTCACCCAACTGTTTCAGCACCCGGACGGCGTGGAAGAAACGATCCTTGCGGCAGGAACGGAAAAACCGCCAAAGCCAGGAAAAGAGCTCCGGTTCCGCGCGGAGACGGATCGCAAACGCGCCGGCAGGATGAAAAAGCTGGCGGATTCCCTCCCGCATCATCGAAGGGTCTGCAAGCGGAAAACAGTGGCTCGGAACCAGCAAGCCCGCATTTCCGTAGGAGCTTCCGGCGGGAATCCGATCCTTCTCGATGAGCGCGACCGTGCCCGCCGTTTCCGCGGCATAATAGGCGATGCAGAGGCCGATGACGCCTCCGCCGATAATGAGCGTGTCCGCACGATGATTTTCCATGATATCCGTTCAACCTTCAACGTTCAGAGTTTCCCGCCGTTTACCCCCTGAAACCTCTGAACATTGAACGCTGACGCTGAACCTTTCCCTATTTTTTCTTGAAAATCGCTCTCCAACCGGTCGGGTTCGGATTGGTGTGGCAATAGACTTTGCTGACGCGGTCGGGATGTTCGGTGAGATAAAAAACGTCGGGCTCGATTTTTTTGACCAGAGGGATGATCTCCTTCAGATCCTTCCTGCGGCAGACGATGCAAAGCTCTCTGACCGGCCCGGATCGCCCCTCCCCTTCGAAGGTGGTCACTGCGTGTCCCAACTCCCGGATCTTTTCGGCCATCATCTTGGCCTTCTGATTGCTGATGACCCGGAGCACCGTATGCCCCAGGGCGATCCTCCTTTCGAGCAGGATGCCGACTACATTGCCGGTGGAAAAACCCAGCGCATAAAAAATTCCCAGCACGGGATGGGTCGTCACCTTGCCGACCACGGTCGAGATGACGAAAAGCCAGATGGAGACTTCCACAAAGCCCAGGAAAAAGGCCGTCATTGTCCTCCCCTGGACGGTGCTGATGGTGCGCACCGTTCCAAGCGTGACGTCCCCCACGCGCAGGAAAAAAATCGCGATACCGGTCAGAAATATCCCTAGATCGAATCCAATGTCCATTTCTCTCACAATCGGAATGAAGGCTCCGGCGGAAATTTGTCTTCAGTCCCGCACTCGCGGTGTTCCTGCCTGGCCCAATATCCCATCATTCAATGAAATATCAGTGTCTTGCAAAATTTTCCGAGACGTATAATGAACCGGATAGGCACCTTTTGTCAATTTCTTTTGGACTTCTTTTGGACGGCCAGCCTGAGAGAGAAGGCCATGGGATATGAGATCCTTTCAAAACAACATGTCGATCTTATCGACATGAAGAAATAACGTGTCGATAAAAAGCATTTAAATCGATACGTTTTGGAGTCGTGTCCATGAAATCGACATATTGGGCCCTTTAGTAATATGTCCCAAAATCCCAGTTTCATGGACATGTTTTTTTTATATGGGCATGGTTTGGACATGAAGGAATGAGACGATCATTAAAGTTTGGAAGAGCTGAATCGCTTCAAGCTGTTCCCATTTTATTCGCTCGTCTAAGCAGCCGGGTGGCCCTCTTTTATGCTCCTTAGGATTTCATTTCTAAA